>NZ_JBHYJW010000061.1:0-60863 GCF_042741125.1 Amycolatopsis sp. NPDC058986 | reverse complement strand
GCCTTACGGGCGTCGGACGCCCGTAAGGTGGCCTTAACGGCACGTCGTTCGGTGGGCCTGAAGGCGCTTACCTCGTCAGCGGAGTTTGTTGCGCAGGACCTTGCCGGTCGCGTTGCGCGGCAGCTCGTCCAGGAACTCGACGTCGCGCGGCACCTTGTACCGGGCCAGATTCGCCTTCACGTAGTCACGAACGCCTTCGACGTCCAGCGAGGAGTCCTCGCTGAGCACCACGAACGCCTTGAGCCGCTGCCCGAACTCGGCGTCCTCGACGCCGATCACCGCGGCCTCCAGCACGTCCGGCCGTTCGACGAGGAGGTTCTCCACCTCGATCGGGTACACGTTTTCGCCGCCCGAAACGATCATCTCGTCGTCACGGCCGTCGATGAACAGCAACCCGTCCTCGTCGAAATGCCCGACGTCGCCGCTGGAAAGCAGCCCGTCGATGATCTCCTTGTGCCGCCCGTCGGTGTACCCGCCGAAGCTGAGCCCACTGCCGACGAACACCCGCCCGGTCACGTTCGGCTCGGTGATCTTGCCGCCTTTTTCGTCGTACAGCGCGACCTTGCAGCCGACAGGGGGACGGCCGACGGTGCCCGGCGCCTTCTCCCAGTCCTCCGGCGTGGCGACCGTGGCGACCGCGACCTCGGTCGAGCCGTAGAGGTTGTGCACGACCGGCCCGAACGCCGCGTTCGCCCGGTTCCCGAGATCCGGCGACAACGCCGACCCGGCGACGAAGATGATGCGCAGCGACGAGGTGTCGTACTTCTCCAGCACCTCGGCGGGCAGGTCCACGATGCGCTGCAACATCGTGGGCACCAGGACCAGCGCGGTGCACCGGTGTTCGGCGACGCCGCGCAGCGCCTCCTCCGGATCGAACTTCCGGCGCATCAGGACCTTCGAGCCGAGCGCCGAGGACAGGATGAACTGCGAGAGCCCGGTGCCGTGGAACAGCGGCGCGCCCATGTACGTGGCTTCGTTGGCGCGCAACGGAATCCGGTCGAGGAACTGCGCGGAGGCCAGCGCCGAGGTGTGCGGCCGCGGCGCGCCCTTGGGTGTCCCGGTGGTCCCGCTGGTCAGCAGCACGAAACCGCCGGGCCTGGCCGGGGCCGGCACCGGCCGGTCGTCGGTGCTCGCGATCAGCTCGTCCAGCACCGGGACGGACCGGTCGGCCAGCTCCTGGCCGGGGTCGACCCACGCGAGGTAGCGGTCCACCGTGTCCGGGATCGCGTCGAGCAGCCCGGTGAACTCGTGGTCGTAGACCAGCGCGGTGACGCCTTCGCGCGCGGCGACGTCGGTCAGCTGCGGCTTGGCGAAGCCGGTGTTCATCAGCAGCAGCTTCCCGCCGAGCTTGCCGACGGCGGCCATCGTGACGACCAGGCCGCGGTGGTCGCGGCACAACGCGGCGATCACCGAGCCGGTGCCGAGGCCACGCTCGGTCCAGGCCCTGGTCAGCGCGTTGGACCGGTCGTCGAGCTGCTTGTAGGTGAGCGGTCCCAGCTCGTCGACGATGCCGACCGCGGACGGGTTCCGCCGCGCGGAGATGTGATTGGCACCGGCGAAGGGGCCGTACTTGTTGATCGCGATGAGCGATCGCAGGCCCTCGTCGAGCCGGGGGAAGGGGACCAGGCCCGCACGGCGCATGACGTCCACGCTGCGCACCGTCTCGGCGACCTTGCCCGTCACCGAGGTGGCGAACTCGGCCACGTTGGCCGGGTACTTCATCCGGGTACCTCCGTTGCTGCTTCGTTGCCGCGTCGAGGACCCACACCGGCGGGGCCGTACCGGCGGTATGGGAGCTACTCGACAGTAAACCAACGACGCGCGCTGCACCAGAGTGGTGCCGGACGGTGATCGCGGCCGGAATTGTCGGTGGTCGCCCGCACACTGTGTCCGTGCAGGTGTTCGCCGGTCAGGAAGAGGACGGGAGCCACGCGGTCCACGTCCCGGACGCGCCGTCGTGGAGCCGGTGGGGGCTCGACGACGCGGCGCTGGTCGCGCACGCCCGGCGACTGGAGGCCGAGCACGCGCCGCGCTGGGTGTTCACCTCGGCCGAGCAGTTCTACCCGGTGCTGGTCGGAGGCGGGCTGCGGGTCCGGCGCTGTCACGACCTGACGCTGGCCGAGGGGCTGCTGCTGGCCTACGAGGGCCGGGAGAGCGAGTCACGCGGCCTGCGCGCGGCGCTGGCGAGAGCGAACGGCGAAGAGGTGCCCGAGGGTGACGATCCGGCGTTCGCCGAGCTGGCGCAGCCGACGCTGTTCGAGACGCGCGGGCCGGGGCTGCCCGCCGGGGTCACGGTGCTCGACGCGGCCCGCCGGGTGCTGGCCGAACAGGAACGCCGGATCGCCGCCACCGAGCATCCTGACCGGATGCGGCTGCTGCTGGCCGCGGAGTCGGCGAGCGCGCTGGCGGCGGCCGAGATGTCGGCGGACGGGCTGCCCTGGCGCGCCGATCTGCACCGGGAGCTGCTCGCCGAGCGGCTGGGTGCCCGTGTCCCGGCGGGTCAGCGGCCGAAACGGCTGGTCGAGCTGGCCGAGCGGATCAGCGCGGCCTTCGACGGGCGCCCGGTCAACCCGGACTCGCCTGCCACCGTCGTCCGCGCGCTGGCCAGGGCCGGGATCGAGGTGCCGTCGGCGCGGAAGTACCTGCTGCGCGGGATCGACCATCCCGCCGTCGAGCCGCTGCTGGAGTACAAGGAGCTGTCCCGGCTGCATACCGCCAACGGCTGGGCGTGGCTCGACGAATGGGTCACCGACGGGCGGTTCCGCCCGCACTACGTCGTCGGCGGGGTCGTGTCGGGGCGCTGGGCCAGCCGCGGCGGCGGGGCGCTGCAGATCCCGAAGATCCTGCGCACCTGCGTCCGCGCGGACCCGGGCTGGAAGCTCGTGGTGGCCGACGCCGCCCAGCTCGAACCCCGGGTGCTGACGGCGTTGTCCGGCGACCGGCGGCTCGCCGAGGTCTCGGCGGCGACGGATCTGTACGCGCGGCTGGGCGAGGCGCTGTTCTCCGGCGCCCGCTACGTCGCCCCGGCGCACGACGAGCGAAGCGATCGGGACAGGGCGAAGATCGCGATGCTCTCGGCGATGTACGGGGGCACGTCCGGCGAGGCGGGTCCGCTGCTCGGCTTGCTGCGTCAGCGTTTCCCGGACGCGGTGTCCTATGTGGAGCATGCGGCGCAGGCAGGCGAACGCGGCGAACGCGTTCGCTCGCGGCTGGGCCGGACGTCCCCGGCGCCGTCGGCCGCCTGGCGGGCACTGACCGGCGGCCTCGCGGAGGACGAGGCGGCGGAGACCAAGGCGCGCCGGGCCTCCCGCGGCTGGGGCCGGTTCACCCGCAACTTCGTCGTGCAGGCCAGCGCCGCCGACATGACCGCCATCATGCTGGCCACCCTGCGCCAGCGCCTTCCCGCTCCCGCGCACCTCGTCTTCTTCCAGCACGACGAGGTCATCGTGCACACCCCCGCCGAACTCGCCGACCAAATCTCCGCGTCCATTGTGGACAGCGTCACCGAAGCCGCGCGCCTCCTCTTCGGCCCCGCCTGCCCTGTCCGCTTCCCCCTGCACATCGCCCCCGTCGACACCTACGCCGACGCCAAGTGACGTCCCCCATCACGCGAGTTCCGCCTCCAATCACACGAGATCGCCGCTCAATCACGCGAGACCGCCACTCGATCACGAACGGCCCCAGTGTGCGCAGACGGAGATCTCGCGTGACTCAGCGCGTAACTCGCGTGATCAGGCGCGTAACTCGCGTGATTGGACGGAGAACTCGCGTGATCAGGCGAGGGCGTCGTCGATGGCTCGGGTGATGCGTTTGAGCGAGACAGGGTGTGCGGTGCCGAGGGTCTGGGCGAAGAAGCTCACGCGGAGTTCCTCGATCATCCAGCGCACCTCACGCAGGGCCGGTGACGACTCGCCCGGCGGCAGCGAGGCCAGCGCGTCCTCGTACTCGCGGGTGATCCACGCGACGTCGGCGGTGCGCTGCAGATCCCGCGTCGGGTCGGTCAGCAGCTTGTCCAGCCGCCGCTCGATTCCCCGCAGGTAACGCACCAGATGAGGCAGCCGGTCCTGGCCAGTGGCCGTCACGAAACCCGGATACATCAAACCGGCCAGCTGCGCCCGGATGTCGGCGAGCGATTCCGCCGGGCCGCGGGCGTCGGGGAGCACGGTTTCGACGTCGTTCGCCGCGCGCAGGATGCGTTCGACCTCGGTGAGCACGGCCAATACACCCGGGTTCAGCCCTGCCCGGACCTTCTCCAGCAGCACCGCGAACCCGGCCTCGTCCCACACCGGTCCCCCGGCCTCGGCCATCAGCTTGTCGACCGCGCAGTCGACGCAGTCCTCCAGCAGCCCGGCGACGCTGCCGTGCGGGTTCCGGTTGAGCACGAGCTTCGCGGAGTTGCTCAGGTTCCGGGTGATGAACTTCATCGGCGAGTTCAGGCTCAGCCGCAGCATCCGCCGCGTGCCCGCCCACATCGCGTTCTCCTGCTGGCCCGGCGTGTCGAGCAGCCGCACCGCGACCGACGAACCCTCGTCGACCAGCGCCGGGTACGCCCGCACGTCGTGGCCGCGCTGCTTGCTCGCGAACACCTTCGGCAGTTCCCCGAACGCGGGCGAGGTCAGGCCCGCACGCTCGATGCTGGGCGCGGCCTTCGAGATCGTCGCCCGCACCTTGCCCGAAAGACGGCGCTTCAGCTCCTCGACGTCCTTGCCCTCGGCGACCTTCCGGCGCCGGTCGTCGAGCACCCGGAACGTCATCCGCAGATGGTCGGGCACCGACGAGAGCTGGAAGTCCTCCGGCCGCACGGAAACCCCGCGCAGCCGCTCGAGTTCCTCGGACACGACGTCGAGCAGTGGCCCGTCGGCCGGCCCGACACGGGAGAGCACGAGCTTCGCGTGATCCGGCGCAGGCACGAAATTGCGTCGCAGCTGCTTGGGCAACGCCTTGACCAGCTGGGTCACCAGCTCCTCGCGCAGGCCCGGCACCTGCCAGTCGAATCCGTCCGCGGTGACCTGGTTCAGCACCGCGAGCGGAATGTGGACGGTGACGCCGTCGGCGTCGGAACCCGGCTCGAACTGATACGTCAGCGCGAACGCGTGCGTGCCCTGGGTCCACGAATCCGGGTAGTCCGCCTCCCGCACCCCGCCCGCGGAATCGTTGATCAGCATCGCCTTTTCGAAGCTCAGCAGATCCGGCTGCTCGCGCCGCGCCTTCTTCCACCAGCTGTCGAAATGCCGCACCGAGACGATGTCCGCGGGCAGCCGCTCGTCGTAGAACTCGAACAACGTCTCGTCGTCGACGAGGATGTCCCGCCGGCGAGCGCGGTTCTCCAGATCCTCGACCTCGTCGAGCAGCGCCCGGTTCTCGGCGAAGAACTTGTGGTTGGTCTGCCAGTCGCCCTCGACCAGCGCGTGCCGGATGAACAGCTCGCGGCACAGCTCGGGATCGATCTTGCCGTAGTTGACGCGCCTGTCGGCCACCAGCGGGACGCCGTACAGCGTCACCTTCTCCACCGCCATGACCGCGCCCTGCTTGCGTTCCCAGTGCGGCTCGGAGTAGTTCCGCTTGACGACGTGCCCGGCCAGCGGTTCGACCCATTCCGGCTCGATCCGGCCGTTGACCCGGCCCCACAGCCGGGACGTCTCGACCAGCTCCGCCGACATCACCCAGCGCGGCTGCTTCTTGAACAGCGCCGAACCGGGGAACACCGCGAACCGCGCGCCCCGCGCACCGAGATAGTCACCCTTCGCGGGATCCTTGAGCCCGATGTGCGAGAGCAGCCCGGCGATCAGCGACGTGTGGATGCGCTGCGGATCCGCGGGCTCCGTGTTCAGCGTGATGCCGAGCGGTTTCGCGAGCTGACGCAGCTGGCTGAAGATGTCCTGCCATTCCCGCACCCGCAGGTAGTTCAGGTACTCGTTGCGGCACAGCTTGCGGAACTGGTTGCTGGACAAGGCCTTCTGCTGATCGGTGACGTACTCCCACAGCTTCAGGTAGGCCAGGAAGTCCGACGTCGGATCGGCGAACCGCGCGTGCTGGGCGTCCGCCGCCTGCTGCTTCTCGGCCGGCCGCTCCCGGGGGTCCTGAATGGACAGTGCGGCGGCGATGATCATGACCTCGCGGACGCAGCCGTTGTGTGAGGCCTCCAGGACCATCCGTGCCATCCGCGGATCGACCGGCAGCTGCGCGAGCTTGCGCCCGATGTCGGTGAGCCGCCTGCCCTCGTCCTTCGCCGCCGCGTCAAATGCGCCGAGTTCCTGCAGCAGCTGGACGCCGTCGGAGACCTGGCGCCGGTCCGGCGGCTCCACGAACGGGAACGCCGCGATGTCCCCGAGTCCCAGCGACGTCATCTGCAGGATGACCGACGCGAGGTTGGTACGCAGGATCTCCGGATCGGTGAACTCGGGCCGCGCGTCGAAGTCGTCCTCGGAGTACAGCCGGATGCAGACGCCGTCGGAGGTCCGGCCGCACCGGCCCTTGCGCTGGTTCGCCGACGCCTGCGACACCGGCTCGATCGGCAGACGCTGGACCTTGGTGCGGTGGCTGTACCGCGAGATCCGCGCGGTGCCGGGATCGATGACGTACTTGATGCCGGGCACCGTCAGCGACGTCTCGGCGACGTTCGTGGCGAGCACGATCCGGCGGCCGGTATGGCGCTGGAAGACCCGGTACTGGTCCGAAGAGGACAGTCGCGCGTAGAGCGGCAGGACCTCGGTGTTGCGGAGATCCTGTTTGTTCAGCGCGTCCGCGGTGTCGCGGATCTCGCGCTCGCCGGAGAGGAACACGAGGATGTCGCCGGGGCCCTCGGCGGACAGTTCGTCGACCGCGTCGCAGATCGCCTGCGTCTGGTCGCGGTCCGGATCCGCGGCAGGATCGTCCGGGTCGACGATCGGGCGATACCGGACCTCGACCGGATAGGTACGGCCGGAGACCTCGACGATCGGGGCGTCCCCGAAATGTTTCGAGAACCGCTCCGGATCGATCGTCGCCGAGGTGATGATCACCTTGAGGTCCGGGCGGCGCGGCAGCAGCTGCTTGAGATAGCCGAGGATGAAGTCGATGTTGAGGCTGCGCTCGTGCGCCTCGTCGATGATCAGCGTGTCGTACTGGCGCAGCATCCGGTCGGTCTGGATCTCCGCCAGCAGGATGCCGTCGGTCATCAACTTGACGAGCGTGTCCTGTCCCGAATGGTCGGTGAACCGGACCTTGTAGCCGACGGCCTCGCCGAGTTCGGTCTTCAGCTCGCTCGCGATCCGGTCCGCGACCGTGCGCGCGGCCAGCCGCCGCGGCTGCGTGTGCCCGATCTGGCCCCGGATGCCGCGGCCGAGTTCGAGACAGATCTTGGGCAGCTGCGTGGTCTTGCCCGACCCCGTCTCCCCCGCGACGATCACGACCTGGTGCTCGCGGATCGCGTCGGCGATCTCGTCCTTCAGCTTGCTGACCGGCAGCTCCGCCGGGTACTCGATCTTGGGGACGCTCTCGCGCCTCGTCTGCACGCGCAGCTCGGCGACGTCGATGTCGGCGGCGATCTGGGCCGCGACGGCCTGCTTGTCGCGGGCGCGGCGGGCGCCGTCGAGCCGCCGCCGCAGCCGATGCTCGTCACGCAGCATCAACTCCGGCAGCCGGGCACGCTGCGCTTCGAGGGGGGATGGTGTGGACATACTGTGCCGTTCGTTACCAATCCGACGGCAGCCACGGCGGACAGGGTATCTACGAGCAGGTCGGCTGCGGACCGTATCCGCCTGCTTTCGGTCGGATTGGTACCGGGACCAAGGATAGCCGTGCGTGACGAGCGAGTCGTCCCAATATGCCGTAGGTGACCCGGTCCCGCTCCCCGGCGGACGCATGGGCCCCGCCGGGTGGCGACCGGGAAGGTCAGGCGTGGGAGAGGGAATCCGGGCCGAGGTCGGCGAGCGTGCGGTGGCCGGACAGCCCCATCGTCAGGTCCAGATCGGCCAGCAGGCTCCGCAGCACGTGCCGGACGCCGGACTCGCCGGCATGGGCCAGCCCGTACACCCACGGCCGCCCGAGCAGCACCGCCTTCGCACCGAGGGCCAGCGCCTTCACGACGTCGGCACCGGTGCGGATACCCGAGTCGAACAGCACCTCGATCCGGTCGCCCACCGCCGCGACGACGCCGGGCAGCGCGTCGAGCGAAGCGATCGCGCCGTCGACCTGGCGGCCGCCGTGGTTGGACACGACGATGCCGTCCATCCCGGCCTCCATCGCGCGGCGCGCGTCGCCGACGTGCTGGATTCCTTTGAGGACGATCGGGCCGTCCCAGTGCTCACGCAGGAACGGCAGCCGGTCCCAGGTGCGGTCGGTGCCGGTGACCATCCCGATCCACCGCAGCACCGCCGTGGGCGTGTCCTCCTCCGGTGTCTTCTCCAGCATGCCGCGGAACACCGGGTCGGAGAACGGGATCGCGAGCCCCTCGCCGTGCAGGAACGGCAGGTAAGCCTGGTCGAGGTCGCCGGGCCGCCAGGCCAGCGTCCACGTGTCGAGCGTCACGACGAGCGTGCTGAACCCGGCCCGCTTCGCCCGCGCGAGGATGCTCGCGCAGACGTCGGAGTCGGCCGGCCAGTACAGCTGGAACCAGCGCTGCCCCTCGCCATTGGCCGCCGCGACGTCCTCGATGCTGGTCGACGACGCCGTCGAAAGGATGTACGGCAGGCCGACCGACGCCGCGGCCTTGGCGCTGGCCGATTCGGCCTCGGCGTGCACGATCGACTGGACGCCGACCGGGGCGACCAGCACCGGCGCCGCCAGCCGCTCGCCGAACAGTGTGGTCGACAGGTCCCGGTCGGTCGCGCCGGTGAGCATCCGCGGCACCAGGCGCCAGCGGTCGAACGCCTCGCGGTTGGCGCGAGCCGTCGCACCCGAACCGGCCGCGCCCGCCACGTAGGAGAACGGCCCGGCCCCGAGGAGCTGCTGTGCCGAGGCCTCCAGCTTCGTGGCGTCGGTCGAGCACGGCGGGTACGTGCCGCCGAGTCCCTGCAGGTAGATCTCGTTCTGGTAGCCGCCGAACCGTTCGCTCACCTGGGTCTCCTCGTCATCCGGACCGCACTGTACCCGCCGGTAGCAACCAGCTGAGCCGCGCCGATCGGGTGACAGCGAGTGGCCCGATCACAGCCAGCAACAACACGTACCCGGCGACGAACGGCGCGATCCGCGCGTCGAGCCCCGCCGACGTCGCGAGGGCGGCCAGCACCAGCGAGAACTCACCGCGGGTGAGCACGGTGAGCGCGATGGTGACCGCGGCCTCCCGGTCGAACGAGTGCAGCCGTGCGGCGAACGCGCCCGCCGCCAGGTTGAGCACGATGGTCAGCGCCACGGCGAGCAGCACCGGGACGACCACCGTGCCGACCTCGCCGGGGTCGATGCTGAGCCCGAAGATGAAGAAGAACAGCGCCCCGAAGGCGTCTCGCAGCGGCAGCACGAGCTTGTGGACACGGGGGGCGACCTTCGACCCGGCGAGCATCACGCCGACCATGAACGCGCCGATGGCGTCGGACACCCCGACCTCGTCGGCGACCGCGGCCCCCAGCACGGCGACGCCGACGAAGCACACCGTGAGCAGTTCGTCGTCGGCGGAGCCGAAGAACCGCGACACGATCCGTCCGCCCCAGCGCGCGAGCGCGGCCAGCACGAGCAGGAACCCGAACGCCTTCGCGAAGTCGAGCAGCGCCGGGCCGAAACCCTCGGCGCCGTTGAGCACCGGCTGGAGGATCGCGAGGTACAGCGCGAGGAACAGGTCCTCGATCACGATGACACCCATGATCAGCCGGGACTCGGGGTTGTCCATCCGGCGGGTTTCGAGCAGCAGCTTGGTGACGATCGCCGACGACGAGATCCCGACCACACCGGCGATCACGAGCGCCTCGCGCGTGCCCCAGCCGAGCGCGAAGCCGAAGGCGAGCCCGCCGCCGATGTTGAGCGCGAGATAGCTGAGCCCGGCACCGACGAGCTTCCGGCCGCCTTTCGCCAGGTCGTCGAGGGAGAATTCGAGGCCGAGGTAGAACAGCAGGAAGACGAGGCCGAGCCCGGACAGCACGGCCAGCTCGCCCGGGTCGTCCACAAGGGACAGTCCGGGGGTGTGCGGGCCGAGCAGGATGCCGGCCAGCATGAACAGGGGGATGGTGGGCAGCCCGATGCGGGCGCCGGCTCTCGCGAGCACTCCGGCGGCGAGGAACGCGCCGCCCACGGCCAGCAGGGCATGACCGGAACTCATGCGATCGCCTCGCTCCGCGAGACAGTGTTGAATCCTTTTCGGCGCATGATATCCATGATTCGCTCGCAAGCGTCGCTCATGGGAAAACCTCCGAGTACGGCTGAGTACGGAATGAAGACGCGTACTAGGCCGTGGGAGGAGCGCGTGCTTCGGCGGCGTGCGCGGGACGCCGGACCACGACGGGAGTGTGCTGGGCGAGGACCTCGCCGAAGCCGGGACGGGCCGCCCCTGCCGTCGCCGCCCGCGGCACGTCGACCGGCGGGATCGGATGGGCCGCAACGTGATGCGGCACCGTCTGCTGGGCGACGACGGCCGCCTTCGCCGTCAGGCCACCGGGGCCACCGGGCAGTTCGGGAGTGGCGTCCGCGAAGAGGAAGAAGGCCACGACCAGCAGGAGCAGGATGGATCGATGCCGTGGCGCGGCGGCACGGGTCACGGTCATCGCGACCTACTTTACCATTCCTTTAAGGTCGCCCATCCAGCGTCCACAATGGACAGAGCATCGGGACGAGCCGAAGGGGACTTTCCTCGCATCCGCCGCAAGGAAAGTCCCCTTCAGCTCAGGACGTACGGCGGGTGACCTGACCGGCGACGCGCCGGGTGTAGTCGTCGCGGGCTTCGGGATCCAGGGACGTCAGGGCGCGGTTGTCGCCGATGAGCGAGCGCACGAAGGACATCACGCGTTCCGGGGTGAGCGCGGCGAGCAGGTCCCAGCCGCCGACGTAGCGCGGCACGGGGATTTCCGCACGCCGCGTCCGGCAGCTGTCCACCACGGCGCGGGCGATGTCCTCCGGGTCGACCGTGGGGAGGCCACCGCCGAGCGGAACGCCCGAGGCGAGTCCCGTGCGGACGGCGCTGGGCAGCACCGCGCTGAGGCTCACGCCCGTGGCCGCGTATTCCCGGCGCACCGCGGCGGTCAGGCCGACCGCGGCGAACTTGCTCGCGTTGTACACCGCCATCCCCGGGATCGGGATTTTCCCCGCCATGGAAGCGATGTTGACGACGTGGCCACGTCCCGCCGCGATCATCCCCGGCAGCACCAGCCGCATCCCGTGGATCAGGCCCCAGACGTTGACGTCCAGCGTGGTGCGGCTCAGCGCGTCCTGCTCCTCGACGAAGTCGCCGAGCGGCATGACGCCGGCGTTGTTGACCAGCACGTCGATCCGGCCGAACTCCTCGATCACAGCGTCGGTGAACGCGGCGAAGGACGCGCGAACCGTGACGTCGAGCGGATAGGCCCGTGCCGTGCCGCCGATCTCCTTCGCCGCCTTCTCCGCGACAGCCGTGTCCAGATCGCCGAGGCAGATGGTGGCCCCACGCGCGGCGAACGCCTCCGCGGTGGCGCGGCCGATCCCGCGCCCCGCCCCGGTGATCGCGACGACCGCGCCGTCCAGCGGAATCCCGGGATAGCGGCTACCGAACAGCGGTCGCATCGGACGTCCTTTCGTTGCTGGGCCGGGAAACCAGGTAGTCGGTTTCGGTGAAGGCGCCGACCTGGGCCCGCAGCCGGCCGGTGGAGAACGGCCAGCTGAAACTGTTGCGCCCGTTGACATCGGTGTAGTAGCTCGAACAGCCGCCCGCCTGGTAGACCGTGCCCGGCAGCGCCGCCTGCACCTCGGCGTTGAACGCCTCCTGCGCCTCCGGCCGCACCCGCACGCTGGACCAGCCGCCGCGCAGCGTCCGCGTGATCGCCTCGATCGTGTGCCGCAGCTGGGCTTCGAGGATCATGAACGCCGACGAGTGCCCGGTGCCGAGGCTCGGGCCGAGCAGCAGGTAGAGGTTGGGGAACCCGGCGACGGTGGTACCGAGATACGCCTGCGGGCTGCCCTGCCAGTGATCGTCGAGGCTGCGGCCCTCGACGTCGAACACGCGCGCCGAGACCGGCATGTCGAGGATGTGGAACCCGGCACCGAAGATGATCGCGTCGACCTCGGCGACGGATCCGTCGGCACCGAGCACCCGGTTCCCGTCGATCTCCCGCACCGCCGTGGGATGGACGTCCACAGTGGACTTCGTGAGCGCGCGGTAGTAGGTGTTCGACATCAGCAAGCGCTTACAGCCCAGCGTGTAGTCGGGCGTCAACGCCTTGCGCAGCACCGGATCCCGCACGGTCATCCGCAGGTGTGCGAGGCCGATCCGCTGGATCAGGCGCAGCAGCCACGGATGCCGGAAGCCGATGCCGAGCCCTTCCATCGCGGCGTACTCCGCCGAGCGCAGCGCGCGCTGGAGCGCGGGGAAACGGCGCAGCAGCAGGCGTTCGACGCCGGGGACGTAGTGGTCCGGCTTCGGCAGCACCCACTGCGCGGTGCGCTGGAACAGGTGCAGCCGCGACACCTTGTCCGCGATCTCGGGGATGAACTGCACGGCCGACGCGCCCGAGCCGACCACCGCGACCCGCTTGCCCGTGAGGTCGTAGTCATGGTTCCAGCGCGCGGAGTGGAAGGTCTCGCCGGAAAAGCCGTCGAGCCCCGGCAAGTCCGGGATGAGCGGCTCGTGCCACGGCCCGGTTCCCGCGACAAGCACACGCGCGGCGTACGGGCCCTGCGTCGTCTCCAGATCCCAGCGAGCGTCGCGCTCGTTCCACTGCGCGCGCGTCACTTCGGTGTCGTACCGGATGCGCTCCGTGACACCGAACCGCGCCGCGGTCCCCCGCAGGTACGCGCGGATTTCCGGCTGCTTGGCGAACGCGCGGGTCCATTCGGGATTGGGCGCGAACGAGTAGGAGTACAGCGCGGACGGGACGTCGCAGGCACAGCCCGGATAGGTGTTGTCGCGCCAGGTTCCGCCGAGCTCCGCGGCTTTCTCCAGCACCGCGTAGTCGTCGATCCCGGCCTGGCCGAGACGGACGGCGGCGCCGAGCCCGGATGCCCCGGCACCGATGACGAGGACTTCGAAGTGGCGTTGCATGGTTTCGGATACTAGCAGTATCTCAATACCGGCGGTAGATGAACTACGCCGGGTGACGGTTCACTACAGTGACACCCGTGCCACGACTGACCCGAGCCGAAAGCCAAGCGCGCACCCGCGAGCAACTCCTCGCCACCGCGAAGGAGTTGTTCCTGCGTGACGGCTACGCGATGACCTCACTGGAGAAGGTCGCCGACGAGGCGGGATATTCGAAGGGCGCGGTCTACTCCAACTTCCGGAACAAGGACGAGCTCTGCCTCGCCGTGCTCGACCGGATCCACGACGAACAGGTGGAGATGGTCGCGCAGGCACTGGTGGACGCCGAAGGCCTGGAAGATCTGCTCGCCGGATTCCAGGCCTGGGCCGAACGCAGCATCGGCGACGAGGCGTGGACGTCGCTGGAGGTCGAGTTCGCCGTCGGCGCCCGGCGCGATCCGCGGATCCGCGCCGAACTCGCCACGCGGGACAAGGCCGTGCGCGACACCATCGCCGGACTGCTCACCGGTTTCTCCGAACGGCTGGGCATCACGCTGCCGATGTCCGCCGACGACGCGGCGACCGCGTTGCTCAGCCTCGGCATCGGACTGGGCGTGCAACGCGCGATCGACCCGACGATCCCGGTGTCGGTCCTGCCCGACGTGATCCGCCTGTTCGCGGGCGCGCGCGACACCGGAACGGCGTAGTTTCGCCGCCTTCCCGTTCACGTATGTAAAAAACCCACATACCCCTTGTGTCGTGACCCGGCACCTCGTTATCGTGACGCCACGCCGCAGTTACACCGGCGCACCGTTTTTCGGTGACCGCGAGGTCGCCAGGGCAACGGCGCACCGGACGCCATGTCGGAAATTGCCGTGAAAGACCACGGCAATTGTGTGGAAGGGTATCCACGTCATGAGCAAAACGATGCGGCCGGTTTTCGTCCGCGCGCTCGGAATGGCCTCGATCCTCGCTGTCGCGATCGCCACCCCGGCGTTGCCGAACGCCGCCTTCGCGGCGCCGTCCCCCATTTCCGCCGCCGCGCTGAGCGCGTCGCCGTTCACCTCCGGTGGCGACCTGGCCAGCCCGGAGAAGAAGGAAATCGCGATGAAGCTGGTGTCCAGCGCGGAAAACTCTTCGCTGGACTGGAAAGCGCAGTACAAGTACATCGAGGACATCGGCGACGGCCGGGGTTACACCGCCGGGATCGTCGGTTTCTGTTCCGGCACCGGCGACATGCTCGACCTCGTCGAGGCCTACACGAAGGCGAAGCCGGACAACCCGCTCGCGAAGTTCCTGCCCGCGCTACGGAAGGTCAACGGCACGCCGTCCCACGACGGTCTCGGCGCACCGTTCGAAAGCGCGTGGAAACAGGCCGCGGCAACCTCGGAATTCCAGACCGCGCAGAACAACGAACGCGACCGGGTCTATTTCGATCCCGCGGTGAACCAGGGGAAGTCCGACAAGCTCGGCGCGCTCGGCCAGTTCGCCTATTACGACGCCATCGTGATGCACGGCCCGGGAGACAGCACCGACAGTTTCGGCGGAATCCGCGCGGCCGCACTGGCGAAGGCGAAGCCGCCGTCCCAGGGCGGTGACGAGAAAACATATCTCAAGGCGTTCCTCGAGGCTCGAAAGGTGGTCATGAAGAAGGAGGAGGCGCACGCCGACACCTCCCGTGTGGACACCGAGCAGCTGAAGTTCCTCAACGAGGACAACCTCGACCTGCACACCCCGCTGAGCTGGAAGGTCTACGAGGACCCGTACGAGATCCGCTGACCCGCGGCCTCGGCTTCCCCCGCGACGTCGAAATGCTGCGCGGCAAGGGTTTCGCACCCTAGGATCGCGGTATGGCCAAAAGATTCCTGCTGCCCCTCGCCCTCGCGGTGCTCGGCGCGACCACCTTCGCCGCCGCCGTCGTACCGGGCGAGGCCGCAGCGGACACCACTCCCCTGTCCTCCTCGTATGGCACCGCCGACCAGGTGGTCACCGTCGTCGGTGCCTCCCCGAGCGCCACCACCGCGAAGCTCTCCGCGTGGCAGCGCGTGGACGGGCGATGGGTGCGCGTGCTCGGCCCGGTGACGGCGAACGTCGGCACCGACGGCATCGGACAGGCGAGCGAATCGACCTCGCACACCCCGGCCGGCGTGTGGACGCTGACCGAGGCGTTCGGCATCCAGCCGAACAACGGCACCCGGCTCCCGTACCGGCAGGTCACCACCTCGGACTGGTGGGTCTCGGACGTCAAATCGCCGTACTACAACACCTATTACCAGTGCGCGCCGGGCACCTGCCCGTTCAACGAGGCCGCCGGCGAGGACCTCGGCAAGGCGGGCCCGGTGTACAACCACGCGACGGTGATCGACTACAACCGGAACCCCGCCGTGCCCGGCAACGGTTCGGCGTTCTTCCTGCACGTCTCGTCCGGCAGGCCGACCGCGGGCTGCGTGTCCATCCCCGGTAACGACCTGGACGCCGTGATGCGCTGGCTCGACCCGGCGCAACACCCGGTGATCGACATCAAGGTCGCCTGATCCCCTGGGTGCGTGCTGAGGGACGCTTTCAGTGCGTTGGGCGTGCTGAAGGACGCCTTTGGTGCAGTGGATGCACTGAAGGCGTCCTTCAGCGCGGGTCGCGCCGTGGCGTGGTCTTTTTCGTTCGCGGGGCGGCGATGCACCGGGGGCGTCCCTCGGAGTCGGCGGACGCGACAAGGGCTCCCCTCGGCGCGGTGGATGCACCGGGGGCGTCCCTCGGTTCGTCCAGCGCACCAAGGGCGTCCCTCGGCTCAGCTACCGCGGTGAAGGCGCCCGTCGTGGTGGGCCGCCACGTCCCGAACGCTCCATTGGGGACGCTCAACGTCTCGTACGCATCGTTCAGGACGCGAACCATTCCCGGACGTCGCGAACGGCCCGTTCGAGACACCCCGACCGGCCCACTCGCTCCGCCGCCATGCCGTGAAGGACTCCTTACCGGCACTCAACGCCGGTAAGGAGTCCTTCACGGCTCCGCCGCGGCCGGATTCTGTCGGGGTGCGGCGATAGGATTGTTGCGGGGTCGTCCCCCAGGGTGGGTGGGGTGTGTCTTCGGCGGGGCAGCGTGGACCCGGGAAGCATTATGTCCACTGTGGACACCAGACGCCGGGGTGGTCTCAGGCGTCGGCGAGCAGGGCGTCGGCGGTGCGGGTGTTGATCACCCGGTCCGGGCCGATCCCCGCCCGCATCGCGCGTTCGCAGCCGTAGACCTGCCAGTCGAGCTGCCCCGGCGCGTGCGCGTCGCTGTCGATGGCGAAGTCGCAGCCCAGGTCGGCGGCCAGGCGCAGCAGGCGCATCGGCGGGTCGAGCCGTTCCGGGCGGGAGTTGATCTCCACCGCGACCCCGTTCTCCCGGCAGGCGGCGAACACGGCTTCGGCGTCGAACTCCGATTCGGGACGTCGCGAGCGCAGCCGCCCCGTGCAGTGCCCGAGCACCCGGACGTGCGGGTTCTCGATCGCGGCGAGCATCCGCGGCGTCATTTCCGTCGCGGGCATCCGGAGTTTCGAATGCACGCTCGCGACGACGAAGTCCAGCCGCGCCAGCAGATCCTCCCGCTGGTCAAGCGCGCCGTCGTCGAGGATGTCGACCTCGATCCCGTGCAGCAGCCGGAACGGCGCGAGCACCTCGTTGGCCTCGGCGACCACGTCCATCTGCCGCAGCAGCTGTTCCGGGGAAAGGCCGTTGGCGACGGTCAGCCGCGGCGAATGGTCGGTCAGGACCATCCACTCGTGGCCGAGCGCGCGGCCCGCCGCGGCCATCTCCCCGATCGGGCTGCCACCGTCGGACCAGTCGGAATGCGTATGGCAGTCCCCGCGCAACGCGGCGCGCAACGGACCGCCGTCCGGCAGCTGGGGTTCGGTGAGTTTCGCGTGGTAGGCCGGTTCCCTGCCGGCCAGCACGTCCTCGATGACCCCCGCGGTCGCCTTGCCGATCCCGCGCAACGCCGTCAGCGTGCCCGCCCGCGCCCGCGTGGCCAGCGCCTCCGGGTCCTGTTTGTCGACCACCGCCGCGGCCTGCCGGAACGCGCGTACCCGATAGGTCGGTTCGCCCGCGCGTTCGAGGTGGAACGCGATGTCCCGCAGAGCCCGTGCCGGATCCATGTCTCCTGTCTACCCCGTCAGGTCCGCCGCGGCAGTTCGTGCAAGGCGACGTCAGCCAACCGGCCCCGCGTAATCCGCACCGTTTGGTACGTGCAATACGGCTGGCGGCGGCGATCCGTCGGCGAGCCGGGATTGAGCAGCCGCAAACCCGCCGGGGTCACCGAATCCCAGGGAATATGGCTGTGCCCGAACACCAGCACGTCGGTATCGGGGAACAGCGCGTCGCACCGCGCCTCGCGGCCCTTCGCCGACCCGGTCTCGTGGATGACGGCGAGCCGGACGCCGCCCAGCTCCACGCGCGCGACCTCCGGCAGCCGCGAGCGCAACGCGGGACCGTCGTTGTTGCCGTACACCGCGATCAACCGCTTGCTGCGGGCTTCGAGCGCGTCGAGCGTCGCGACGTCGACCCAGTCCCCCGCGTGCACGACGACGTCGGCGGCGTCGACCTCCCGCCACACCTGGTCCGGCAGCTCACGCGCCCGCGCGGGCAGGTGGGTGTCGGAGATCAGGAGCAGCCGCATTTCACTCGTCCAGCGTCTTCAGGACCCGGTCGAGGAACCCGCCGACGTGCTTGCGCAACAGGTCGGCCGCGCCGTCGGCGTCGCCCTTCCGCGCCGCGGCGAGCACCGCCTTGTGCTCGGTCCATTCCTTGCGCCAGCTGGGATTCGCCTCCCAGCCGATGACACTGATCAGCGCCGCCCTGTCCCGCAGGTCGTCGAGGATCGACACCATCAGCGGATTGCCGCACCCCTGGTAGAGCGCGCGGTGGAACCGCCGGTTGAGCAGGCTCAGCGCGGCGTGGTCCTTGTCCGCGATCGCCGCCGACGCCTCCTTGAGCGCCTCGGCCGCGTCCTCGAATAGCGCCGGTTCACGCCGCTCGACGGCGCGGCGCACCGCCTCGGGTTCGAGCACCGTGCGGACGTCGTAGACCGACCGCGCGAGTTCCGCGTCGACAATGCTCACCGACGCGCCCTTGTACGGGCTGAACGTGACGAGCCCGGAGTTCGACAGGACCTTCAGCGCCTCGCGCACCGGGGTCTTGGAGACGCCCAGCCGCTGCGCGAGCTCGGCCTCGACCAGCGGCTGCCCCGGCTTGAACTCCTGGTTGAGGATGCCGCGCCGGATCTCCTCCAGGACCACCTCGGTCCGGGAGGCGGGCAGGCTGAACGTCCCTGGCATCGGCCACTCCGCATCGGCAGGTCTTCGCAGATCCCGTCAATCTAACCAGCCAGGCTGTGACGACGTTATGCGACACGCTTCGTATATCAGATACCGTACCGCACATGAAGACTCCGGAGGAACTGCGCAGCCACCGCTGGTTCGGCGGCGGCGACCTGCGCGGCTTCAGCCATCGCGCCCGCGCCCGGCAGCTCGGCTACTCCCCCGGCGAGCACCTCGGCAAGCCGGTGATCGGCGTCCTCAACACCTGGAGCGACATCAACCCGTGCCACATGCACCTGCGCGAGCGCGCCGAGCAGGTCAAACGCGGGGTGTGGCAGGCGGGCGGCTTCCCGCTGGAGTTCCCGGTCGCCACGTTGTCGGAGACGTACCAGAAACCGACGCCGATGCTCTACCGCAACCTCCTGGCCATGGAGACCGAGGAGATCCTGCGCTCCTACCCGATCGACGGCGCGGTGCTCATGGGCGGCTGCGACAAGACGACCCCGGCACTGCTCATGGGCGCGGCGAGCGCCGGGCTCCCGGCGATCTTCGTCCCCGCCGGGCCGATGCTGCGCGGGCACTGGCGCGACGAGGTCCTCGGCAGCGGCACGGACATGTGGCGGTACTGGGACGACCGGCGTGCCGGGCTGATCGGCGACGAAGAACTGTCGGAGCTCGAACGCGGTCTCGCCCGCTCGCCGGGGCACTGCATGACCATGGGCACCGCGTCCACGATGACCTCGGCCGCCGAAGTGCTCGGCCTGACACTGCCGGGCGCGGCGTCGATCCCTGCCGTCGATTCCGCGCACCACCGGATGGCCGCGGCCAGCGGCGCCCGGATCGTCGAGATGGTCTGGGAGGACCTGACGATCGGCCGCGTGCTCGACGAGCGCGCGTACGCCGACGCCGTCACCACTGTGCTCGCGCTGGGCGGGTCGACCAACGCCGTGATTCACCTGATCGCGATGGCGGGCCGGAGCCGGATCCCGTTGAGCCTGAACGATTTCGACGTGATCGCGCGGCGGACGCCGGTACTGGCGAACATCCGGCCCGGTGGCGCGTGGCTGATGGAGGACTTCTACTACGCGGGCGGGCTGCCCGCGCTGCTGTCGCGGCTGACCGACCTGCTGCATCTCGACCGCGTGACCGTCACCGGCCGCACGCTCGGCGAGACGCTGGCGACCGCGCGGGTGCACAACGACGACGTCATCCGGCCGCGCGACAACCCGATCGCTCCCGAAGGCGGCGTCGCGGTCCTGCGCGGCAACCTGGCGCCGTCCGGCGCGGTGATCAAGCACATCGCCGCCGAGGCCCACCTGCTCACCCACACCGGATCCGCTGTCGTCTTCGAGGACTACGCCGACCTCAAGCGGCGGATCAACGACCCGGGACTGGACGTCACCGCGGATTCGGTCCTGGTGCTGCGGGGTTCCGGACCGCTCGGCGGGCCGGGGATGCCCGAGTACGGGATGCTCCCGATCCCCGACCGGCTGCTGGCCGGCGGCGTGCGCGACATGGTCCGGATTTCCGATGCACGAATGAGTGGCACCAGTTACGGAGCGTGCGTATTGCACGTCGCGCCCGAATCGGCCGCGGGCGGCCCGCTCGCGCTGGTCCGCGACGGCGACCGGATCACTCTTGACGTGCCGGCCAGGACGCTGCGGCTGGAGGTCGACGACGCCGAACTGGATCGGCGTCGAGCTGCGTGGACAGCGCCGGAACCGAGTTATGAACGCGGCTACGGGGCGCTCTACGCTCAGCACGTCACGCAGGCGGACAAGGGCTGCGATTTCGACTTTCTCGCCCGGCTGGGGCATACTCCCGAACCTGACCCGCGGTGATCCATCCACCCTTAAGTGTGACCGTTTTGTCCCCCGTACGGGCGAGTCGTCAGGCTTGTCCGAAGGCCCGTTATCGTGATCGCGTCAGCGGCGCAACCCCGGCGCCGGGCTGGAGGGTGGAAAGTTGCCGCACGAACCACGCTGGCCGGAATCGCATGGCGAGCAGACGGACGTTCTCCCCGTTGTCCCGCCGGAGCGGGCCGAGGCCACCGAGGTCATCGAGCCCGCCGCGCGGGCGACCACACCGCGACGACGCCCTGGCCTGCGCAAGGCGGGCTGGATCACCGGTGGACTGCTCGGCCTGCTCGTGGTCGTCTACGCCATCGACCTGATCGCCAGCCAGGGCAGTGTC
Source organism: Amycolatopsis sp. NPDC058986 (assembly GCF_042741125.1). Lineage (NCBI taxonomy): Bacteria > Bacillati > Actinomycetota > Actinomycetes > Pseudonocardiales > Pseudonocardiaceae > Amycolatopsis > Amycolatopsis sp. NPDC058986. The sequence continues at coordinate 40,266 of NZ_JBHYJW010000061.1, read as the reverse complement.
CCCCGTGGCGTCACGGTGGCCGGGGTCGACGTCGGCGGGCTGGACCGCAAACAGGCCGAACAGCAGCTGCGCGGCACGATCGAACCGCGGCTGACCCGGCCGCTCGCGGTGACCGCGGGTGACGTCCAGTCGACGCTGTCGCCGACCATCGCCGGTCTGCGGCTGGACTGGCCCGCCACGCTCGACCAGGCCGGCGACCAGCCGCTCAACCCGTTCACCCGGCTCGCTTCGCTGTTCAGTACGCGCGAGGTCGGTGTCGTCACGCACGCGGACGAGGGCAAGCTCGGTGCCGCGCTGGAGGATCTGCGCGGCCGCGTCGACCGCGAATCCGCCGAGGGCACCGTGCGGTTCGAGGGCGCGAAGCCGGTCGCGGTCATGCCGAAGCCGGGCCAGCAGCTCGACGTCGCCGCCGCCTCGCAGCAGATCCTCACGCACTGGGCGAGCGGGCAGACGATGAACCTGCCGGTGACCACCAAGGCGGTGCGGACCACGCCGCAGGGCGTCCAGGCCGCGCTCGACACGTTCGCCGCCCCGGCCGTCGCCTCGCCGGTCGTGGTCAAGGGCGAGGGCAAGGACGCGACGGTCAAGCCGGAGGCCATCGCGTCGGCGATCACGTTCGAACCGGGCGAGGGCGGCATGCTGAACCCGAAGGTCGACAACGCGAAGATCGTCGAGGCCGCCGGGCCGCAGCTGAAGTCCACGGAGAAGGAAGGCAAGGACGCGGAGATCGTGTTCGACGGCGGCAAACCCGCTGTCGAGCCCTCCGTGGACGGCCGCACGATCGACTGGGACCCGAGCCTCAAACCGCTGCCGGACGTCCTCAAGCGCAAAGACGGCCGCGAGCTCGCCGCGCTGTACAAGAACGCTCCGGCGAAGGTAACCACCGACCAGGCCAACCAGCTCGGTGTGAAGGAGGTCATCGGCGAGTTCACCACCGGTGGTTTCGCCGCGGACTCCGGGACCAACATCCGCGTGGTCGCCGAGAAGGTCAACGGCGCCATCGTGAAACCTGGCGAGACCTTCAGCCTCAACGGCTACACCGGCCCGCGCGGGGCGCCGCAGGGGTATGTCGAGGCGGGCGTGATCGAGAACGGCGCTCCCGCGCGCGAGATCGGCGGCGGCATCTCCCAGTTCGCGACCACGTTGTACAACGCGTCGTACTTCTCGGGCATGAAGGACGCCGGGCACAAGGAACACAGCTACTACATCAGCCGCTATCCCGCCGGGCGCGAGGCGACGGTGTTCCAGAACCCCAACGGTTCCAGCGTGATCGACCTGAAATTCACCAACGACAGCCCGAACGGCGTCGCGATCCAGACCATCTGGACGCCGTCCTCGATCACGGTGAAACTGTGGGGCACCAAGCGGTACACCGTCGAGTCGATCCCCGGCGGCCGGACCAACGAGACTCCGCCGTTCGAGCGGGCCGGGCCGAAGCAGAACTGCCACCCGTCCAGCGGTGGCCCCGGGTTCACCACCAGCGACACGCGCGTGCTCAAGGACGCCGCGACCGGCCGTGAGGTCAGCCGCTCGACCAGGACCGTGAAGTACGACCCGTCGCCGAAGATCACCTGCGGCGACCAGTAACCCGGGAATTGTCGGTGGCCGCCGCTAGGGTGACGGCCATGGGGAATCTCGTCGTGCTCGACGCGCCGTCGAACCTGGGCCTGCGCCCACCGGCCGACGGCGCCGTACCGGGCTGCTACAAGACACCCGGGGTCCTGCGGGACCTCGGGATCGTCGCCGCGCTCGGCGCCGCCGACGCCGGAGTGGTGACGCCGGGGCGGTATCTGTCCACTTGGGAGCCGGGTGACGGCGTCCGCAATTCGGCCGCCATCGCCGCGTACACCCGCGCGCTCGCCGCCCGGCTGGCGAAGGTTCGTGCCGGCGGCGGTTTTCCCGTGGTACTCGGCGGGGACTGCTCGATCGCGCTCGCCGCGGCGCTGGCGCTGCGCCGCGAAGGCCGGTACGGCATCGCGTACCTCGACGGGCACAGTGACTTCCGGAGCCTGGAGAACTCCCCGCACGTCGGCGCGGCGGCCGGGGAGGATCTGGCGATCATGACCGGCCGGGGCGCGCCGGATCTCGCCGACATCGACGGCCTGCGGCCGTACGTGCGGGACGAGAACGTGGTCGTGCTCGGCGTACGGGAACGCGAATCCGGCGACGTCCGCGCGGCCGGGATTCGCGCCGTCGCCAGCGAATCGCTCATGGCGGGCGGCGTCGGCGAGGCACTTTCCGCTGCGCGGGAGACGTTCTCGGGTCTCGACGGCTTCTGGGTACACGTGGACATCGACGTGCTCGACCCGGAGTATGTGTCCGCAGTGGACAGTCCCGATCCCGGCGGTCTCGACCCGGAAACGCTCATCGCGCTGCTGCGCGGGCTTTTCGCGCTGCCCGGCGTGGCCGGGTTCGAGCTGACCGTGTTCGATCCCGACCTCGACCCCGACGGCCGCCAGGCCCGGCTCGTGCACGACGTCCTTGTCAAGGCATTCACCGATTTCCGACCAGGGAGCACGTCTTGAGCACACGCACCGATCAGCTGGATCTCGCCGACGGCACCGTGGGCCTGCCGGTCTGGCTGCCCGAATCCGGCCGGGGCCCGGGGCTCGTGCTGGTCCAGGAGATCTTCGGCCTCGACGACTACCTGAAGTCGGTCGCGGCCGACCTCGCGAATCTCGGCTACGTCGTCGCCGTGCCGGAACTGTTCTGGCGGTTCGCCCCTGGCTGGTCCTCGGCCCACGACGAGGAAGGCGTCGCGGCGTCGATGAAGATCATGAGCGACTTCGACCTAGGGAAGGGCGTCTCGGATGTCCTCGCCGCGCTGGCCCACCTCCGCGCGCTCCCGGAGGTCGACGGCCGGGCCGGGGTGTTCGGGTTCTGTCTCGGCGGTGCGCTGGCGTTCGCGGCCGCGGCCCAGTCCGATCCCGACGTGGCGGTGTCCTTCTACGGCTCGACCGTGCCGGCGCAGATCGCCGAGCTGGACCGGATCAGCTGCCCCATCCAGTTCCACTTCGGCGGCCAGGACCCGTACATCCCTCGCTCGGACGTCCGGCTCGTCGAAGAGGCCGTCGCCGCACACCCCGGCGCCGAGATCCACGTCCAGGAAGACGCCGGGCACGCCTTCCACAACCGTGTCGCCCCGATGTTCCACCACCCGCGGGCCGCCGCGCGAGCCTGGGACCTGACCACGGAGTTCCTCCGGCGAACCCTGCCGAGCGCCAGGTGACCACCATGATCGACGACAGGAGTACCCGATGCTGCCGGTGATCTGTTCGATGAGCGTGTCGCTGGACGGTTTCATCGCCGCTCCGGACGGCGATATCGACTGGGGTGCCCCGGAGGCGGAGTTGTTCGACTTCCACGTCGAGCAGACCCGGCACCTCGCGGGCTACCTGTGCGGACGGCGGCTGTACGAGACGATGCTGGTCTGGGAGACCGCCGAGCAGACCATGTCCGACGCGGCGCAGCTGGAGTTCGCCCGGATCTGGCGGCGGATCCCGAAGGTGGTGTTCTCCCGCACGCTGACCTCGGTGGTGGGCAACGCACGCCTGGCCACCGACGACCTGGCGACCGAGGTCGGCAGGCTGCGCGATCAGCCGGGCGAGGGCGTGGTGTCCATCGGCGGGGCGAACCTGGCCGCGGCGGCCATCGCCGAGGACCTGATCGACGAGTACCGCCAGTTCGTCAACCCGGTCGTGCTCGGCGGCGGCACTCCGTACTTCCCGCCTCTCGCGAACCGCCTCGACCTGCGGCTGATCGAGTCCCGGACCGTGGGCTCCCGAGTGGTCTACCTCCGCCACCAGCGCATACGCTGAGTCCGACCGACCCGTATCGGAGGGATTCGCCATGTCCTATGCCGTCGACTTCGCCACCGTATCGACCGTCGGCCTGGAGTCGTCGCCGGTCGCGGACGCACTCGCCGGCCTGCGGGCGAACGAAGCCCGGTACTTCAAGAACAAGTACGACCACGTCTTCACGGTCGAGCCCGCGAGCGACGCCACGCCGACCGTCGACTGGGTGCACCGGATCCTCAAGGAAGAGCGCGACATCGTCATTTCCTCCCGCCCGCTCGAAGCGACCGAGTTCCAGGTCGAGAACATCCGGATGGCCTACGTCTTCTACGAGAACGGCCTGTCGATCAACGTGATGTACACCTTGGACGACTCCGGGAAACGGGCGGTCGGCTTCAAGCTTTCCGACGGGATGGAGATCCCCGCGGAACTCTCCTCGTTCAAGTTCGCCCGGCAGAAGTCGAAGCTGGCCGGAACCATCCGCGGCTCCTACTTCGTCATCAAGAACGAATACTGACCCACGCGCTAGGACACCGGGGGCCGCCGCCAGGGCCTGAACCCTGACGACGGCCTCCCGCACCGAGAACTTTGCCGCTACGAAAAGCTAGTTCCGGTACCGGAACAGGATCCGGCCACGGGTGAGGTCATACGGGCTGAGCTCCAGGAGCACCCGGTCGAACGGCAGGATCTTGATGTAGTTCTTCCTGATCTTGCCGCTGATATGGGCCAGCACCTTGTGCCCGTTCTCGAGTTCCACTCTGAAGGTGGCATTGCGCAGGCACTCGACGACGGTGCCCTCGACTTCGATGCCCCCTGCTGTTTTCACCATGGTGTCTCTCCGATCGATAAAGCCGGGAAGGAAACGAACTCGCCGCGACGGGGATCAGCGGAGCACCAGCTCCAGGCTGCTGTTCCCCCGGCGAGCGCCGACGCTCTCGAAGAGCGCCATGGCCGCGCCGTTGGACTCGGTGACATCGGCCGACGCCGTTTCGATCCCGCGCCGGTGCAGCCGGCCCAGCACGTCCGCGAGCAGCGCCATGGCGATACCGCGGCGGTGCCGGTCGGCCAGTACCGCGATCAGCCCGATGCGTGGCCGCCGGGTCAGCGGCCCCAGCCGGACCAATCCCACGTACTGCCCGGACTCCGCCGCCACCGCGTACTTCGACGGGTCCAGCACGGTGACGCCCTCCGGACGGGGCAGTACCTCGGCCGGCATCTCCTGCCAGCCGACCGTGGCCTCGACTTCGTCGCGGATCGCGCGATCCAGCTCGCGCAGCGGGTCCTCCGCCGCCTCGCCGATGCCCGCGATCGTCACGCCTGCCGGTGGTTTCACCGAGCCGAGTCCCGTGACCCGAGGATCGGTGGGCACGAGGTATTCCCATTCGCGACGCCGGATGGTGAACCCGGCTCGCTCCCAGTGGGACGTCAAATCGTGGTCGGCCTCGTCGACCACGGTGTAGAGCGGCTTCGGCAGTTCGGGAAGCATGGCCTCGGCGAGGTGGTCGAAGACCACGCCGTGCCACGCGTCGATGCTGAGGAAGAGCCGGCTGTCGGGCCTGCGCGAAGCCTCGCCGCGACCGACCACCCGGTCGTTCTCCAGCGCGTGCCACTGCCGCTCGCCGACCCGCGTGAGCACCACGGCGTGTTCGCCGGTGCCCGACGTGAAATGCACAGAGTTCATGGATGTCGCCTTTCGGGATTGCCTTGTCGAGGCGCTCCCGGCGACACCTACGTCAGTCGCCCGACCGTGATTTGACGAGGGGGAGCACCCACATCGCTACAGCGTTCACGGGTCTCACCTCCTCGTAGGTCGTCACAGTCCGCCGCAAAGCTAACCGTCCGCGCCCCGCCGCGCACAACCCTTTTTCCGCCGACAGGTCGTTGTGACCGTGACCACAGCTCCCCGCTGTCACGGTCTCCGGCCGGGCGGTGTCCACGAAGTGTACGGACGATCCGATCGGAGGTGGACGTGATGACACGGGTGCTGGTGGTCGGCGCGGGCTACGCGGGCGTGATGGCCGCGAACCGGCTCGCGGCGGCGGGACAGCCGGAAGTGCACGTGACGGTGGTCAATCCGCGACCGGAGTTCGTGGAACGCGTCCGGTTGCACGAGCACGCGGCGGATGGATCGGACGCGAAACGTCCGCTGAGCGATCTGCTGCGTCGTGGCGTGCGGCTGCGGGTGGGCAAGGTGAACGCGATCGCGGAGCGTTCGGTGGGCCTCGAAGACGGTGGCTCGCTCGAGTTCGACTACCTGCTGTACGCCGTGGGCAGCACGGCCGCCCGAGGCCCGGCCGGGTCCGGAAACGCCTGGAGTATCGGCGATCTCGACGGCGCCGAGTCGTTGCGGAGGCGGCTGCGGCTACTGCCGCCGGGCGCGCGCGTCGTGGTGGTCGGCGGCGGGCTGACCGGGATCGAGAGCGCCGCCGAAATCGCGTACCGGTACCCGTCGTTGAGTGTCGAACTGGTCTCGCAGTCGGTCGCCCCGTGGCTGCCCGAGCCGAGCCGAGCGAGCATCGAACGGCGCCTCGCGAACGCCGGGGTCCGGCTGCGCACCGGGCTCCGGGTCACCGAGGTCCGCCCCGACGGCGTCGAAACCGGCACCGGCGGGCTGTCCAGCGATTGCACGGTCTGGGCGGGTTCGTTCGACGTACCGGACCTGGCACTGCGCAGCGGCCTGCCGGTGACCGCCGACGGCCGGCTGCGCACCGACGACACCTTGGTCTGCCCGGGGCATGAACGGATCGTCGGCGCCGGTGACGCTGTCGCACCACCCGGACAGGTCGGGGATCATCTGCGGATGAGTTGTCAGGCGGCGATGCCCATGGGCGCCCACGGTGCCGACACGGTGCTCGCGCTGATCAGGGGCGAACGACCGGCGCCGGTGTCGATCGGCATGGCGGGACAGGGGATCAGCCTCGGCCGGCGTGACGGGTTCATCCAGGCGACGTACCGGGACGACAGCCCCCGGGGATTCACGTTGTCCGGACGGGCGGCCGCGGTGATCAAGGAACGGGTGTGCCGCTTCACCATCACCGCGATGCGCTTCCCGCGGGCCTACCGATGGCTTCCCAGCGGCACCTCGGCCGTGCACGCGAGGGCCGCGATCCGATGAACGCGCAGATGACGTTCGATCAGTTGCGGCCCTTGCTGTTCACGATCGCCTACGAGATCCTCGGCAGCGCGGCCGACGCCGAGGACGTGGTGCAGGACAGCTACCTCCGGTGGTGCGACGTCGACTCGGACGAGGTGACGCACCTTCGCGCGTATCTCGTCCAGATCGTCACGCGGCAGGCACTGAACCGGCTGCGGACCGTGCGCCGCCGCCGCGAGGACTACGTCGGCACCTGGCTGCCCGAACCGATCCGCACCGACCACGACGCCAGTCATGACCTCCTGCTGGCGGAGTCGGTGTCGATGGCCATGCTCCTCGTGCTGGAAACCCTCGGGCCCACCGAGCGGGCGGTGTTCGTGCTGTCCGAGGTGTTCGGCCACAGCCTCGTCGAGATCGCGGACATGATCGGCAAGAGCGACACCGCCGTCCGCCAGATCGCGCATCGGGCCCGCGAACACGTGCACGCCCGGCGCCGGCGCTTCCAGCCCGACGACGAGACCAGCCAGGCGGTGATCGGCCGGTTCCTGGCGGCCGCCCGCACCGGCGACGTCCAGACCCTGATGGACGTGCTCGCGCCCGACGTCGTCCAGATCTCCGACGGCGGCGGCCGGGTCACCGCCGCCCGCCGCCCGATCTCCGGTGCCGCGCCTGTCGCCCGCTATCTCGTCGGGCTCGCGCGGAACAGCATGGCGGACATGGACATCGAGTTCGGGAGCTTCAACGCGCTGCCCGCGGTCCTGTTCCGCTCCGGCGCCGACGGGCGGCTCGACTCGGTGCTGATGGTCGAACTGACCGGGGATCGCATCACCGGGCTGTACGCGGTCCGCAACCCCGACAAGCTGCGTACCGCCGACGTGCTCCGTCCTCTCGACACCCGAATTTCCGAGAAAGCGCAAGGAGAATCGTCATGAAGGCCGTTATCGTGTGCACCTCCGTGTCGCATGGCAACACGAAGAGGATCGCCGACGTCATGGGCCGGGTCCTCGACGCTCCCGTTGTCACCCCCGACGAGGTCGACGTGGCCGAGCTCGCCGGTTACGACCTCGTCGGATTCGGCTCGGGGATCTTCACCATGGACTTCCATCCCCGGCTGCGCCGGTTCGTCGGCTCCCTCCCGGAGAGGGACTGGCGCACGGCGTTCGTCTTCGCCACCAGTGGTCTGCCGGAACCAGGGTTCCGGCCCTACACCCGCGGCCTCGGGCGGGTTCTCGAGCGAAAAGGCTTCGAGGTGGCCGAAACCTTCCTGTGCCGCGGATTCGACACCTACCTTCCGTTCCGGCTCGTCGGCGGTATCCGCAAGGGACGGCCCGGCCCCGCCGATCTGGCCGCCGCGCGCGCGTTCGCCGAGCGGCTGGGCGCCCGTATGGAGCATCGGTCCTGCCCGCCATCCGCGTAGAGCGCTTTCCGAAATCATCGCTCCCCTACCGATCCGGGCCGTTCCGGGGCAAGCTGACAACCTGGCCTTCGGCGGGGGCATCATGGGACACGACTTCGAGAGCCACGACCTGGACGAGATCGAAGAGTTCATCGCCCGCAGCTACGCGTCGATCCGGTTCAGGATCCGCTCTCCGGCGAGGAACAGCTTTCTGGCCGACCAGAATCCGCTGGGACCGATCAGTCTCGACCAGGCGGACTACGGTTTCGACGCCGACTACGCCGTCGAGCCGCTGGGCCGTCTCGCCCTGTTCGGGGTGGAATCCGGCTCCTTCCCGTATGTGGAAACCGAGGGCGTGCGGGACAGTCACGGCGTGGGCGAGGTGTTCCTGGTCGCCCAGCCCGATCGGCCGTACGCGGGTCGCCAGAGCCAAGCGCGGTTCAGTGTCGCCGCGCTGGAGCCGTCGCTGTTGTCCCTGGTGGCCGCGCCCACGCCCGGCCGCGTCGACACCCCGGTGCGGCTGACCGGCTACCGGCCCGTCTCCCCCGCCGCCGGGCACCAGCTGTTACGCACCATGATCTTCCTGCGGGAGCACGTCGCGGCCGACCCGGTGATGCGGGAGAGTCCGCTGATCGCCTCCACGGCACCGCAGTTGCTGGCGGCCACCATCCTGGCCACCTTCCCCAGTACCGCGCTGACCGACCCGACCATCGAGGACCGGCACGACGCCCACTCGGCCACGCTGCGACGTGCCATGGCGTTCATCGACGACCATCCGCACAACGACATCAGCGTCGCCGACATCGCCGCGGCCGCGCACGTCACCATCCGCGCGGTGCAGTACGCCTTCCACCGCAGCGGTACCACGCCGATGGGCTACCTCCGCACCGTCCGTCTGCACCAGGCACACCGAGAACTGCTCGCGGCCGATCCCACCACCGGCGTCACCGTCACCCAGATCGCCGCCCGCTGGGGCTTCTTCCACCCCGGCCGCTTCGCGCGGTACTACCGCACCACGCATGGCTGCACGCCGTACCGGACGTTGTGCCGCGCCGCCTCCTGACCCCGGCGGGACGGTGAGGGGCGGGCTCCGGACGGTGGGGGCGCTCCCGGAGACCGCCCCTCGAACATGGCGGGAGGGCGGGGGTAGGGCCTTCCCGGAGTGAGACCGACAAGGTCCTGGTCGCCTCACCCTGGCGATGACCGGGACGCCTTCCGGCCACCCCCTCATCCTGCCGTCCCGGCCTGCCAGGAACAGCACTCGAAACGAACCGCCTTCGCCCTGGGCAGCGAGGAAGCCAGCCGAAAAACGCAACCCCGCTTCGCCTTCCCCACGGGTGAGGGTGCCGGTAAGGACTCCTTCATGGCGTTGGTGAGGGGCGAGTGGACCTGTCGCGCGCTGCGCGAGTGTCGCGAACGGAGCGTTCGGGACGTCTGAGGGCGGTTCGCGTCCTGAACGACGCGTTCGAGACGTTGAGCGTCCCGGACGGAGCGTTCGAGACGTGGTGGCTCCGCGAACAGACCGGCCGCCCCCGTTCGCCCACCGAGAACCAACCCACGGAGGCGCCGGACCCAAAGAAGCTGCAGGACGCCTGCAGCGCACCCCGACCCTTTACAATACAGAGCTGTACTGTATTGTAATCAACGTGAGCACCGCAGGCCGTCCGCGCAGCAGAGAAGCCGACGCCGCCATCCTGGCCGCCGCGCTGGAGCTGCTGATCGAACGCGGCGCGGAGGCGACCAGCATCGAGCAGGTGGCCCGGCGCGCCGGAGTCACCAGAGCCACCGTGTACCGGCGGTTCCCGGACAAGACCCGGCTGCTGATCGCCACCGTGGAGAGCGCCTACGGGAATCCCCCGCGCACACCCGAAATCCGCGACGTCGAGCACCTGGTGACCGGCTGGGCGCACCTGCTCGCCGACCCGCGGCAGCGGCGCCTCCTGCGGCGCGTCTACGGCGCGATCGAGGACAACCCCGAACTCGCCCGCGCGTACCACGACCTGTTCGGTGCCGATCGCGACCGCGCTCGCCAGAAGGTGTTCGCACAGGCCCGCGACCGCGGGCAGCTGCCGCCGGACAGCGACCCGGAGGTCCTGCTGGACCTGCTCACCGGCGCGATCTGGCAGCACCTGGCCGTGCGACCGGACACCAGCACCGCCGCCGACGTCGAGCGATTCCTGCGCGCGGTGCTCCACCAGGCCGGGTACCGGCCCGGCACACCACATCCCGCCGGGGAGTGACCCGGCACCGGAAGACAAGGACGGAAAAGTGCCTACCGCCACCCTCGCGGCACAGGAGCGCACCCGGGCGTTCGCCCGCGTCATCGGTCCCTACGTCGCCACCTTCACCATCGTCTACGCGATCCGCCTGCCCGCGCTGATCGGGCTCGTCGACGAGCTGTTCGCACAGCCCGTCCTGGTCTGGCTGCTCGGTGCCCTCATGCTCGGCGGCGGACTGGTCGTCATCGGCGGGCACCGCAGCTGGCGCGGTCCGCTCGCGGTCACCATCTCGTTGTTCGGCTGGTTCGTCGCCGTCCGGGGATTCCTCTTGATCGCCACGCCTTCCGCGATCCGGTCGGGCGTCGACGCGACGCTGCTCTCCCCGACCGCGACCCTCCTCGCCCGCGTCTTCTTCGGTCTCCTGGCCGCGATGGGCCTGCTCCTGACCTACGCGGGGTGGTTCACCAAACCGAAGACGCCCGCCTGAGCATTCCGGAGCGTTTTCTGTCGGGGTGAGCCGGTAGATTCGCTCGTATGGCCACACTGGTGACTTTCCACGCCCATCCCGATGACGAATGCATCGTCACCGGCGGCGTGATGCGCAAGGCGTCCGAGGAGGGGCACCGGGTCGTGCTCGTCGTCGCGACCCGGGGCGAAGTCGGCGAGGTCCCGGAGGGATTCCTCGCCGAGGGTGAACAACTGTGGGAGCGCCGCGTGCGCGAGACCCACGCGGCGGCGGAGGTGCTCGGTGTCAAACGCGTCGAGTTCCTCGGCTACCGCGACTCCGGGATGATGGGCGAGCCCAGCAACGAGCACGAGGGCTCGTTCTGGACGGCCCCGGTCGAGGAGGCCGCCGAACGCCTCGCGGCGATTCTGCGCGAGGAGGAGGCGGACGTGCTGACGGTGTACGACGACAACGGCGGCTACGGGCACCCCGATCACATCCAGGTGCACCGGGTCGGGATGCGCGCGGCCGAGCTCGCGGGCACGCCGCGGGTGTACGAGGCGACGAACAACGCCGATCACATGCGCAAGGGCATCGAGGCCGCGATCGAACAGGGCCTGATCCCCAAGGAGGCGCTGCCGGATGTGTCCGAAGAGGACAGTTTCGGCAAGCCGGAAGCGGTGATCACCGGCGCGGTCGACGTCACGGCGTATCTCGACGCGAAGCGGGCCGCGATGCGGGCGCACGCGAGCCAGATCCCCGAGGAGTCGTTCTTCCTCGCGATGCCCGACGAAGGCTTCGCGCACGCCTTCGGCACGGAGTGGTTCATCCGTGCCGGTCAGGGGCCGGGGATCACCGAGACCGACATCATGGCGGGGTTGTGAGGGAGGGGGTCAGCGCAGCGCCGCGGTGACGTCGAGTTCGACGAGCTGGCCCGGGTAGCCGAGCCGGGCGACCCCGAGCAGGGTGCTCGCCGTGCCGATCCCGGACGCGGTGAGCCGGGCCCACACCGCGGAGAGCACTTCGCGTTCCTCGGTGGCGACGTAGATGACGGTCCGGACGACGTCTTCGGGAGTCGCTCCGGCGGTGGCGAGCGCGGTGGCGGTGTTGGCCACGACCTGATCGGTCTGGGCCAGCACGTCACCGCGCACCACCTGGCCGTCTGCGTCGAGCGGGCACTGCCCGGCGAGATAGACCGTGCGCCGCGCCTCGGTGATCGTGACGTGGTGGTATCCGGGCGTGGCATGCAGGCCCGGCAGGTTACTAATCCGACCAAAAGTAGGCGGACGCCGGGCATCATGTAACCGTTGCTACGCAAGCTGGATAGCCGTGACTGTGGTCGGATTGGTAACAAACGGCACAGTGTGGCGTTCGATGGTCATGGCCGCATCCTCGCGGTGGCGAACCATGCCCGGCCACCGGATATCCGGGGCGCCCGCGGGATACCGCGACGAGCGTAGTCATGGCCACCGGTACGCACGGCTACGTAGCCGCGGTGCCGTAGCTGGGCCGACGCCACCCGCCCGGATCCGCGAAACGCTGTGGGCATGACCACACTCACCGCACCACACCGCCGGTTCTCCGTCCCCACCTCGCTCACCGTCGGCGGTCAGCTCGTCGGCGCCGCCGGGCTGATCGTGCAATGGATCTCCGCGCCCGCCATGTTCAAGGGCTTCGGTTTCCCGCCCGGACTGTTCTACGTGCTCGGCGCCGCCGCCATCGTGCTGCTGGACCGGCGTTCGAACTGGGCACCGGCCGCCGCGATCGCCTTGTCGCTGTGGATCACCATCGGCGGCCTCGCCGGCGGCAACCTGCTGAGAAACCTCGCCGACCCACGCGGTGGTGTCGTCGCTGGCAACATCGTCATGCTCGCCGGCCTCGCGATTTCCGCGGTGGCGGGCCTGTTCGCCATCGTCCACAACCACCGCACCCGTCCGGAACCCTGGGTCGCGCCGCTCGGCTCGCACAACCCCCGCCGCGTCCCTGTCACGCTCGTGTTCGCCGGCCTGCTGCTCGACGCCGTCGGTGACGCCGCGCCCGAAGGTTTCAACTGGGACGGGCCCGGGCCGATTCTGTTCCTGGTCCTGGCGATCCTGGTCGCGGTGCTTCCCGGCAACGCCATGATCGAGCTGAGCATGATGCTTTCACTGACGTTCGTGCTGACCGCGTTCATGAATCCGGAGTCGGGCCGACGGCTGAGCACGCCGTCGGACGTACTTCCCTTCGCCGGAACACTGACGCAGGTGGTGGGCCTGGCGCTCGCCGTGCTCGCCGGAGTCGTCGCCATCCTCCCCCGGCGCACTCGGTCTTCGACCCCGGCGCCGAGGTAAAGCCCTGTCGAGGAGATCGCGAAGGGCGCGGAACCACGACAAGATGGGCATGACGGCGGGGTCGTGATCGACCACTGGACATGCGGGGGTGCTCGTGCGCAGGACCATCGACTGGGCCGAAGACGCGATCGTGATCATCGACCAGTGCGCGCTGCCGGGTGAGTTCCGCACGCTCACCCTGCGCACCGCGGACGAGCTGATCGACGCCATCCGGCGGCTCGCGGTCCGGGGCGCTCCGGCGCTGGGCGCGGCGGGCGCGCTCGGGGTGGCGCTGGTGGCCCGGTCGGGCGAGGACGTGCGGGCCGAGGCCGAGCGCATCGCCGGCGCCCGGCCGACGGCGGTCAACCTGAGCTGGGGTGTCGAGCGGGCGCTGGCGAAGCTGCCGGAGGGCGCCGACGCGGTGCTGCTGGAGGCGCTCGCGATCCTCGACGAGGACGAGGAACTCAACCGCACGGCCTCCGCGCACGCCGCCGAGATCGTGCTGGCCGCCTGCCCGCGCCGTCCGCTGCGGCTGCTGAGCCATTGCAACGCGGGCAGCCTCGCCACGGTCGCCTGGGGCAGCGCGCTCGGCGTGGTCTGGCATCTGCAGGACCGCGGCCTGGTCGAATCCGTGCTCGTCGACGAGACCCGGCCGCTGTTGCAGGGTGCGCGGCTGACCGCGTGGGAGCTCGAACGGGCGGGGGTGCCCTACCGCGTGCAGCCGGACGGCGCGGCCGCCGCGGCGATGGCACGCGGGATGGTCGACTGCGTGCTCGTCGGCGCCGACCGGATCGCGGCCAACGGCGACGTCGCGAACAAGATCGGCACCTACGGGCTGGCGATCGCCGCGCGGCACCACGGCGTCCCGTTCGTCGTGGTCGCTCCGTCGTCCACTGTGGACACTTCGCTGGGCAGTGGCGAGGAGATCGTCATCGAGGAACGCGACGCCGCCGAGCTGACGGAGTTCGGCGGCACGGTGGTGGCCCCGGCCGGCGCGCCGGTGTTCAACCCGGCCTTCGACGTCACCCCGGCTTCGCTGATCACGGCCGTGGTCACCGAACACGGCCGCTTCGGCTGAGCCTTCTCAGGAGGGCTTGCGGGCGATCAGGAACACCTGGTCCTCGGGCTCGGCGCCCGGCAGATCCGGCGTGTACCGCGCGCGGTGCTCGTAGACCAGGTCCAGCCCGGCCTCGGCCAGGCGCGCCGCGAACACCTCGGCCGGATAGGTGCTCGACCGGAAGGTGTGCCCCATGAACCCGCCCACGATGTCGTCCGCGTCGCCGGGGACGGTGCCGAAGGTGAGGTGGCCGCCCGGCGCCAGCCACTCGGCGAACCGGGCCAGCTGGGTGTCCTGTTCGGACCGGGTCAGCTGCAGCATGGAGAAGAACGCCACGATGGCGTCCCAGGTCCCTGCCGGATACGTCAGCGAACGCATGTCGGCCAGTTCGAACCGCGCGGCGGGCACCCGGCTCCGCGCGATCTCGATCATCTTCGGTGACACGTCGCAGCCCGTGACGTCGTGGCCCGCCGCGGCGAGCAGCTCGGCCGTCGGCCGCCCCGTCCCCGATCCGACGTCCAGCACCTTCGCCCCGCTCGGCAGGTTCCCGAGCAGCCATTCGACGGTCTTCAGCCGCTCCGGCCAGTCGCGGAAGGCGTGTTCGTACTTCGTGCCGAGCGCGTCGTACACCTCGGCGGCGGATTCGAGATGGGCCACGGCTGCTCCGTTCCGGTCGTGGCGTACCCGAAGGTCACCATGAGGACGTTCTCACTCCCCATGGTGACCTTCCGGGGTGCACCGCCTACGGCCGGGGGCCCACCACCTCGCCGCCGGCGGTGACCGTGATGGCCATCGCCGGACAGGAATCGGCGGCGTCCAGCACGGTTTCGCCGGGATCGACCCGCTCGGCCAGCGGGTGGGCCACGGCGCCGTCCAGTTCGAACAGTTCGGGCATCAGCGCGGCACACATCCCCGAGCCGATGCACGTGTTCCCGTCGACCTCGACGTTCCAGCTCATGCGATGTCCTCGATTCGCTCGCGAGCGTCACTCATGCGTTCACCAGCCGATCGGCATCGACCGCGGGCCCCGCACCAGCATCTGCGTCTTCCACACGATATCGCCGGTGAGGTGCAGCCCTGGCATTTCGCGCACCAGCGCGGCCAGCGCCTCCTGCAGTTCCAGCCGCGCGAGCGGCGCGCCGAGGCAGTGGTGGACGCCGTGGCCGAACCCGAGGTGGTGGTTGTCGGGCCGGTCGAAGACGAGCTTGTCCGCGTCGTCGAACATCAGCGCGTCCCGGTTCGCCGCACCACCCGCGACGAGCACCGGCTCCCCCTCCCGCACCAGCACACCGCCCACCTCGACGTCCTCGGTGGCGTACCGCGGGAACGACGCCCCCGCGCCCAACGGGACGAAGCGCATCAGCTCCTCGACCGCGGTCGGGATCAGCTCCGGCTCGGCGACCAGCTTCTCCCAGCGGGCGGGCACTTCCTTCAGCGCGTAGACGAAGTTCGGGATCTGCGTCGCGGTGGTCTCGTGCCCGGCCACCAGGATGCCGACGCACAGGTCGATCAGCTCCAGCTCGGTCAGCCGGTCCTTGACGTCGCGGGCCTCGATCAGCGCGGTCATCAGGTCGTCGGCGGGCTCGGCACGGTGCTGGGCGATCAGGCCCGCCATGTACTCGCGCAGTTCCTCGCGGTTGGCGTCGAACTCCTCGGCGGTCAGCCCGCTGCTCGACAGCGCCGCGTCGCTCCAGGCCCGGAACTTCGGCCGGTCCGCGGTCGGCACGCCGAGCAGCTCGCAGATGACCGCGACCGGGATCGGCAGCGCGTAGTCCTCGACCAGGTCGGCCGGTGCCCCGGCATCCTTCATTCCGGCGATCAGCTCGGCCGCGAGTTCCCGCACCCGGGGCCGCAGCGTCTCGACCCGGCGCATCGTGAACGCCTTGGCCACCAGCGTGCGCAGCCGCGTGTGGTCCGGCGGATCCATCGACAGGATGCCACTGTCCCGGGTGCCCGCCGACGTCCGCGGGTAGTCCTTCCCGACCGCCATCGCGCGGGAGAACCGCCGATCCCCCAGCACGAACCGCGCGTCGGCGTACCGGGTCGCGAGCCAGGCCGGTTCGCCGTAGGGCAGCCGGACCCGGATCATCCCCTCGGCCTCGCGCGCCGCCGCGTAGGCCTCGTTCAGTGCCAGCCCCTCCTCCTCGTTGAACGGGTAAGCCAGCGGTTCGCTCTGCGTGGTGGTCATCGCGAAAACTCCCGGAATGTCGAAAGGTCCTGTTTGTAAGCACCTGCTTACATACTACAACGCGGGACCTGCCTCCGGTCAACCGCGAAGACGCGGCAGGACCGGGCCCGTATCAGGGGCCGTATCAGTGCGGTAACTGCTCCGTATCAGGCCGGTCCGCGATCGTGGTCGCCATGAACAGTTCAGCGATCTCGGCCTCGGGGCTGCGAAAGGCCTACCAAGACAAGACCGTGCTCGACGGTATCGATCTGGACGTTCGGGCCGGCACGATCTTCTCCCTGCTCGGCCCCAACGGCGCCGGGAAGACCACGACGGTGAACGTGCTGACCACGTTGCTGACGGCCGACGCGGGGAAGGTGACGGTCGCCGGGTACGACGTCGCCACGGAAACCAAGGCGGTGCGCGCGGCGATCGGCGTCACCGGGCAGTTCGCCTCGGTGGACGACCTCCTCACCGGTACGGAGAACCTGCTGATGATGGCGGCGCTGCATCACCTGCCCAAGACGGAGGGCAAGCGCGTCGCCGACCGCTGGCTCGAACGGTTCGACCTGGTCGAAGCGGCGGACAAGCCGGTGGCGTCCTACTCCGGCGGCATGCGCCGTCAGCTCGACCTGGCCATGACGCTGGTCGGCAGGCCGCGGATCATCTTCCTCGACGAGCCCACGACGGGACTCGATCCGCGCAGCCGCCGCACCATGTGGGAGATCATCCGGGAACTGGTCGCCGACGGCCTGACCATCTTCCTCACTACCCAGTATCTCGACGAGGCCGACGAGCTCGCCGACCGCATCGCCGTACTCGACAAGGGCCGCCTGGTCGCCGAAGGCACCGCCGATCAGCTCAAGCGCCAGGTGCCCGGCAGCCATGTCGAACTGCGGTTCCTCGACCTGTACGAACTCGACGTCGCGACACGGGCCCTGCCCGAGTCCACAAGGGACGATGACGCACTGACGCTGCGCGTACCCGGCGACGGCGACGTGAAATCGTTGCGGGCACTGCTCGACCGGCTCGATCGGCACTCGGTCGAGGTCGAGGGATTGTCCGTGCACACGCCGGATCTCGACGACGTCTTCCTCGCACTGACCGGCCGCGCGAGCAAAGAGGTAGCGAAATGAACGCCATCACCGCTTCCCTGACCGACTCCGCGACCATGTTCCAGCGCAATTTCCGGCACACCGTGCGGAATCCCATGACACTGTTCAGTGCCATCCTTTTCCCGATCATCATGATGTTCCTGTTCGTCTACGTATTCGGCGGCGCGTTCAGCGTCGGCGTCAACTACGTCGATTACGCGACACCAGGACTGATCATGATGACCATCGGCTACGGGGTCGGCCCGACGGCCGTTTCCGTGCACGCGGACATGGCGACCGGGATCATCAACCGGCTCCGGATCATGGACGTGTCCAGGACCGCGGTACTCGTCGCGCACGTGATCGCGAGCATGTTGCGGAGTCTGGCGGCGATCGTGTTCATCATCGCGTTCGCGCTGGTGATGGGATTCCGGCCGGCCGCGAGTTTCCCCGAGTGGCTCGGCGTAATCGGTATCATCGTGCTGACCCTGCTCGCGATCGGCTGGCTGACCGTCGCGCTCGGTCTCGCCGCGAAGACACCGGAAACCGCGAACTTCGGTATTATCCCGCTCGTCCTCCTTCCCTTCTTGAGCAGCGCTTTCGTACCGGCCGACAAAATGGGTGCCGGCGTGCGGCAGTTCGCGGAGTACCAGCCGTTCACCCCGATCATCGAAACCCTGCGCGGGCTCCTCGCCGGCACCCCGTCGGCGGGCCCGGCGATCGCGGCGATCGCCTGGTGCGTCGGGCTGATGCTGATCGGTTACCTGTGGGCGCGGCGGAAGTTCACCAAGCGAGGGTGACCTCGACCGGCTTGTGCCAGGCCGCCGGCCGTCGTGCGGTCGCCTCGGCGAAGCGTTTTCGCCGAGGCGGCTACGCGGTGTGCGAACCTTTTCGAGCATGAAACGGTTCGCTAACCCGGACCGACCTGACTATTCTGACGCGGTGCCCACCGAGTTGACCATCCTCACCCGGGTGGCTTACCTCGGCCGCGAGCTCAACGGAGCCCGGCTACGCGGCCTGCTCGCGCTTCTTGCCAGAGAACTGCACGCCGGGGTCGGCGCCGACCAGCTGGTCACCGGGCTCTGGTGGGACAAACGGCCGGTGAATCCGGCCAAGGCCCTGCAGATCCTGGTCTCCCGGCTTCGGGCACAGGTCGGCCCGGACGTCATCGTCCGGACGTCGACCGGCTACCGGCTCGCGTTACGAGAGGACCAGGTCGACGTCTCCGCGGTGCTCATCGAAGCCGCGGCGTCGACGCGATGTGCACGCGAAGGCGACCATGCCGGGGCGCTGCGGCACGCCGAGACGGGGCTCGCGTACTGGGACGGCGCCGCTGTCGACGAGATGACGGGCACGGATCCGGTCGCCCAGCTGCGGGCCGAGCGGGCCTCGACCTTCCACGCGCTTCGCCGATCTCGCGCGCTGGCGCTGGGCCGTCTCGGCCGGCACGCCGAAGCGTTCGACGTGCTCGCGGAGCTGACGGCCGATCAGCCGCGGGACGAGGAACTACTCCTCGAACTGCTGCGCGCCGAAGCCGCGACCGCGGGTCCGGTGGCCGCACTGACGAGATACACCACCTACCGGCGCGAGCTGCGCGCCGCGCTCGGCACGGATCCGGGTGCCGCACTGCGAGCCGAGCATCAGCGGCTGTTGTGGGCGACCGAACCAGCGGTACGCCGGGGGCTGCCCCACGAGCCGAATCCCTTGCTAGGGCGCGAAACCGACCTCGCGGCCGTCAAGAAGCTGCTCCGGACCTCCCGGGTCGTGACCATCGTCGGCACCGGCGGGCTCGGCAAGACCCGGCTCGCCCACGCGGTCGGCCACGACGCGGACCAGCGGATCGCGCACGTGGTCTCGCTCGCGGGGGTGACCGAGCCGGGCGGCGGCGTGGCCGAGGTCGCCGCGACCCTGGGTGTGGGCCTGCCCCGGCGCGGTCCCGGTCCGCGCGGGCTCGCCCCGGACGAGGTGGCAGGCATCGTCCGCGCCCTCGGCTCGACGCCGGTGCTGCTGGTACTGGACAACTGCGAACACCTCAGTGACGAGGTCGCGCAGCTGGTCGCCACCTTGCTGTCGGCGACCACGCAGCTGCGGGTGCTGGCGACCAGCCGCGCACCGCTCGGCCTTTACTCGGAGTCGGTGTACCCGCTGCCCGAACTGGCGTTGCGCACCAGCGTGGAGTTGTTCGAGCAGCGCGCGCGGGCCGTGCGCCCGGACTGTGACCTGCCCGCGGAGCAGGTCGCCGAGCTCTGCCGGCGCCTGGACGGGTTGCCACTGGCCATCGAGCTCGCCGCGGCGCGCGTGCGGATCATGTCCGTCGACGAGATCACCCGCCGGCTGGACGACCGGTTCGCCTTGCTGCGCGACGGACCGTATGACGCGCCACATCGCCACCGCACCCTGCACGCCGTGTTCGAGTGGAGCTGGAACCTGCTCACCCCGGCGGCGCAGGCGGCGTTCAGCGCGGTTTCGGTGTTCCCCACCGGATTCACCGTCGCCTCGGCGAGGTATCTGATCGGCGAGGACGCGCTCGACCTCCTGACGCAGCTGGCCGATCACTCGCTGGTGAAGGTGCTCGACACCGACGCAGGTGTGCGGTATCGCATGTTGGAGACGCTGCGCGAGTTCGGTGCGATGCAGCGGGCCGCGGCCGGTGACGACGACCGCGTACTGGACGCCTTTCTGTGCTGGGCGAGGAATTTCGGCCGATCGCAGCATGATTCGCTGTATACAGCCGATTTCGGTTCCGCGATCCGGCGCATCGACATCGAGCGGGACAACCTGCGCCAGGCGCTGCAACACGGGCTCGATCTGTCGGACGGGGCGACCGTCGCCGCGACCGCCGCGGTGCTGCTGGGCCTGTGGACCGCCGAGTCCGACTACGCGAAGCTGCGGGCGCTGATCGAGGACGCCGAATGGATTCTGTCGCACTACCGGCCGAGTGCCGGCTACGTCGATGTCGCCCGCACCGCGACGACGTTGTGCGCGGTGCACGCGGCGTTCCTGCGGCACGCGAGCACCGGCCGGTACCTGGTGACCTTGCGCCGCCTGCGGCCGGACTCGCCCAACAAGCTGATCCGGGCCGTCGGGACCGTGCTGTGCTCGCTGCCGGAAGTGCTGGATCCGAACAGCTCCGTGTTACCGCGGCTCTGTGCCAGTGACGAGCCTTGGCTGGCCGGCACAGCCCATTACGTCGCGAGCTATCTCCGGGCGAACGACGGAGATCTGCACGGCGCGCTCGCGTTCGCCGAGCGGATGCCGCACGCGTTCGCCGACGGCGAGCTGTCCTGGATGTTGATGGTCGCGCACACCAGGATCGGCGAACTGTGCCTCCAGGTCGAGCAGCCCGGCAAGACGATCGCGCACCAGAAAGCCGTGCTCGCGCTGGTCGCGGAACTCGGCCCGTGGATGGACACGCTGGAGAGCAAACTGGCGATCACCCAGGCGTATCTGCAACTCGGCGCGTCCTCAGCGAGGAGTTCCACACCGAACCGGGTTCCGGCTACGCGGGCTGTGCGCGCGGATCAGGGTGAACGAGCTGGCGCCGAGACCGGAAGGCCTGCCGCACGGGCCGTCCACCCTGCCGCCCGATGTTCCCGATCTCATCGGCAGGGCCGAGGAGCTCGGCGCGATCGTCGCGACGGCACGCGCCGCCACGGCCGGGCGGCCCGCGCACGGTGGCACCGTGGTGATCGACGGCATGCCCGGTGTCGGCAAGACCGCGCTCACGATCCGGGCCGCGCGGGAGCTGGCCGGGGACTACCGGGACGCCCAGCTCTTCCTCGACATGGGCAGCCACGCCGACCACGGCGCGGTGATGAGCCCTGCCGCCGCGCTCGGGCACCTGCTGACCGTGCTCGGCGTTCCCGCTGACGACATCCCGGCCGGTCTCGGCGAACGCGCCGCGTTCTGGCGAGCCCGCCTGCGCACCCGCCGCGCGGTGATCGTCCTCGACGACGTGCTGAGCAGCGCACAGATTCGGCCGCTGCTGCCGGACACCACGAACTGCCTGGTACTGATCAACAGCAGGCACCGGCTCGCCGGCCTCGACGAGGTCCGGACCGTGTCGCTCGACGTGTTGACCGCCGAACAAGGACGGTCGCTGTTCGCACGGGCACTCGGCGACGAGCGCGCCGCCGACGAGCCACTCGCCGTGAGCACGGTCGTCCGGCTCTGTGGCGGGTTGCCACTCGCGATCTTGATCGCCGCCGCGCGGCTTCGTCATCGCCCGGGCTGGCGGGTGACGGACCTGGCCGACCGGCTGGCCGACGGCGACCGCTTGCTGGATCTGCTCCGCGCCGAGGACCGCAGCGTCTCGTCCGCGCTGCTGTCCTCGTACGCGCGGCTGACAACGGAACTTCGGCGTTTCTTCCGGTCACTCGGCGAGATGGCGGGCGACCGGATCGACCTCGCGGCGGCCGCCGCGCTGACCGGCGTCCCGGAGAACCGTGCCGAACAGGCACTCGACGCGCTTGCCGACCGGCATTTCGTCGAGCCTGCCGAGCCGGGCAGCTACCGCGTGCACGGGCTGGTGCGGGCGTACGCTCGGGCCCTGGCCCACGGCGCCCTCACCCGGATGTGGCCCGTCGAGCCGTTCGAGCAGTACGCCAGGGAACGCGGCGGCGCGGCGTAGCCGCTAGCGCCAGCGCGTCACCAGCCGCATCAGCTCGTCCGGTGCCCCGAGGAAGTCGTAGTGCCCGCCGGCGACGACCCGGACGTCGACCGAATCGGCGTACCGGGACCACCCGCCGAGCTGTTCGAGGCTCACCTCGGGGTCGTCCCGCCAGTGCAGGACGACGATCGGGCAGGACAGCGCGATCGGCTCCGGCCTGCGGTAGCCGCGATGGGCTTCGATGTCCCGGCGCAGCACGGCCATGCCCATGTCGAGCATGTCCGGCCTCGGTTCGATGCCGCGGCCGCGGGCGACCGATTCCAGCCCGGCACGCAGGTCGGGTTCCGCCATGGTGAGCAGCCGGTCGTGCCCGGCGTCGTCCGGTGCCCGCTGACCGGACACGAAGAGGCAGGCTGGGCCCGGCAGACCGAGCTGGGCGAGCACCAGCGCGGTTTCGAACGCGGCGAGCGCCCCGGAGCAGTGCCCGAAGAACGCGAACGGCCGGTCGAGCTGGGGCACCAGCGGTTCGACCAGGGCGGCGGCGAGGTTCTGGTAGGTACCGTAATGGGGTTCGGCCATCCGGTTCTCCCGGCCGGGGAACTGAAGCGGGCAGACCTCGACGTCGCCGATCGTGGTCGGCCACCCCTGGAAGGACGAGGCTCCCACGCCGGAGTAGGGGAAGCAGAAGAGCCGGGCCAGGTGCCGAGGTGACGGCTGGCGGAGAAACCACGGTGACCGGTTTCCCGCGGAGGTGGAAGCAGGAATCACGACGTCGCTCGCTTCCTGGTGACGAGGGGCAGATGGGTCATGCCCGCGATGAAGATCGACCTCAGGTGCTGTGGTTCGCCGGCGAGTTCGACCGAGTCGAACAGCCGGAACAGTTCCTCGAAGAAGACGCGGGCGGTCAGCCGGGCCAGTGGGGCGCCGATGCAGTAGTGCGGCCCGAAACCGAACGCGACATGGCGGTTTTCGCTTCGTGTCACGTCGAACGTGTGCGGATCGGGGAACTGGGACTCGTCACGGTTCGCGGACCCGATCCACGCGACGACCGCGTCCCCCGCGGCGACCGTGCCGCCGCCGACCCGGGTGTCGGCCGTCGCGTACCGCATGAAGTTGCACGCCGCCGAGGTCCACCGCAGCCCCTCCTCGACCAGTGCCGGAATCAGCGACGGGTCGGCTCGCACCTTGTCGAACTGCTGCGGCCGTTCGGCGAGCGCGAGCACCGTGCCGGAGACGGTGTGCGGCGTCGTCGCGTTGGCGCCGAGCAGCAGGCTGTAGCTGTTGTAGGCGATTTCCTCGTCGGTCAGGTGTGCTTTCCCCGCACCGACCGTGATCAGGTGTTCGAGCAGGCTGTCGGCGTCGCCGTCGGCCGAACGCTGCCGCCGGACGCGCTCGGCGAAGTACTCGAAGATCTCGTGATGCGCGATCGTCAGCGTCATCGTCTGGCTGCCGACCCGGAACTCCGGGTCGTCGGGGGCGGTCACCATGCCGGTCAGCCGGACGAGATCGTCCCAGTCCCCTTCCGGCATCCCCAGCAACGAGCCCGCGACGACCATCGGAAGGTGGTACGCCCGCTCGGCCAGGTCCCAGGCGCCACCGTCGAGTGCCGGTTCGAGAAAGCGCACGATGGCCTGGCGGATCCGCTCCCGCCACGACGCCAGTGCCCGCGCGGTGAGCCTGCCGCTGATCGCCCGGCGAACCTGCGTGTGGCGCGGCGGGTCGGTGGAGGTCATCAGCTTGCCCGAGGCGATGTCGTCCTGCCCGAGCTGGGTGACGACGGTACCGCGTTCCGAGGTGAACACCCGGTGGTCGCCCAGCACCCGGCAGACGTCCTCGTACCGGGTCACCGACCAGAACGCCCTGCCGTCCGGCAGGACCTGGTGGCGCAACGGCGCCTCGGCTCGCATGACGTCCCACACCGCGTGGGGATCGCCCGAGGCGTAGAGCGCCGGGTCGAACAGGTCGACGCGGTCGAGATCGACGGTGTGTCCGGCACCGGGAGTCAGCCTCACGACGACACCTTCTCCTTCTCGATCAGCTCGGCGACTCCGGCAGGCGTCCGCGCCAGGTAGAACGCGCGCACGGACAGCTCGACGCCGTAGCTCTCCCTTACCTGATCGATGATCCGCATCCCGATCAGCGAATTGCCGCCGAGCTCGAAGAAGTCGTCGTCCGCCCCGACCTCGCGCACGTCGAGGCTTTTCCGCCACAGCACGGTGATTTCCTGTTCGAGCGCCGTCGGCGGACGTGCGGGCACCGCCGGACCTCGCGGTGGCCCGGCCGCCCCGGGACGGAGCCGCCGCACGATCGCCGAGACCACCGGCGTCGCGTCCTCGGTCAGGTAATGGTGCCCGCCACGGAACACCTCGACGTCGAACCCGGCAGCCGTCGCGTCGCGCCAGGTCTCCAGATCCGGCGGCGCGCAGACGTGGTCCCGTTCGCCGCCGAACGCGGTGATCGGCGTGCGAAGCGCCGTCACCCGCGTGGGCCGGTACCTGTCGGCCATCCGCAGATCGGCTCGCAGGGGCGGCAGGATGACCGGCCACAAGCTGGGAACGTCGAGCGTCTCGACGTCGCCGCCGAACCGCCGGACCACGGCGACCAGGTCCGCGTCAGCGAGGCGGTGGTCCGGCTCGCCGTGGTGACGATGCGGGGCTTTCCGCCCCGACACGAAGAGGTGTGTGACCGTGAGATCGGTGTCCCGCTCCAGGCGGGCGGCGATCTCATAGGCGATGGCCGAGCCGACACTGTGCCCGAAGAGCGCGACCGACCGGTCGCCCAGCTCGCCGAGCTCGGCGGCCACCCGGTCCGCGACGTCGGGGAGGTTTTCGGCACAGGGCTCCGCCATCCGGTCCTGGCGACCGGGGTACTGCACGCCCACCAGTTCGACGTCCGCGGGCAGCAGCGCATGCCACGGGGAGAACATCGCGGCCGTGCCCCCGGCGTGGGGCAGGCAGACAAGTGCCGTCGCCCGCTGACCATCATGCTGATATCGCCGCAGCCACGATCCCATTTCCAGCCCCGTCCTTCCGCCGCCGACCGGCAGTGGCGGCCGTGGCCGAAGGTACGTCGGCGCGTCCTCGGATCGTCACCTCGTCGTCATCGACGACCCGGCTCTAGCAAGCGAGGGTGATCTCCACCAGCTCTCGCCAGCTCGCCTGCGCACCCTCCCGGGTCGCTTCGGCGAACCCCGCCTCGCCGAGACGACGGCGTACGGCCTCCTCGATCCGAGCCACGTCGGGCTGGGAACGATCCAGCAGCCCGCGTACGCCGGCGCTGGCCGCGAGCAGCTGCGCGGCCTGTTCGTACTGCTCGCGGCGCAGGGCGACCTCCGCGACGCCGACGAGGACCTGCGCGATCAGCGGCACGTGCCCCGCCTCGGAAGCCGCCTGGAACGCCTCGACACGGTGCTCGCGGGCCTCGTCAAGATCGTCGGTGAGGTAGCCGAGCAGGTCGTGCCGCACCGCGCGAACGTGGGAAATCTCCGAACCGTTGCCCAGCAACGTCTTCGCCAGTGCGACCTGCCGGTGTGCCTCCTCGGCGTCGCCGCTCCAGCGCGCGAGTTCCGCCTTCGACATGGCCAGTTCGGCCAGCGCCTCCGGCCAGGCGATCCGGTCCGCGTGCCGCTGCGCCTCGCTCATGGCCGCCGCGCTCGCCTGCTCGTCACCCTGCAGCCAGTACAACTGGGCCTGCCGGGTCCGCATCCGGACGACGTCTTCGGTGGCACCGACCTCGGTGACGACCGCGATCGCCTGCTCGTAGTGCCGGCACGCACGGGCGAACTCGCCGCGCATGGCGAGCCGGTCCGCCAGCGAGGTCAGCGCGAAGGAGGTCCCCCACCGTTCGCCGAGCGCACGGAACTCGCTGAGCGCCGCCTCGATGTCCGCGTCCGCGTCGGGTTCGTCGCGGCCGAGCATGATCCGCATGTTGCCCCGGTTCAACCGGGCCAGTGCGCGTACCCACGGGTCGTCGTCGGTGAGCAGCGGGTCGAACGCGGGCAGGAACTCGTTCGGCGCCTGCAGCATGCGTTCCAGCGGGGCGGAGAACCCGAGCAGCGGGTGACGCCGGCGGCTGCGCCTGCTGAACCGGTAGGCGTCGTGGATCCATTCCTGTGCCTGGTACTGGTCACCTTGCCCGGACGTCACGAACAGCACCACCAGCGAGTACACCGTGGCCCGGATCTCGTCGGTCACCTCGCCGGGGGTGGTGGCCGCCGCGATGACCAGCTCGGTGCCCTCGGCCTTGTGCCCGCCGAGCCACCAGTACCAGCCGGCGGCCGCCGCGAGCCGCATCGCCCCTTGCGCGTCACCGGCCGCGATCGCGTCGAGCACCGCGCCACCGATGTTGTCGTGCTCGACCTCGAGCGCGGCAAGCCATTCGAGCTGCTCGGCGCGGCGAAGATGAGGTTCCGCCGTCTCGGTGAGCTCGGTGAAGTACGCGAGATGCGCGTGCCGCGCCAGATCCGATTCCCTCGCCTCGGCAAGCCGGTGCCCGGCGTACTCCTTGATCGTGTCGATCATCCGATAGCGTGGCGCGCTGTCACCCTCCGTGCGCAGCAGCGATTTTTCGGTCAGCGCGGTGAGCAACTCGAGTACCTGGTCCTGCTCGACCTCATCGCTGACACAGACCTGTTCGGCTGCTTCGAGGCTCGCCCCGCCGGAGAACACCGACAGCCTGCGGAGCACCATCCGTTCGGCGTCGGTGAGCAGCTCCCAGCTCCAGTCGACCACGGCGCGCAACGTCTTGTGCCGCGGCAGCGCCGTCCGGCTGCCGCTGGTCAGCAGGCGGAACCGGTCGTCGAGCCTGGTGGCGAGCTGGTCGAGGGACATGGTGCGCAGCCTGGCCGCGGCGAGTTCGATCGCCAGCGGCATCCCGTCCAGCGCGCGGCAGACGCGCACCATGTTCGCCAGCGTGCGCGCGTCGCGCGCGAGGTCCTTGCGCACCGCGCAGGCCCGGTCCCACAGCAGCTGAACGGCGGGCGAGGACTCGATCTCGACGAGGCCGGCGTCCCCCGCGGGCAGGGCCAGCGGCTCGACCAGCCACAGCGCCTCACCGATGATGCCGAGCGGTTCCCTGCTCGTCACGAGGATCCGCAGCCGGCGGCATTCGCCGAGCACCCGGTGCGCGAACGCCGCCGCCGACTCGATCATGTGCTCGCAGTTGTCCAGGATCAGCAGCGCCTCGCGCTCGCGGATCGCGGCGATGAGCCGGTCCGCGGGCTCCCCGCTCGTCACCCCACCGAGCAGGGCCTGGTCCCGGAGGCCGAGCGCGGCGAGCGCCGCCTGCGCCACGTCCCCGCTCGCGCTGACGGAGGCGAGCTCCACCAGCCAGGCCCCGTCCGGCAGATCCCCGAGGAGAGTGCGCGCGGTTTCCGTGGCCAGCCTGGTCTTCCCCGAGCCACCGGGCCCGGTCAGGGTGGTGAGCCGGTGTTCCCCGATGAGCTTGCCGACCGCGGTCACGTCGGCGTCCTTGCCGACGAAACTGGTCAGCTCGGCACGCAGGTTCGTCTTCCGGCTCTCCTCCCGCGGTGCCAGCTCGTCTCGCAGCAGCGCGACGTGCAGCGCGGACAACTCCGGCGAAGGCTCGGCGCCCAGCGCGTCGGCGAGGGCCTCCCTCGTACGCTGGTACACGGTCAGCGCCTCGGTGCTCCGGCCGGCCGCGCCGAAGGCACGCATCAGCGCGCCGGCGAACCGTTCCCGCGTCGGGTACGCCGCCACCAGCTCGGTCAGCTCGGCGAGCAGTTCCGGGCCGCGGCCGAGGCGCGTTTCCACCTCGAACCGGTCCTCCAAGGCCGCGAGGCGCAACTCTTCGAACCGGGAGACCGCCGCATCGAACGCCTCGCTGTCCTGCAGCCCGATGTCCTCCATGGCCGCGCCGCGCCACAGTTCGAGAGCCGCGCGCAGCAGCCGGGCCCGCTGCGCGTCCTCGCCCCGCCGGGCCTGGCCGACGAGACTCTCGAACCGCAGGGCGTCGACGGCGTCGGGCTCCACGCTCAGCCGGTACCCACCGGACTGCGCCTCGACCAGCCCGCCGGGCGCTATCCTCCGCAACCGGTAAATCAACGCCTGCAAGGCGTTCGCCACGTCGGAGGGAGGCTGCTCACCCCAAATCCAGTCGACCAGCTTCGCCTTGGAAACCACGTGACCGGGTTCGAGCGCGAGGGCGACCAGCAGCGCGCGCAACCGGGCGCCCGGCACGGCCACCGGAACGCCGTCGTCCGTGCGGACCTCGAGTGGCCCCAGCATCCCGATCCTCACCTCTGTGATTTTGCCGTGCACGGTTGACGGACCGCCAACCGAGTCCTGGTTTCGAATCGGCAGCTCGCCGCTTGTGCGGGCGTCGTCGTCCGGACGGGTGGCGGTCAGGAACGCGACGCCGGGTTAGCCTCTTCGCGAACGGAGGCGCGATGACACGAGAGACCCGCAAGCGGGACGCGGCGGCGACCAAGGCCGCCCTGCTGGACGCGGCGAGCGAACTCTTCGCCGAACGCGGCTTCGACCGGACGACCGTGCGGGACATCGCCGAGCGGGCCGGTGCCAACCAGGCGCTGCTGTTCCGCTACTTCGGCACGAAGGAGCAGCTGTTCGAGGCGGTGGTGGCCCGCAACGGCCAGCAGCAGCTCGCGGAGACCTCTCCGGAGAAACTGCTGGGTGCCGCGCTGCGGAGCATCCTCGACCCGAGCGGCACCGGCCAGGCGCACCGGGCGATGGCGACCTACCTGCGTTCTGCGGCCTCCGACAGCGCGAGCACCGCGATCCGGCGTCAGATCAGCGACGAGTACGCCAAAACGCTCGCGACGCTCACCGACGCCCCGGACGCCGAACTGCGCGCCGACCTCGTCATGGCCTGGGTGCTGGGCATCGGGCTCGTCCGCGGGATCGCCACCAGGGAACCGCTCGCCAGCGCCGACCCCGACCACATCTGCCGCCTGGTCGTCGACGCCACGAAGACCCTGCTCGAACGCACCGAATAATCTTTCGCGCCGCTCACGGCGGTGTCCTACTGTCGCGCTCATGACGCCGTTCCCGCCCGCCTCGACCGAGGCCGAGTTCGACGCGCTCACCCGCGAAGCCCTGCTCCCCGCCGTCACGACGCTGACGAAGTCGATCGGGCTCGACGGCACACCGGTGGTCCCGTTCACCGAGGGCTCGCTGCCGGTGTACGCGGCCGGCGAGAAGCTCGTGCTCAAGCTCTACCCGCCGGTCTACGCCGACGAGCTCGGCACCGAGCTGGCCATGCTCGAAACGCTGCACGGCAGGCTGCCGATTCCCACTCCCGGCGTCGAAGCCTCGGGGGAGCACGAAGGCTGGGGATACGTGCTGATGGAACGTCTTCCCGGGCGCACGCTCGCGGAGGCCTGGCCCGAACTGTCCACAGAGGACAAACGGCGGCTGGCACCCGGACTGGGCGAAACGCTCGCGGCGCTGCACGCGGTCGACGACCCGGCACTCGCGATCCTCGAACCGAAGGACTGGACGGAGTTCATCGCCGGACGCCGCGCTGCCGCCGTCGAGCATCATCGCGCCACCGGACTCCACGAGGACTGGGTGGCCCAGATCCCCGGTTTTCTCGCCGCGGTCGACCTCGGCACACCGAAACCCGTTCCGCTGCACACCGAGTTCATGCGGGATCACCTGATGGTCGTACCGGGCGACGACGGCTGGCGGCTCACCGGCCTCTTCGACTTCGAACCCGCGATGCGGGGCGCGGCCGAGTACGACTTCGTGGCCACCGGCCTGTTCGTCTCCAGCGGCGACGCGGACTTCCTGCGCCGCCTTCTGCTCGCCTACGGCTATGGTCCGGACCAGCTCGGTGACGACTTCGCCCGCCGCTGTCTCGCGTACACCTTGCTGCACGTGTACAGCAATCTGCCGTGGTATCTCCGCGTTATGCCCGCGCCACCGGAACCCACCCTCGACGCGCTCGCCCGCACCTGGTGGGCGACCGCCTAGCCCGGCGGAAAACTCGTCATTCACCCACCATACTTCCGGTATTTTCGGGAATTGTCCCGAGTAACGGCGAGCGCGTTTTCCCCGACAACTCGACATCGGGTCTCGAGAAGGCTGGGGAGGAACCGTGAAGAAGTTCGCCGTCATAGTGGCCGCCTGCCTGTTCATCGCGGGATGCGGCGTGGGCACCGTACCCGCCACCAATCCCGGAAGTCCGGCCGCGTTCACCCCGAGCACTTCGCCCACCTATACGCCGCCGACGTATTCCCCGCCCACCACCAGCGCAACGCCGACCACGACGTATTCCGCCCCGCCCGAAACCACCTATTCCCCGCCGCCGGTGGAAACCACTCCGGCGGCACCGAAAACGACCGCGCCCGCGGAATGCGACGCCGACCACTACCGCAATTCCAGCGGTGTGTGCGTGCAGCGGCCCGGTTCGAATCCGGCCGGGGCGACCGCGCTCTGCAAGGACGGCTCCTACAGCTACAGCCAGCACCGCTCGGGCACCTGCTCCGGCCACGGCGGCGTACGCACCTGGCTCTAGAACGCGGCGTACAACGCGCGGATCAGGCGGTCGTTTTCCGGGGCGGCAGCGGCAGGGAACGGGAACCGACGGCGGGTGTAGCCGTACGCCACGCCGTTGCGCGGATCGGCGAACGCCTGCTGGCCACCCGCTCCGCTGTGCCCGAAGGTGCCCTGCCCCAGCACGGGGTAGTACTCGGACGTGACGTGGAAGCCGACCCCGAACGCCTTGTGCTCGCGGGTCACCAGGTCGTAGCCGATGGACTGGACCTGCGCGAACGCGGCGGCCGTGGCCGGCTTCAGCAGCGGCGCCCTGCCGTCGAGCGAGCTGATCGCCGCCGCGTACATCCTGGCCATGCCGCGTGCCGAGGCCACACCACCCCACGAGGTCGTCCCGAGCGCCCGGACCGTCCGGTGGTTCGGCAG
The DNA here is from genome assembly GCF_042741125.1 of Amycolatopsis sp. NPDC058986. NCBI lineage: Bacteria > Bacillati > Actinomycetota > Actinomycetes > Pseudonocardiales > Pseudonocardiaceae > Amycolatopsis > Amycolatopsis sp. NPDC058986. Next base: position 9,182 of record NZ_JBHYJW010000061.1, on the reverse strand, counting down.
GGTCCACAGTTCCGGGTTCCGCGGATGGTTCCGGTTGAACGCGATACCCGACAGGCTGTGCGCGCCGGTCGCCCGTGCCGCCAGCGCGGCCGTCCGCTCCGGGGTCGTCAGCATCGGCTGCGCGCTCAGGAAACGGGATTCCTGATCCTCGGGCAACCCGAGGTGGAAGTCCACCGTGTACGGATCGCGGATCCGTTCGGCGAAATGCTCCTGGATGGTCCGCCCGGTGGCGCGGCGGACGACCTCGCCGCTCAGCGCCGCGATGACCAGCGCGTGGTAGCCGAAAGCGCTTCCCGGTCGCCAGTACGGACGCTGCGCACCGAGGCGCTCGGCGACAACCCGGTCGTCGGCGAGTTCCTCGAGCGTGAATCCCGTGTCGGCGCCGACCAGGCCCGCCCGGTGCGCCAGCAGCTCGCGCAGGGTGATGTCCCGCTTGCCCTCCACGCCGAATTCCGGCCAGTAGTGGCTGACCCGCTCGTCGAGGTCCAGCACGCCGTCCTGCACGAGCAGGGCGACGACCAGGTGCGCGGCACCCTTGCTGGCGGAGAACGTGCCGAGCAGTGAATCGCCGTCCAGCTCCGGGCCGGTCCACAGGTCCACGACCCGCTCGCCGTGCCGATACGCGACCAGCTGCGCGGCGAGGTCGCCGCCTTCGGCCGCCACGACCGCGGCGAACTCGTCCCGCACCGGCTCGAAGCCGTCGGCAACGGTTCCGTTGATCGCGCTGTCTTCCTTCAATGCTGTCGTGATGTCCATGCGGCAAGGCTAACAGGATTTGTGACCAATGGTTATAAACCATGGTGTGGTCGTCCTCACCCAGGCCGGTCTCGTAAAGTCCTCGTCATGGCCGACGCCGCGACAACCCGACAGCGCCCGGGGCGCCCCGCGCAGATCAGCCGCGAGCGGATCGTCGACGCCGCCATCGCGGCGGGGAACCTCGACACGCTGACCATGCGGGATCTCGCCGCCCGGCTGGGGGTCACCCACGGCGCGCTCTACCGCTGGGTCAAGAACCGCGACCAGCTGTTCGATCTGATCAGCGAGGTCGTGATCGAGCGCGTCCTCCCGCCCGAAGGCCCGCAGGGCCGGTCGTGGCGGCCGTGGCTCACCCGCGTCGCGTGGGCCATGCACGACCAGTTCCTCGCCGTACCCGGCTACGCCACCCGCCTGTCACGGCCACACCGCCACAACGCCCGCTCCTTCGGCCAAGTCCGAGAGGAGGTCATCACCGCGTTCACGAACGCGGGCGCCGAGCCCGGCCTGGCCGAACAGAGCTGGTACATCTTCATCACGTCCGTCGTCGGCTGGCTCGCCGCGCAGGAGAATCCACTCGACCTCGGCCACAGCGCGCCGCGCTTCGACCTGTTCCTCGACGTCCTGCTCCGCGGCCTGCCCGCGCGGGAGCCGGGCGCCGAACGCCACTGACCGCTCAGCTTCGTTCGTCGTCCCAGAGCGAAAACGGGTCCGTGTAAGGGCGCAGCAACGCGGTGAGTTCGGCGTCGCCCCGTCCGGCGAGTTCGTCCGACGCGATCTTCCTCGCCACCCCGGCGAGGAAGTCGGCGATCTGGACGCGCGGATCGGACCGCGAGTCGACGAAGCGCAGTGCGGCCAACCGGGCCCCGGAGGTGAACCGGGCCAACGCGGGATCGTCGAGAATCTCCTCGATCCGGGCGACGCGCTCCGGGGTCAGCACGAGTTGTTCGTCGTGGACGACGGAAACGGGTCCGCCGCCCGCGCCCCAGTGGGTCACGGCCCGGACGACGGCCGGGATCAGCGGATTGAGCGCCGAGAACGTCTTCGGATCATCGAGCACCCGCACCCGCGAGGCCTCCACCCGGGGCCGGGCTTTCGCCAGCAGGCCCAGGATCTCGTGCACCGGGCCGGTCGCGTCGAGACGCAGCACGTCGACCAGCGCGAAGAACGCGTCGACGGATGTCTCGCCCTGCCTGTTCTTGGCCCGCATGAGCGTGTTGAACTCCTCCAGAAAGGCCTGCCACCGCTCGTACCCGAACGCGCGCAGCCCGTCCCGATGCAGCGTGAGCGCCAGACCACGCGCTTCCTCACCGCGGTACAGACCAGCGCTCGCCGCGGAGAGTTCGTCCTCCACGAGCAGGTCGACGATCCTGCCGACGACGAAGAACGCCTTGTCGGCCAGATACAACGACGCGTGCCCGTACAGCGGGCTCGACGCGCCGAGCAACCACACGAGCACCGGCCGGTGTTTCTCGCGGAGCAGGTGGTTGGCCTTGTACTCCAGCGCCGGGGACCGGATCCGGCGCCGGATCTCCCGGATGCAGTCCGCCGCGGTCTCGACGTCCAGCCGGACCCCGGCGTGGGCGAAGACGTCGGTCTCCCCGCCGATGAGCTTCTCACCCTCGGACCCCGACTCGTCGCAGGCGATCTCGACGAGGTGACCACTGTCCCGCATCTTCCCGATCCTGCCCGATCACCGTGGGCCGAAGGGGACTTTCGTCTCATCACATGCGAGGAAAGTCCCCTTCAGCTCGTCTTCGGGATCAAGACCGGGCGCGAAGCGTCTCCGTTGAGGGTGGTGGCGGGGGCATGGGTGGAGAAAGTCCCCTTCGGCTAGCGACGCAGGGCCCGGCGCAGGAGCTCGGCCAGGTGCAGTGCCTCCCGGCCCGACTCCTGCGCGATCTGCGTCCGGCAGCTGAACCCGTCCGAGAGCACCACCGTCTCCGCCGGCGCCGCGCGCACGGCGGGCAGCAGCCGGTCCTCGGCACACGCGACCGAGACGTCGTAGTGGCCGCGTTCGAAGCCGAAGTTGCCCGCCAGCCCGCAACATCCGGAGTCCAGCGTGGTGTTGCGCACCCCGGCGGCGGCGAGCGCGGCCTCGTCCGCCGCGAACCCGAGCACCGCGTGCTGGTGACAGTGGACCTGCGTGATCGCCTCGACGTCCAGCGCGGGGAACTCCACCGGGGAGTCCGCCAGCAACTCGGCCAGTGTCCTCGTGCGCGAGGCGAGCAACTGCGCGTACGGGTCGCCGGGCAGCAACGCCGCCAGGTCGCCGCGGAAGAGCGCGGTGCAGCTCGGTTCCAGCCCGGCCACCTCGTACCCGGCGTCGAGATACGGCGCCAGCACGGAAAGCGTCCGGCGCAGCACCTTCCGCGCGACGCCGAGCTGTCCGGTGGACACCCAGGTCAGTCCACAACAGACACCCCGGTCCGGCAGCACGACGTCGTAACCCGCCACGGTGAGGACCTCGGTGGCCGCGTCGAGCACGCCGGGTGTCAGGTAGTTGTTGAACGAATCCGGCCACAGCACAAGGGGTTTCGGGCCGGTGGCCCGACGGCGCAGATCACGGCGGGCCTGAGTGAACGGCGTCGGCGCGAACTCCGGCAGGTCCCGTTCGGGGGCGATTCCGCCTGCCCGCTTGAGCAACGCCGCGAGCCGGGGACGTCCGGCGACCGCGTTCGCCAGCCGCGGCGCAAGCGCGGCCGCACGCAGCCACACCGGCAGCCAGCCCATCGAATAGTGCGACGCCGGGCGCACGCGCCGCCGGTAGTGCTGGTGCAGGAACTCGGCCTTGTAGGTCGCCATGTCCACGTCCACCGGGCAGTCGGACAGACATCCCTTGCAGGACAAGCACAAGTCGAGTGCGTCACGGACCTCTTCGGACCGCCAGCCGTCGGTGACGAGCTCGCCGTTGATCATCTCGGCGAGCAGGTGCGCGCGGCCCCGCGTCGAGTGCTTTTCCTCGCGAGTGACGCGATAGCTCGGGCACATCACGCCGGGACCGCTGGTGTTGCGGCATTTCCCGACGCCGACGCAGCGCCGCATCGCCTGCCCGAAACTGCCGCGGTCCTCGGGATAGCCGAGCACGGTGACGTCCTCGATCGCCAGCGGGGCGTGGCGGACCCGGAGATCGGCGTCGATGGGCCGCGGGTCGACGAGAATCCCCGGGTTCATCCGGCCGTCCGGATCGAAGATCGCCTTGAACCGCGCGAAAAGCGCGAGCATTTCCCGGCTGTACATCCGCGACAGCAGTTCCGAACGCGCTTGCCCGTCGCCGTGTTCGCCGGACAGCGATCCGCCGTGCGCGGCGACGAGGTCGGCGGCCTCTTCGAGGAACTTCCGGAACCCCGCGACGCCGGGCTTCGACAGCAGGTCGAAGTCGAGCCGCAGGTGCAGGCAGCCCTCGCCGTAGTGGCCGTAGACGACGCTCTGCCTGCCGTGCGCGCGCATGAGTTCCTTGAACCCGCGCAGGTACGAGCCGAGGCGGTCCGGCGGCACCGCCGCGTCCTCCCAGCCCGGCCACGCCTCCGCACCGTCGGCGAGCCGCGTCGCGAGGCCCGCGCCCTCCTCGCGGATCCGCCACAGCCGCCGCTGCGCCGCCGGGTCGGTGAGCACGGTGGATCCGGTCAGCACCCCACCGAGTTCGTTCGCGAGCGACCGCGCGCGCTCACTCGCGAGACCCGGCTCGTCCCCGGCCATTTCGACGAACAGCCAGGCCTCCCCCGGTGGCAGGCCGCCGGCCCGCCCCGGCTCCAGCAGCGCGACGAGCTGGGCGTCCACGCCTTCGACGGTCAGCGGGGACCACGGCAGGATCGACGGGACCGCGTCCGCCGCGGCGATGTCGGACGGGAAGCCGAGCACCGCCAGGACGCGATGTTTCGGCAGTTCCGCGAGCGCGACCGTGGCGCCGAGGACGGTGACGCACGTGCCTTCGCTGCCGACGAGCGCCTTCGCGAGGTCGAAACCGTTCTCCGGCAAGAGATGTTCGAGCCCGTAGCCGGACACCCGGCGCGGCCACGTCGACAGTTCCGTGCGCAGCAGCCCCAGGTTCTCCGCCACCAGCGTCCGTAGTTCCCGATAGACCCGTCCCTCGGTGCCGGGCCGCGCCGCTCGTTCGTCCACTTCGGACGGTGCGGTCGGGCCGACCGTGAGCCGGGTTCCGTCGTAGAGCAGGACGTCCAGCTCGCGCACGACGTCGGCGGTGCGGCCCCAGGCGACCGAATGCGAACCACAGGCGTTGTTGCCGATCATGCCGCCGAGCGTGCACCGGCTGTGCGTGGACGGATCGGGGCCGAACCGCAGGCCGTGCTGTGCCGCGAGGGCCTGCAGGTCGTCGAGCACGGTCCCCGGTGCGACCCGCGCCAGCCGGGCGGCGGGGTCCAGCTCCGTCACGCCCCGCACGTAGCGCGAGGTGTCGATCACGACGCCGGGGCCGCACGAGTTGCCTGCGACGCTGGTGCCGCCGCCCCGCGCGATCACCGGCAGCCCGCGCTCGCGGCAGGCCGCGACGGCGGCGACGACCTCGTCCACCGACCTCGGCAGCACCACACCGAGCGGGACGTGGCGGTAGTTGGACGCGTCCGTCGTGTACAGCGCGAGAGTGGCGGCGTCGGTGAGGATCTCCACCATGCCATTCAAGACAACGCGCCGCGCTCCCGCACGCTCACCCGCGTTGTGCGGCCAGTGCGTGGGCTTCGGCCAGCGGGGTCGTGCCGTTGACGCGCGCGGCGGCGAGCAAACCCGCTACGGTGTCCCCGATCGCCTCGACCCGCCCCAGCGCCGCGTCGTGGCCGAGCCCTTCGGCCTCCCGCGAGAGGGTGTAGACGACCCCGCCCGCGCTCGCGACGAAGTCCGGCACCCACAGCACGCCCCGCGCGGCGAGCACGTCGGCGACAGTGTCGTCGGTGAGCTGGTTGTTCGCGGGGCCGACGACGAGCGGGGCGTCGATCCGCGCCGCGGTGCCGGGGTCCAGCACCCCGCCGACGGCGGCCGGGACGACGACATCGGCGCTCAGTGTGAGCGCTTTGTCCGGATCCGCCCACCGCAGCCCACTCCGCTCGGCCTCGGCGCGTTTCGCCTCGTCGACGTCGGACACCGTGACGTCGGCTCCGGCCTCGACGAGCCCTCGCGCGATCAGCGCACCCACCGAGCCGTAGCCACTCACCATCACGCGCCGTCCCGCCATCGCGGACATCCCGAACACCGCCGCCGCTCCCGCCCGCAGCGCCGCGAGTACGCCGTTCGCGGTCGGACCGCTGGAGGATCCGGTGCCGCCGTGGGTTTCGGGCACACAGAACGCGTACGGCGTGATTTCGCGCAGCACCAGCATGTCTTCCGGTCCGGTGCCGACATCCGGACCCGCGCGGTAGCCGCCGTCGAAAGAGGCGATGAGTTCGGCGTGGTCGAGCAGGACGTCACGGCGCTGGGCCGGGGTCAGGGTCGCGCCCTCGTCCAGTGCGATGACGCTCTTCGCACCGCCGAAAGGCAGTCCGGCCACGGCGCATTTCACGGTCATCGCCCTGGACAGCCGCAGCACGTCGGCGACGGCGTCATCGAGCGAGGCGTAGGCCTTGAGGCGGCACCCGCCCACGGCCGGGCAGCGTGCGCTGGAGTGCACCGCGACCATCGTGGTCACCCCCGAGCGGCGGCCCCGCCGGGTGATCAGCTGCTCCCAGTCCGATACGGCCATCGCGGTTCTCCTCTGCATGATGAACGATGTCTGGCCGTGAAGTTAGAGTGATCGTCGAACTCGGAGCGTTCTCGCCGAACGATATTCGGCAGCGGAGGGAGACCGGCCATGCTGGACGAACTTGATTCGGCGATCGTGCGCCTGCTGCAGGAGGACGCGCGGCAGTCCAATCGTGACATCGCCCGCAAGATCGGCATCGCGCCGTCGACCTGTCTGGAGCGGACCCGGCTGCTGCGCGAGCGCGGCGTCATCCGCGGCTACCACGCCGACATCGACCTGCCGAGCCTGAACCGCGGCGTGCAGGCGATGGTGGCGGCGCAGGTGCGGCCGCTCAGCCGGGCCGTCATCGACGCCTTCCAGCGCTCGATCGCCGAACTGCCCGAGGTGATGTCGATGTTCGTGCTCGCGGGCAGCGACGACTTCCTCATCCAGGTCGCCGCGCAGGACATCGACCAGCTGCACGCCTTCCTCGTCGACCGGCTGGCGATCCGCAAGGAGATCGTCGGCTTCCGGACGTCCATCATCTTCCGGCACATCCGCAAGACGACCTTGGAAGCACTGCCGGATCGGCTCGGCTAGGAGCCGCGACAGGCTGAGAAGGACTGTGCGACGGTCGTCAGATCCGTGCCAGCCGGGCGTGCGCGCCGTGCCAGCGGCCGGCGTCAGGCTGCGGTCATGTCCATTCCCGTCACGATCATCGGCGCCGGCCTCGCCGGCCTGACCCTCGCCCGTGTGCTGCACGTCCACGGCATCCCCGCGACCGTCTACGAGGCCGACCCCTCCCCGGCGGCCCGAGCCCAGGGCGGCATGCTCGACATCCACGACTACAACGGCCAGATCGCCGTCGAGGCGGCCGGCCTCATGGCCGAGTTCCACGGCCTGGCTCTGGAAGGCCGCCAGGCGACGCGGATTCTCGACAAGACCGGCAACGTTCTCTTCGAGAAGGCGGACGACGGCGGCGGTGGCCGCCCCGAGGTCCAGCGCGGCGAGCTGCGCCAGATGCTGCTCGACTCGCTGCCGCCCGGCACCGTCCGATGGGGCCACAAGGTCAGCGGTATCCGCGGCCTCGGCGAGAGCCGCCACGAGGTGACCTTCGCCGACGGCACCACCCTCGTCACCAGCCTGCTGGTCGGCGCCGACGGCGCTTGGTCCCGCACCCGGCCACTGCTGTCCGGCGCCGTGCCCGAATACACCGGCGAGTCCTTCGTCGAGACCTGGCTCTACGACGCCGACGAGCGCCACCCGGCCGCGGCGGAAGCGGTCGGTGGTGGGTCGCTGATCGCGACCGCGCGGGACAGGTCGATCAATGCCCAACGAGAACGTGACGCAACCCTGCACACGTACGTGATCCTCACCAAGCCACAGGACTGGTTCGCCACCATCGATTTCGAGGATGCCGCCGCGGCCACCGCCCGGATCGCGCGCGAGTTCGACGACTGGGCACCGGAACTCACCGCGCTGATCACCGACAGCGACACCCCGCCCGTCCTGCGCCCGATCTTCGGCCTGCCGATCGGGCACCGCTGGGACCGGCGCCCGGGAGTGACCCTCATCGGCGATGCCGCCCACCTCGCGGCCCCGGATGGCGAAGGCGCCAACAACGCGATGCTCGACGGCGCCGAACTCGGCAACGCCCTCGCCGCGCGTCCCGGCAACACGGAAGCCGCCCTCGCCGAGTTCGAGGAGGCGATGTTCACCCGCAATGCCACGCCTGCCGACGGTGCCGAATTCATCGAGCACCTCTTCGGCGACAACCCGCCCCAGGAGCTGATCGAGCTGTTCCTCGGGGCCGATCCGCGGACACCGTGATCCGGCTCGCTAGGCATCCTTTGTGGACGGACGCGCGGGGATCTCCGATTCACGCCGGGTGAGCACCAAGGGGGCGTCTTCGGTGATGGCGACGGTGTGCTCGGAGTGGGCCGTGCGCGAGCCGTCGGCCGACCGGATGGTCCAGCCGTCGTCGTCGAAGACGATCCGGTCGGTCGTGCGGGCGAGCCAGGGTTCGAGCGCCAGCGTCAGCCCCGGCCGGAGCTTCAGGCCGCGGCCGGCCTTGCCCTTGTTGGGAATGTGGAGGTCCTCGTGCATGGTGCGGCCGATACCGTGGCCGCCGAACTCGGTGTTGACCGGATAGCCGTAGTCGCGGGCCACCGCCCAGATCGCCGCCGAGATGTCGCCGAGGCGGTTGCCGGGACGCGCCACCTCGATCGCCGCCTCCAGCGCCTCCTCGGTGGCCCGGACGATCCGCAGATCCTCCTCGGCGGCGGTGCCTACGACGACCGTACGCGCCGAATCGGCCGACCAGCCGTCGATGCTGACCGCGAGATCCGCGGTGAGCACGTCCCCGTCACGCAGGGTGTAGTCGTGGGGCAGGCCGTGCAGGACGGCGTCGTTGACGGACAGGCAGATGACGTTGCGGAACGGGCCCTTGCCGAACGACGGTTCGTAATCCCAGTAGCACGACTCCGCCCCGCGCCGCTTGATCATGCCGCGCGCGTGGTGCTCCAGGTCCATGAGGTTGACGCCCACGTCCGCGAGCCGTCCGACCTCGGTGAGCACCTCGGCGACGAACCGCCCGGCCACGTGCATGCGTTCGATCTCCGCGGGCGTCTTCAGTTCGATCACGAGTACCTCGCATCAGCTATCGGTATAGTTATACCGGCACGTTAGCACTCACCGGTATAGTAATACCACTCGAGTCCCTGTCGCGAACGCTCCGTTGGGGACGTTGAACGTCCCCAAC
>NZ_JBHYJW010000060.1:0-61176 GCF_042741125.1 Amycolatopsis sp. NPDC058986 | reverse complement strand
GGGGCGGGGGCCCGGCCCCCCCATCCCTTTTTCGCCCCCTTGGGGGGCCCCCGCCCCGCCTGTCCCGCACACCCCCCCACGTCCGCCGGGGCTCTCGACCGGGTTTGTCGGTCCCGCGTCCTAGGCTGTTTGGTAGGGGGCCTCGGGGTGTCCTGAATCTTCCGTTCATTCCTTGCGGGGGCCCTGACCTGCGGAAAGAGAGCAAGGGACCTTTGCTTGCGTTGCTTAGCGGAACTAACGAGTGGGAGTAAAGGTCCCTTGCTCCGCCCCCGAGCCAGCCGCGCCGGACGGAGCGTCGGAGGTGGTGCCGGACGGGGCACGGGGCCGCTCGGCCTCCTCGGCGGCCTCGTCCTCGGCGAGCATCTCCGCCACCGACTTCCGACGTCCCCGCTCGGGCCGCGGCGTGGTGAGCGCGCCGCCCGGCTTGAGTTCGCGCACGGTGAAGTACAGCCAGCCCAGCAACGCCATGGTGCCGAACGCGATCCACTGCAGCGCGTACGAGAAGAACGGCCCCGAGTCGAGCTGCGGCAACGGCAGCGGCTTGATGACGCCGGGCTGGTCGACATCGAGCTGGAAGTAGCCGGGGCGGATGTCGAGCTTCGCGGCGCGGGCGACGACCCGCGAGTCGACGACGTAGCTCTGCAGCTTCCCACCGGATGACGGGTCGGCGGTGGCCTCGCGGTTCTTCGGGTCCGTCTCGTCCGGGCGGGCGCGCGCGACGAGCGTCACCGTTCCGGTCGGAGGGGCCGCGTAGGGCGGGACGCCGGAATCCGCCGACAGGCCCACGTAGCCGCGGTCGACCAGCACGATCGTGCCGTCGGTGGTGCGGAACGGGGTCAGCACCTCGGAGGCGCCCTGGCCCTGCACCGTCCGCAGCCGCGCGACGACCTCGGCCTCGGGCAGGTAGCTGCCGGTCATGGTGACCAGGCGCCATTCGGTGCGCTGGTCCGGCTCGGCGCCGGGGGCCAGCTCCTGCGACAGCGGCGCCGGAGCGGCGGTGAAGGAGGCCCGCACGGCCGCGTTCTGGATCTCGCGCTCGGTGTCCCGCCGGAACTGCCACGGCGCGAGCAGGGTGTAGCAGCAGACGGCGAAGGTGAACACCACCACCGTCAACGCCAGCCAGCCGGGCCGGAGCAGGAACCGCAAGCGCACACCTCCACGGTAGGCCGTCCGCACCGCGACCACGACGGCGACCTCGTCAGCTGTGGGCTCGCACCCAGTCGAGCAACGCGGGCACGCTGCGCTCGATCATGCCCAGTACCTCGGTGAACCCGTCGTCGCCGCCGTAATACGGGTCGGGGATCTCGGCACCTTCGGGCGCGGACGGGTCGAACGAACGCAGCAGCCGTACCCGCGAAGGATCGGTGGCCCGCGCGCGAAGGAAGTCGACGTGTCCGTCGTCGGCGCACAGCAGCAGATCGGCGTCCAGCTGGTCCTCGTCGACTTCGGAGGCCACGTGCGAGGTCGGGTAGCCGTTGGCCTTCAGCGTCGCGCGGGCCCGCTTGTCCGCGGGCTCGCCGACGTGCCACGGGCCGATCCCGGCGCTCGACACGCGCACGGAGTCCGACAGTCCGGCGTCGGCCAGGGCGTGCCGGAACACGAGTTCGGCCATCGGGGAGCGGCAGATGTTGCCGGAGCAGACGAAGACGAGATGCGGGGTCCTCACCCGTCGAGACGCTACATGCGAAAATCGCCGGATGCCCGCCGTCTCCGACATCATCACAGCGCTCGAAGCCGCCTACCCGCCCGAACTGGCCGAATCCTGGGACGCCGTCGGGCTGGTTTGCGGCGACCCCGCCGACGACGTCACGCGAGTGCTGTTCTGCGTCGACCCGGTCACCGAGACGGTCGACGAGGCGATCGAACTGGGCGCGCAGCTGATCGTCGCGCACCATCCGCTGCTGCTGCGCGGGGTGCACGGAGTTCCCGCGGACACCGCCAAGGGCGGGCTCGTGCACCGGATGATCAGGGCCGGTGTCGCGCTCTACTGCGCGCACACCAACGCCGACTCGGCCGACCCCGGGGTGTCCGACGCGCTCGCCGGGGCGATCGGCCTGCGCGTGCTGCGCCCGCTCGACCCGAACGCCGACGGCGTCACCGGCATCGGCCGGATCGGCGAGCTGCCCGAGGCCGAGCCGTTCGCCGCGTTCGTCGAGCGGGTCGGGAAAGCGCTGCCCGCCACGGTTCCCGGCGTCCTCGGCGCGGGCGACCCCGAGCGCCCGATCCGCACGGTCGCGGTGTCCGGGGGCGCGGGCGATTCCTACCTCGCGCGCGCGACCGCGGCCGGGGTGGACGCCTTCGTCACCGCGGACCTGCGTCATCACCCCGCGGGGGAACACCTCGGCGGCACCGGCGCGGTGCCCGCGCTGGTCGGCGTGACGCACTGGGCCAGCGAATGGCCCTGGTGCGGGCAAGCCTCGGCCGTCGTCGAGGCCGCGACAGCGGGTACCGTCGACACCTGCGTCTCCACGCGGTGCACCGACCCGTGGAACCTGCGCGCCTAGCACCAAGCACTGACAACTACAGGGAGCACCGTGAAGGCCGATTCCGCCGTCCAGCGCCAGCTGCTCGACCTCGCCAAGGTGGACGCCGAGCTCTCGCGCACCGCGCACCGCCGTCGCACCCTTCCGGAGATCGCCGAGATCGAGGCGGGGGAGAAGACGCTGCGCGAGAAACGCGACGCGCTCGTGTCGGTGCAGACCGCCGCGTCCGACCTCGACCGCGAGGTCGCGCGGCAGGAGAAGGAGATCGAGTCGGTGCGGGCGCGCGGGGATCGTGACCGCAAGCTGCTCGAATCGGGTTCGGTCAACGCCAAGCAGATGACCGACATCGAGCACGAGCTGCAAAGTCTCCAGCGCCGCCAGACCGCGCTGGAGGACGACCTGCTCGAACTGATGGAGCAGCGCGAGGCCCTCGAACTCGACGCGAAGCGGACCGGTGCCGAGGTCGACAAGGCGCAACAGGACGTCGCCGCCGCGACCGGCCGGCGTGACGAGGCCTTCAAGGACCTCGACACCACGACCGCGCGCCGTGACGAGGACCGGGCCAAGCTGGTGCCGCGGTTCCCCGCCGACGTGCTCAAGCTGTACGAGCGGGTCCGCGCGCACAAGGGCATCGGCGCCGCGCTGCTGCGGGCCCGCCGGTGCGGTGCCTGCCAGCTCGAACTCGACCGCAGCACCATCGCCGAGATCAAGGCGACGCCCGAGGACACCATCGTGCAGTGTGAGAACTGCGGCGCGATCCTGGTCCGCACGCTGGAGTCGGGCCTGTGACCGAGTCTTGCGGGACACCCGCACCCGGTCGGCATCCGCAAGCGGGGCTTCGCCATGATCGCTCACGAATGCCTCCAGTCCGCGTGATCGTCGAGGCCGACGGCGGGTCGCGGGGCAACCCCGGCCCGGCGGGCTACGGCGCGGTGGTCAAAGACGCCGCGACCGGTGACGTGCTGGCCGAACGCCGGGAATCGCTGGGCATCGCGACCAACAACGTCGCCGAGTACTCCGGTCTCGTCGCCGCGCTCGAGGCCGCCGCCGACGCCGGAGCGTCCACAGTGGACGTCCGGATGGACTCGAAGCTCGTGGTGGAGCAGATGTCCGGCCGGTGGAAGATCAAGCACGCCGCCCTGCAGCCCCTTGCCGCGCGGGCCAGGGAACTGGCCGCCGGATTCGACCGCGTCACCTACCAGTGGATTCCGCGCGCGGAGAACTCCCACGCGGACAGGCTGGCGAACGAGGCGATGGACGCGGCCGCCGGGAAGCAGGTCAAGGCCGCGAAGGCCGTCGTGAAGGAAACCGACCGCTCTTCCCCGGCACGCTGGACCGGCGCCAGCGGCACCCCCACCAAGCTCCTGCTGCTGCGGCACGGCCAGACCGCGATGTCGATCGACCGGCGCTACTCCGGCCGCGGCGACGTCCCGCTGACCGACCACGGCCAGGCACAGGCCGCCGCCGCGGCCAAACGGCTCGCCGGGATGCCCGGTCTCGTCGTCGACGGCGAGGCGGCGCCGATCGTCGCGTCCCCGCTCACCCGGACCAAGCAGACGGCACAGGCCGTCGCCGACGCGCTCGGCGGCCGCGTCGAAACCCACCCGGGGCTCATCGAGACCGACTTCGGCGAATGGGAGGGCCTGACCTTCGCCGAGGCGAAGGAACGCGACCCGGACCTGCACCGCCAGTGGCTCGGCGACACGTCGGTGCCGCCGCCGGACGGCGAGAGCTTCGACGTCGTGCACCGCCGCGTCCGCAAGGCGCGCGACGAGCTGATCGCCGAGTACGGCGGCCGGACGATCGTGGTGGTCAGCCACGTGACGCCGATCAAGGCGCTGCTGCGGATGGGCCTGGACGCCGGTCCGTCGCTGCTGTTCCGGCTGCACCTCGACCTCGCGTCGCTGTCGATCGCGGAGTTCTACCCGGACGGCAACGCCTCGGTCCGGCTGGTCAACGACATCTCCCATCTGTCATGACCCCCCTGTCATAACCCGGATACCGGCGGTTGCTCGTGACGGCGAAATGTGGGATGGATCACGCCCGATGATGACGCGTGGACAGGGCCGGATGAGGTATTGGCTAGAGTGCTGCTTCGAAGTTGAGGGCGCTGTGGCGCCGCGACGACGGATCCCGCCCGGGATCCTCCTCACGGGGGCGCAGGCTCGTGCGTTTCTCGGCAAGGCCTGTGAATAGGAACAGTGACGGGGACATGACGGCAAGCGCACTCAGCGAAGCATCCGAACGTGACCTGCCCAGCACGCCGGATTCCGAAACCGAGCGGCGCGGCTGGGCGCTGCGGCTGGCCCCGTACCTGGCGGTGCTCGCCGGGGTCGCGGCGGTCGCCTGGCACGCCACCCGCTACAAGCACTGGATCGTCGACGACGCGGCCATCACGTTCTCCTACGCGCGCAGCTTCGCCGACGGCCTCGGCCCGGTGCTGCAGCCGGGGGCGCCGCCGGTCGAGGGCTTCTCCGACCCGACGTGGATGGTCCTGCTCGCGCTGGGCAAGGTGGCCGGGCTGTTCGACCACGGCCTGCTGCTGGGCATCCCGGACTACGTGCTGTTCCCGAAGCTGCTCGGGCTGCTGTTCACCGGCGGCATCCTCGCCGGGTTCCAGGTGGCCGCGCGGCAGGTCTTCCGGCGGCACGCCTGGGCGATCACCCTCGTCGCCGGGCTGACGCTGGCGACGATCCCGTCGTTCGTGATCTGGGTCGTGTCCGGCCTGGAGAACTCGCTGTTCGCGTTCGGCGTCGTCTGGCTCGCGGTGCTGCTGTTCGTCGCGGCCCGCAAGGACAACCTGCTGTCGTGGAAGGTCGCCACCGCGGCGGGCCTGCTGGTCGCCTTCTGCGCGCTGACCCGGCCGGACGGGCTGATCTACGCGGGCGCGTACCCGCTGGCGGTGCTGTGGCAGCTGCGGCGCCCGTTGCTCGGCACGAGCATCAAGCACGTCCTGATCTCGCTGGCCGCGTTCGCGATCCCGTTCGGCGCGTACGTCGCCTGGCGGCACAGCGAGTTCGGCGGCCGGCTGCTGGCCAACCCGTCGATCGCGAAGCAGCAGGGCCTGCCCGACCTGACGTCGATCATCCGGCCCGGTGCGCTGGTGCTGTACATCGGTGTCGCGGCGGTCGTCGTGGTCGCGGCCCTGATCGTCTGGGCGATGGTCAAGGCGCCGTGGCGGCGCGCGCTGTACGTGCTGCTGACGCCGTTCGCGCTCGGGATCGTCGCCTTCGGCGTGCTGATCCCGGACTGGATGGACCAGTACCGCTTCGCGACGCCGGTGTGGGCGCTGGGCGCGCTGGCCGGGACGATGTGCCTGGCGGAGTTCCTGCGGACGGTCAAGGCGCCGGTGGTCCGGGTCGTGGCGCTGGTCGTGGTGATCGCGTCGCTGGTCCCGTCGGCGATCGGGTTCGTGAAGGTCTCGGACAAGTTCATCAAGTCCCCGACCATCCCGGCCTGCCTGGTGGCCGACCGGTTCGGCCGCGGGTTCAACACCATCGCCGACATGCTGGGCCTGCAGCAGGCGTCGCTGCTGCTGCCCGACCTCGGCGGTTCGTCGATGACGAGCAGGCTGCAGCTGGTCGACATGGCGGGTCTCGTCGAGGCGAACGTCGCCGACTACCTGCACAAGGACGACATCCACGGCCTCCGCGACTACGTCTTCGACAAGGTCAAGCCGACCTTCATCCACTCGTGGGGACCGTGGGCCAGCGGCAACGGGATCGCCGTCGACCCGCGGATCGACCAGGACTACTACCCGATCTTCGTCTACCCTGGCCCCGGCCTGCGCAACGGCGACTTCGTCCGCAAGGACGCGGTGACCGACATGGCGAAGCTCGAGGCCGTCCGGCACTACGCGGCGACCACGATGATGAACGTCGAGGGCCAGCACTTCGTCACGGCTCCGCTGGACGACTGCGGCCCGACCATGAAGCCGGGGCAGACCATCGCCCCGCGCGGCTGAGGCTTTACCCGGACGCACCCGACCTGCGGCTCAGTGGGTCCAGTGCGTTCCCCGCCGCCGCGGGGATGTGCCGATGCTCAAGGGGACCCGCGCCTCTTACGACGTTCCGTGAATGCCACATCGAGGGACTCTGAGTCCCTCGATGTGGCATTCACGGACTTCTCGACCTGCTGAACGGAGCCGTCAGACGCTCAGGGGTTCGGGGGTGGCGGCGCTGCGGTCGATGTCCTTTTCCAGCTCGCGGATCACCGGCAGCACGTGCTTGCCGAAGTACTCGACGTCCTCCAGGTAGTGCAGGAAGCCGAGCAGCAGCAGGTTCGCGCCGCGCCGCTTGTACTCGATCGCCCGGCGCGCGATCTGCTCCGGCGTCCCGACCAGGCCGGTGCGGAAACCGTCGTTGTACTGCACGAGATCGGCGAACTCCGAGTCGGCCCACATGCCCTTGGTGTCCGAAGTGGACTTACCGGCCTGCTTGACGGCGTTGCGGAAGCCTTCCACCGCGTCGACGTTGGCCTTCGCGACGATCTCCCGCAGGACGTCCTTCGCCTCGCTCTCGGTCTCCCGGGCGATCACGAACCCGTTCAGTCCGAATCGGACGGTGTGGTTGTTCGCCGCCGCGTAGTCGTTGACCTCTTCGACCTGTTCGGTGAATCCGTCGAAGTCCTTGCCATTGCTGAAGTACCAGTCCGACACCCGGCCGGCGAGCTTGCGCGCGGCCGTCGAATTGCCGCCCTGGAAGATCTCCGGATGCGGCCGCGTGTCCCCGGTCACGGGCTTCGGCTTGATGTCGAAGTCGTGGATCCGGTAGAAGTCACCGCCGAACTCGGCGTGGTCGTTCGTCCAGAGTTCCTTGAGGACCCGGATGAACTCCTCCGAACGCCGGTAGCGCTCGTCGTGTTCGAGCCACGGCTCGCCGAGATTGGTGAATTCGTCCTTGAACCAGCCGCTCACGACGTTGACCGCCGCCCGGCCGCCGGAAAGGACGTCGGCGCTCGCGATGAACTTCGCCAGCACGCCGGGATGCCACAGTCCGGGGTGGATCGCGGCGATGACCTTGAGCCGCTGCGTCGCCAGCAGCAGCGCGAGGCTGAACCCGGTCGATTCGTGCTGGTAGGCGGCGCCGTAGCTGGCGGTGTACCGCACCTGGGAAAGCGCGTACTCGAAGCCGTTGTTCTCGGCGAGAACGGCCAGATCGCGGTTGTACTCGTAACCCCAGTCGGTGCGCTGTTCGATGTCGCTGGTGACCAGGCCGCCGCTGACATTCGGTACCCAGTAGGCGAATTTCAGCGGCTCGTGCAGCCGTGCTTCGTTTTCGGGCATGGTCGCTCCACAAAAGTGAAAAGTGAAAAGGGTGCGGAAAGGTGCTACGCGAAACAGCGGTAACCCGCCACGCGGACGTAGTCCACATGGCGGCGGCGGGTCAGCAGGGCGCCGGACATGGCCGAAGTAGAACAGCGGCTCCCGAGCCGGTCAACGGCCGTCCACGCCATGGGACTTGAGCGCTCCGGGCAGTTCGGCGCGGCCGGTGATGCCGAGCTTCCGGTACGCCCCGGAAAGGTGCAGTTCGACCGTGCGCCGGGTCAGGTGCAGCGCGGCGGCGATCTCCCGGTTGGTGAGCCCCTGCACGGCCATCACGGCGATGCGGTTCTCCTGGCGCGTCAGCCCGTGCTCGTTTTCCTTGGCGGGCGACAACGTCCGGCGCGCCGCGCGAAGTTCTTCCGCGGCCCGGCGGCCGAGCGGCCGCGCCCCGCACTGTTTGCTCAGCTCGACCGCCTGGCGCAGCGTGGCCGCGGCCTTGTCCGGTTTCCCGTGCCGCGACTGGAACGTCCCCAGCTCGGTCAGCGCGTTCGCGAGGTGCAGCCGGGCTGGTGAGGCGGCGAGTGTGCCGACGGCCTTCTGCAGTGCGCGCTCGGCTTCCTCGTCTTCGCGCACGAGTCCCATGGTGGTCAGCGCTGTCCCGAGTGGACGGGCGGCGCCCCAGCGTTCCGCCGCGCAGAGGTCCTCCTCGGCGAGCCGCGACGCCTCGTCGGTCTGGCCAAGCGTGAGCGCGGCGCGGACGGCGTAGGCTCGCCAGGCGACGAAGCCGGGGAACCGCATTCCGTGATGTGCCAGCCGACGACCGCAGCTGAGGAGGTCTTCGAGGCCGAACCGCGTGTAGCCGGTGGCCACCCGGAGCCTGCCGCGTGCGTGCAACAGGTAGGTGTGCGAGAAAAGTCCTTGGCTGGAAACGAAATCCATTCTGTCCAAAAGGGACGTCGCGGCTTCGAAGCGGCCGAGGTCGACCCAGCACTCGACCAGCCGCGCCGCGCACAGCACCGCGATCGGGCAGATTGTGGTCGCGTCCCGCTCGTCGAACTGGCGCAGCAACGATTCGAAGTGGACACTCGCGCGCTGCAGGTCACCACCGGCCTGTAGCGCGATACCGCGGGCCAGCGTCGGCAGCGCGGCGCGGGGGACGTGGTGATCCCACGGTTCGCGGTCGAGGTCGAGCACCCGGCACAGCCGGTCGGTGTGCGCGGGCTCGTCGGCGAGCACGGCGGTGGCGAGCGTGAAGAAGTAGTGCTGCTCGAACAGTTCTCCTTCGTCGCCCGCGAGTGCGTCACCGAAGTGACGGACCGCGTCCTTCGCGCATTCACCGCTGCGGACGGCGTCGAGCGCGAGCAGCGCGGAACGGCTGCGCTGCGCGGCCGGATCGGTCAGCGGGGCCCACTGCTGGCCGAAGTCGCGGAAATCCGGGGGCGGGCCGAGCCTGCTGCCCGCCTCGGCGAGGTAGGTCATGCACAGCAGCGGCCAGACGGCGTCCGGCCCGCCCGCGTCGAGCCGGGCGGCGATCTGGCCCGCCGCGCTGATCGCGAGCCGGGCGTCCGGGCCGCCGCACAGCGCGAGGATCATCGCGGTCGCGATGATCGCGGCCATGTCCCGGTCGCCGACGTTGTCGACGGCCTCGCGGATCCGGGCGGGCGCCGACTGCGGATCGCACCGGTATTCGGCGTGCGCCAGCTGGAGCAGGACCGCGAGGCGGCGGCCAGGGCGCAGTCGTTCTTCCAGCGTGCGCCGCAGGTAGCGGACGGCCAGCTCCGGCTGCCCGCCGAACACCGCGTTCTTGGCGGCGAGGCACAACGTCGTGATCGCCCACGGAACCTGGACGGCGGTGGCCTCGAGTAGATGTGCCGCGACGCGCTCGACCGGCGCCCCCGCGTCGGCGAGCAGCTTCGCCGCTCGGGCGTGGGTCACCGCCCTGGTCGCGACCGGCATGTCGGCGAGCACGGAGTTGCGCAGGAAGGGATAGGTGAGTTCGGGGCAGTGGCTGTTGGTCAGCACGTGCAGGCGCACCATCGTGTCGATCGCGGTGAGCGCCGCGGTCTCGTCGACGCCGGCGAGCCGGGCCAGGATGTCGAAGGCGGCGTCCTGTCCCAGCACCGCCACCGCCTGCAGGATCTCCCGCCCGGCGGGGTACTCCTGCAGCCGCGCGTGCATGATCTGGCCGATCGCCGCCGCGCCGATCTCCCGCGGGTCCGCCCCGGGGACGAGCCGGGGGCGCAGGGTCTTGAGCAGGTACGGATTTCCGCCGGTGACCTCGCGGCAGGTCGAGACCAGCTCACCGGGCGCGAGGCCGAGCAGGTCGGCGGCCGCCGTGGTGCCGAGACCGTCGAGCTTGATCGTCAGCGGCGTGCAGCCGGACATCTCGAGCAGGGCGACCTCGCCGAGGGGCTGGCCGATGAGCGAGGTCAGCACGATCACCACGGGCAGTGCGGTGACCCTGGCGCGGATGTAGGCAAGGCAGCGCATCGACCACGCGTCCGCGACGTGGACGTTGTCGACGCCGAGGAAGACCGGTGCCTGTTCGGTCGCGTACCGGACCGCGCGGAAGAACGCTTCCAGCGCCTCGCCCTCCTCGTACCCGGTGAGAGGATGCTGAATCGCGAGGCGTTCGGTGACGTGGGGAGCGCGGGGCAGGGGTGACGCGGCTTCGCCGAGCTGCCGGAGGAAGGTGTCCTGCAAGCTGTCCGACAACTGGCGGCTGACTCCGCCGGACAGGTGAGTTTCCAGCCGCGAGGCGGTGGCGAGCGCGACGGTGAACCCCGCTTCGCGGGCCAGCGCCGCCGT
Source organism: Amycolatopsis sp. NPDC058986 (assembly GCF_042741125.1). Classification (NCBI taxonomy): domain Bacteria; kingdom Bacillati; phylum Actinomycetota; class Actinomycetes; order Pseudonocardiales; family Pseudonocardiaceae; genus Amycolatopsis; species Amycolatopsis sp. NPDC058986. The sequence continues at coordinate 50,622 of NZ_JBHYJW010000060.1, read as the reverse complement.
GGCCGTCAGGACCGACGTCTTGCCCATGCCGAACTCGCCGACCAGGATCGCGCCCGCGGCCCTGCCGTCGAGGGCGACCGCGAAAAGCCTGGTCAGCAGGCCGATCTCACGTTCGCGCCCGGGCAGCGGCGCGGTGCGGGGCTTCGGTACCGAAGCCCCGCCGGAGGGGCCCCCGGGATTTACTTCGGTATCCACCGTAGAGACCTTCATGTCGGGTTCGGACAGACTACTGGAGAAAGCAATAGCTCTCGGGAGGTCAGAAGACGGTGCCGGCCGGATAGTTGAATTGTCATTTAACCGGTGGGTAGGCAATGCTCGCGCCCCGGCCGCTCCGGCGCGGCGCCGAACGGCGTGTCCGCCCTTTCGGCGTTCCCTCGCGTCATCGGATTTTCCTGCGCTTTCCGCAATGTGCGAGCCTCCGTCTCGGGGCCGCGATTTCCCGGCTCCCTCCGGGATGTCAGGAATGCCCGCCGTCGGCTGGACGGTATTGCCCATGAGAGCGGTCTCGCGGATGACGGTCCGGTATTCGAGGTCCGGTTCGGACTGTGCCCGGGAAATCGTCACCGCGGTGATCGGGATGTCCAAGTGCTGCTGCCAGGCAAGGTTTCGGCCTTCGTCTGACCGGGACCGGCTCGGCCCGGAGTGTAGCGCCGAATAGTTCGAAAGGCTACGGGGACGGGTTTGCCACTCCATTCATGCGCGAGGCGAAGTGAAAAGACCAGTATTGCCTTCCCTTAGTTAATGTGATATAGATCACACCGCTTTTCGGGTGAACGCGAGAACCGCGCGCCGGATGTCCGCGTAGCCCCCTGTGAGTACTCCTTGCCGAAGGGACGCCGAAATGCTGTTCCGATTCGTGGTGCTACTGGCGATCGCGGGTGGCACGCTGCTCTGGAACGTTTCACCGGCCGCCGCCGACGAACTCCGGCAACTCGACCGGGATCTGCTGATCAGCGTCAAACAGGCGGGGCTCTGGGAAGGCCCGGCCAGCAGGCAGGCACAGGAACACGGCGCGGGCCGCCGGGTGCGCGAAGTCGGTGCGCTGCTCGCCGACGACCACGCGCGGCTCGACGTCCAGGTGCGCGCGCTCGCCGACCGGTTCGGGATGACGCTGCCCGCCGTCCCGACGCCGGAGCAGCAGCACTGGGCCGACCAGATCACCGCCGCCACCGGCCCCGATCTCGACCGCGTCTACGTCAACCGGGTCCGCGCGGCCGACGGCAACCTCTTCGGGCTCGCCTCCCAGGTGCGGGCCGGTACGCAGAACGACGACGTCCGCGCCTTCGCCCAGATCGCCGTCGACACCGTGCTGCGGCACCTGACCCTTTTGGAGAGCACCGGTGTCGCGGAGTCCACGTCGCTGCTGGTGTCGCCCGCCGCGGGCGAGGAAGTCGGCGGCGGGGAGATCGCGCTGGGCGCGCTGCTGGCCGGGCTGGCGACGGCCGCGACCTTCGGCGTGGTCCGCCTGCTTGGTTCCCCCGGAAGGAAATGAGCCGCGCACCCGGAGGTGTCCCGATGTCCCCGCTCGCCGCACTCGCCGACTTTTCCGTTCCCACCCCGCACGACGACGGCGTCGGCCAGGTCGCGGCGCTGTCCGGCCGCGTCGCCTACTTGACGATGTGCCTGTCGCTCTGCTGGGGCGTGCTCGCCGCCGCCGGGTGGGTACGCCGCTTCACCGGCCACAAACCCTTGCGCGGCGGGCACATCATGCTCGCCGCGTTCGCGTTGTCGACCGGCGCGGTGCACGGGATGTCCTTCCTGTTCATGGAGAACAGCGAAACGCTGTCGGTCGTCCAGTTGCTCGTGCCGTTCTTCGGCGGCGGCCTGATCCGGCACGCCATGGGCATCCTGGGCTTCGAACTGCTCGTCGTCATCTCGATCACCGCGGGCCTGCGCCACGGCGTCGCCAAGCGGAGCTGGGGCAGAATCCACCAGCTCGGGTACCTCGGCGTCGGCCTGCTCGTGGTGCACGCGTGGCTCGGCGCGGTCGCGAGCGGGCATCTCGCGGTGGTGTGGCTCGGCGGGATCACCTTCCTCGCACCGCCGATCGTGCTCAGCGTCCTGCGGATCGTGCCGCCGGAACTGCTCGTCCGCGTCGGCCTGGTCGGTGGCGGCGACGCCGAACGCGCGGGCGTGGCCGTCCTCGCCGTCCGGATCAGTGTCGACAGCCGGCGCTGCCACCGCTACGGCGTCTGCCAGGCGGAGGCACCCCAGGTGTTCCGCCTCCAGGGCGACGGCCAGCTCGCCTACCTGCGCAAGCCGGGGGCCAAGCAGACCCAGCGCGTGCAGGCCGCCGCGCGGGCGTGCCCGATGCGCGCCATCCACCTGCAGGAGGCGGGACGATGACCGAGCGCATCGTGGTCGCCGGGGCGGGGCTGGCCGGGCTCCGCGCCACCGAACGCCTGCGGGAACTGGGTTTCGACGGCGACATCGTGGTCGTCGGCGCCGAGCAGGGCATGGCCTACCACCGGCCCGCGCTCACCAAGCAGCTGCTGACCGGTGCGATGAGCCGCGCCGACACCCTGCTGGCCGACCCGCTCGACATCGACGCCGACTGGCGCTTCGGCACCCCGGTGGTCCAGCTCGACCCCGCGCGCCGCGTCGTGCACCTGCCCGGCGACGAGGAACTCGGCTACGACGGGCTGATCATCGCCACCGGGCTGGAGCCCCGGCGGCTCGCCGGCGCGCCGCACGCCCACCCGCGGGTCGTCGTCGTGCGGACACTGGCCGACACCCTGGCGCTGCAACGCGCGCTGGCCGCGACGAAGGGACCGATCGCGGTCATCGGCGAGGGGTTCATCGGCTGCGAGGTCGCCGCCAGCCTGCGCGAGCTCGAGCGTGACGTCATCCTCGTCGGCCGCGAACGCGTCCTGCTCGGCAATGTCCTCGGCGCCGAGATCGGCGGCTGGCTCACCGAACTGCACGCCGCTCGTGGTGTCCGCCTCGCGCTGGGTACCACGGTGTGGCGGTGGCGGCAGGACGCCGACGGGCTCGGCATCGAACTCGACGACGGCCGCGCCTTCGACGTCGGCGCCGCCGTCGTCGCGGTCGGCAGTGTGCCCGCGGTGTCCTGGCTGCGCGGTGCCGCGCTGCCGCTGGACGACGGCGTCCTGTGCGGGCCGACCTGTCACGTTCTCGGCTCGGACACCATCGTCGCGGCCGGGGACGTCGCCCGCTGGCCCAACCTCCGGTTCGGGCCGGGACCCCAGCGCGTCGAACACTGGCTCAACGCGGTCGAAATGGGCAGGGCCGCGGCGGAGAACCTGCTCGCCGGACCACGGGACGCGGCGCCGTTCACCCCGGTCCCGCGCTACTGGTCCGAACAGCACGGAGTGCGCATCCAGATCGCCGGGACGCCGATGCGCGGCACCGACACCGTGCTCCTCGAATCGCCCGTCCCCGCCGGACGGCCCGTCACCGGTTTCGTCCGCGGCGGGCGGCTTGTCGGCGTCATCGGCCTCGACAGTCCCGCTGCCGTCCAGCACTGGACCGCCGAGGTCGGCGAACAGCATCCCGGCCCGCGCCCCGCCCGAGAGGAGAACATCGATGCGCCGAGCCCGGCCGACCGTCCTCGCCGCCGCGGCGGCGCTCACCGCGAGCGCGGTCATCGGGAGCGCAGCGGTGTGGTGGCCGGGTCCTGACCCGGTGGCGTCCGGTCCCGTCGTCGAAGCGCCGGCCACCGAATCGCTCACCCCGTCCGCGGCTCCCGCTCGGCTGATCGCGGTCGGCAGGCCCTGGGCCGAACGCGTCGTCGACGGCGACGGCAACGTCCTCTATCGCTACAACCGCGACCGCGCCGACCCGCCCACCGCCACCTGCTCCGGCGCCTGCACCGATGGCTGGGCGCCCGTGCTCAGCACCGGCCCGCCCGTCGTCAGCGGTATCGACCCCAGGCGCGTCGGCCTGCTCCGCCGCCCCGACGGCACCGACCAGGTCACCCTCGGCGGCTGGCCGCTCTACCGGCAGCGGGGCCGGACCGCCTGGTTCGCCACCGCGCCCGGCGGAGGGGAGGCCCGAACCGGTACGATCCAACGCCGGACGAGCTGGCAGGGCGGTCGCGAGCCGGGAAACCGGCTCGAGGAAAGTCCGGACTCCGCAGGGCAGGGTGGTTGCTAACGGCAACCCGGGGTGACCCGCGGGACAGTGCCACAGAAAACAGACCGCCCCTGCCCGCACGGGCGGGGGTAAGGGTGAAACGGCGGTGTAAGAGACCACCAGCGTCCCGGGTGACCGGGACGGCTAGGTAAACCCCACCCGGAGCAAGGCCAAGAGGGAGTTCGCTCCTGCGCAGGCGTTCGAGGACGGCCCGTCCGAGCCTGCGGGTAGGCCGCTGGAGCCTGCCGGCAACGGCAGGCCGAGATGGATGACCGCCACCCGCGGCGCCGCAAGGAACCGCGGGGACAGGATCCGGCTTACATGCCAGCTCGTCCCTATTCTTCCCTTACTTCCCCTCCTTCCCGCCGCGCGGCGATAGCAAAGGTCCCTTGCTCCCGTTGCCCAGGCCGGGACGGTCCGCTGGAGGTCGCTGAAGGCGTGCGAGCCCCGGTGCCGGAAGCGTTAGCAAAGGTCCCTTGCTCCTCTTTCCTGGCGCTGGAGGCTGTCGTGAGGATCCCGGCAGCGGCGGGGTGCCTGTCGCGAACGACGCGTTGCCGACGTTGAACGTCCCGAACGCGCCGTTCGCGACGGTGGACCCGCGCCCCCCGACGGTCGCGGCCGTATCCACAGAGGACTCATGCCGGTAAGGCCACCTTGAGGGCGTCAGACGCCCCCAAGGTGGCCTTACCGGCACCGCAGAACGCCGAGAATGTCCCGTTTGACGGCTTGGTCGTGTCGTGGGGACCAGGCCCAGGGGCGGAAAATCGGCATGGTCAACAGGAATTACCCCGGAGTAGGGTGACCCGCATGGGTGCAGCGACGGCCACCGCGAAACAGTTCAAGACCGCGTTCGACTCGATTCACGCGTTCGGGTACTTCGCCCCGGAGCTCGAAGCGGCGTTCACCGCGGCGGGCCTGCGGCCGGGCCGGATGTGCTACTTCGCCGGCCGCTCGGCGCCGATGGGCGCGGTCGGGCCCGAGGTCGTGGCCGCCACCTTCTACAACTTCAACCCCGAGGTCATCGCCCGGCACATCCCGCGCGCCTGGACCCTCGCGACGCCGGAGCAGGTCGTCGCGGCCCGCTTCGAGGGCATCGACGCGGCGTTCACCCGGCTGCTCGGCGCCGAAGCCCTCGCGGCGGACGACATCGCCGAGGCGGCGGAACTCGCCCGAGAGGCCGCGTCGGCCTGCCGTCCGGAGGGCCGCGCGCTCTACGCCGGGCATACGAGCGTGCCCTGGCCCGACCGGCCGCACCTTATCCTGTGGCACGCGCTGACGCTCCTGCGCGAATACCGCGGCGACGGGCACATCGCCGCGCTCGTCCTCAACGGCCTCGGCGGGCTTCCCGCGCTGGTCACCCACACCGCCACCGGCAACGGCTTCCTCGCCGAGGCGGCCAAGAAGTCCCGCGGCTGGAGCGACGAGGAGTGGGCCGCCGCCGAGGCGGAACTGCGCGAAACCGGTGTCCTCGCGGCGGACGGGACGCTCACCGAGGCGGGCGAGGCCCTGCGCGAACGCATCGAGGTGGCCACCAACGCCGCCGCGGAAGCCCCGTGGACTCATCTCGGCCCGGAGAAGACCGCCCGGCTCGAAGAACTCTGCGCTGGAGTGGGCGAGCGAGTGGTCGCCGCGGGGGCGTTCCCGGCGGGTGTGTTCGCGACAGGCCGCCCCTGAACCGGTTTCTCACGCTATGTGGTGAAAGAGCGGGCACGCTTTGTGCGGGCAGTAACCGTTCCAGTGTTACGTCAAGATCGAGTTCGTCACCGGTCGGCCGCGAGGCCCTCACAGAGCGGACTCGCGCGACGGCGCCGAATGGGTCATGTCACACTGTCCGCGGCCCAGCAGGTCGACATTCGGCTCACCCAGCGTGAACAACAAACTCGCGTCCGGGTGAGTTCGTTCGCACACTACGAAATACGGGTGGCCGGGGTTAAACCCGGCGAGTCTTGCCACGATGATGGAGGGCGAGGAGTTTCCGTGTGAGAAGCCTGGCTCCAGCCCCGAGAGACAAGTCGACATCTACACAGCGCGCTTTGACCACTACCCCTCGTAACGCCATGATGTTGTTCGAAGTACCGCCGAAGCCAGAACCGCGCGGGCCCCACCGCGCACCGGGAGTAACGCGATGACCACCATGACCGCCTTCGAGACGCTGGCCGCCAACGGCGAACTCGGCACGGGCAACGTCCGTAACTGGCTGCTCGACAACATCATTCCCCTGGTGCTGCTCGCCGTCGCGCTCCTGCTGCTCTGGCTCGGCGGCGGCAAGGGGGACAACGCCGGCGTGATGCGCAGGCTCGCGGGTGTCGTCATCGCGCTCGCGATCATCGGACTCGCGGTCAGCGGTGCCGGCGTCAACGTGGGCAAGTGGATCTCCGGCCTGTTCACCGGCTGAGGCGGGCCCGGCGTGCGCATCAGGACGGATGACGAGGTCTACCGGGTCGACGCCGTATGGCTCGGCCCACCGAAAGCGACTTTTCCCTGGCGGGCCCGCTACGTCGCGTGGCTCATCGGGATCCCGGTCTTCCTGGTCGTGCTCACCGTCGAACGGTGGGCCGGATGGGGCTTCGGGTTCTTCTCCACGGCGTGGGCGTTCGTCGCCACGATCCTGATCACCAAGCTGATCACCGCCAAGATCAGCCACGAGCGCCCGCTGGGCGCGGTGGCCGCGATGGCGGCGCGCGAACTGACCACGCCGAGAGAGAAGACCACGGGCACGGGTGGCGCGGTCACCGCCAGCCGGGTCCGGGTGCGCGCCGAGCGTCCCCTGCCGAAGCACAAGCGGAGAAGGCGATACCAGCACCACGGCGGCACGGGCGCCCAGCACGTCACAGCACAGGGAACACCACGAGCGCGCCGGGGCCGTGCCGCGGTCCGGGCCGGGAGGTAGTCGTTGTTCGGTCGCGGCGGAAGCCGAGGAAAACGAGATCGGGACATGCCCACCGGCGCCTGGCAAACGCCGCAGCAACCCCGCTCACCGGGCGCCCAGCCCTCCGGCAAGGGCAGGCGGCTGCCCGGGGAACAGGCGATCCCGGCCTACACACCGTCGATCGCGGCGCGCAGCATCGACGGCCACCTGCTGCGCACCGGGTTCGAGGTCTACGCCTGGTACCGGCTCGCGCCGCAGCGGTGGTCGTTCCGGTCGGATTCGCAGCGCCGTGACCTCATCGCCGCCATCGCGGGCCAGTACGCCGAGCTGCAGGGCCGCTGGCTGCACCTGCGGGTGACCAACCGGCCGTACCCGATCCGCATGTGGGCCGAGGCGCACGTGCACAACGCCGTCGGCAGGCCGGGGGATGTGCCGGGCGCGCTGTCGTTCGACGACTACCTCATCGGCGAGCAGCAGCAGCTCATGGGCCGTTCGATGGCCGAAAAAGAGGTCTACATCGGCGTCCAGGTGCAGACCCGGCGCATGGTGGACCGGGCGGTCGAACGCGCGGCCCCGGTGCTGCGCAAGATCCTCCCCGAAGCCGTCGACGCCGAGCTGTCCGCGCTGGACTCCGAGGTCGAGCACCTCGACCAGGTCATCGGGTCGGCCGGGCTGGAGGGCCGTCCGGTGCACGCCGAGGAGATGTCCTGGCTGATGCACCGCTCGTGCTCGCTCGGCCTGCCCGCCCCGCGCAACATGCCCGCCGTGCCGGGCGCCGCGTGGGAGCCGGAGGACCTCGCCAGCTTCACCGACGCGGCCGACTTCTACGCCGACCCGTACGCCCCGACGGTCACCGTCCGAGGCCGCACCGGCTCCAACGCCGGGGTGTCGCGGCATCTCGCGGTGCTCACCGTCGGGCAGATGCACGGGCTGCAGATCCCCGAGGTCGACGACCCGTGGGTGCAGCACGCCGACCGGCTGCCCGCCTCCGTGGAGGTGTCCGCGCGGATCTACGTCCGGCGCCCCGAAGAGGTGGCAGGCGAGCTGCAGCGCCAGATGAACAAGGTCCGCTCGCAGGTCAAGCACTACACCGACGAACACGAGCTGGAACCACCGCAATCGCTTGCGCGCCAGGCAGGGCGGGTGCTGGAGATCGACGACGAGATGACGTCGGGCTTCACCGCGCTCGCCACCCGCGTCTATTCGTGGTGGCGGATGGCGGTTTCCGGGCCGACCGAGCGGGACGCGCTGAAACTCGCCCAGCAGCTGCTGGACCTGTACAAGCCGAAGATCGCCATCGAGCATCCCGAGGCGCAGTACGCGATGGCGCGGGAGTTCATCCCGGGCGAACAGCTGGCTTCGGCCGCCTACAAACGGCGCGGCTCGGTCGTCTGGGCGGCCTCGTCGGTGCCGACCGCGACCGCCGAGGTGGGCGACCGCCGCGGCATCCTGCTCGGCGAGACCTGCACCGCGACCCGGCGCCCGGTGGCCTGGGACCCGTGGATGGCGCAGGAGATCCGCGACGGCTCCGGCCTGACCGCGATGGTCGCCGGGCTGGGTGGCGGCAAGTCGTTCCTCGGCGGCGGCATCGTCTACAAGACGTTCCGCGCGGGCGCGCACTGGACGATCCTCGACCCGTCGGGCCCGCTGTCGCGGCTGTGCGACCTGCCCGAGCTGCGGCCCTACGCGCGGCCGATCAACCTGCTCAACGCGCAGCCCGGCATCCTCAACCCGTACCGCGTGGTCGCCGAGCCGCTCATCGAGCACTTCATGGACGAGGACGACCCCGAGCGCTCGTGGCGCCGCGAGAAGGCCCTCGCGGGCGCGACGCGGCGTCGTCTGGTGCTGGACGTGCTCACCGGCGTCCTGCCCTACGAGGTCTCGCGGATGGCGCAGACCCGGATCGTGCTGCTGCGCGCGGTCCGCGCCGTCGGCGGCCGGTTCGACGCCGACCCCGGCCAGGTCATCGACGCGCTGCGCCGCGACTCCAGCGAGCACCACGAGCACGCCGTCGTCGTCGCGGACTTCCTCGACGAGATGCGCGAGCGGATGGCGCTGCTCATCCCGGAGACCGACGCCGACCCGTACTCCGAGACCCGCGACGACCGGCTGACCGTCCTCACCATGGCCGGGCTGACGCTGCCGAAGGACGGCGTGCCGCGCGAGTACTGGACGGACGCGGAGTCCCTCGGCGTCGAGATGCTGAACCTCGCCGCGTGGCTGACCCAGCGGTCGGTGTACGAAAAGCCGAAGGAACTGCGCAAGGGCGTCTGGATCGACGAGGCGTTCTTCCTGTCCGAAGTCCCGACCGGCCGTGTCCTGATGAACCGCTTCGCCCGTGACTCGCGGAAATGGAACGTCCGGGTGCTGCTGTCCTCGCAGATCCCGGCGGACTTCCTGAAGATCCAGGGCTTCGTGACCCTGCTGGACTCGGTGTTCGTCGGCCGTCTCGACGACGACGACGCGCAGGCCGACGCGCTGCGGCTGCTGAAGGTCCCGGTCGGCGTCGGCTACGAGCAAGTCGTCGCGGCTTTGGGGCGCCGCCCCGGGGCACAGCGGGGGATCGAACGCGACGTCGAGCCACGGCAGTTCATCTTCGGCGACGGAGCCGGTGGCGTGGAACGCATCCGCGTCGACTTCTCCGGCCCGCACCTGGACCACCTGCGCGGCGTCATGGACACCACGCCGGGCTCGCCGGACTCGAGGCCCAAGCCGGGCAAGGAAATCGTGGCCCCGAAGCTCGACGCCAAGGTCTACGTACCCGTACCACCGGAGGAGGACCCGGAGCTCGAGCAGGACTTCGAGCTGGCCGCCGAACTGGAGGTCGGCCTCACCGACGACGTCCTGCTGGGCTCGCCCGACCCGCTCGCCAGCGAAACCGGCGAGGTCGACGGCAGTGTCCACAGTGGAGCCTCGAACGGGAGCGCGAACGGCGAGGGCGGGAAGCACGCCCGGTCCGGGAGCGGCACCAAGGGCGGTCCTGGCAGGGATGCAGCGTGAACACCTTGATGACGCTGGCGTCTGTCCTCGCAGTCGCCGCCGGATGGCGCTGGCTGCGCCGGCCTACTACCAAGGAGGCCGAAAGTAAGCCGACCAGCAAGGCCAGCGGACCTGCGCGACTGCTTACTTTCGGTCGGATTGGTATCTACCGGCACAGCAAGGAAGGGCCTGCCAACGGCATGCGCTGTGGTCGTCGCGCCGCGGTGACCACGGCGGCGCTGATCATCGGCATGCAGATCGTGATCACCGCGCCCGCGAACGCAGCGGCCTGTGGTGAGCCGCCGAACCCGGAACGTCCCGGCGCGGGGCTGGTCGGCGCCGTCGATCCGCCGGAGGGCCACGGCGAGCCGGGAAGCGCCTACATCGACTACAGCTACGCCGGGCTGGTCTGGGACACCTTCCAGACCAACTGCACGCCGCTTGCCGGGCTGGCCTCGCCGAACTCGACCATCGACACCTGGGCGGGCAACCAGCTGTTCAACGTCGGCAAGAACATCGTCGGCGCCACCAACTCCCTGCACTACACGGTCCTGAACGGCGGGCTGCTCAACCCGATCTACTCGGCGGTGAAGTCCGGCGCGGAGAAGGTCTACAACAACATCTACGCGCAGCTGTTCGGGCTGGCCGCGCTGCTGCTGTCGATCATGCTGTTCCGCAACATCTGGCGCGGTGACCTCGCGGCGATCAGCAAACGGGCGCTCTACTCGCTGGCCGCCATCTGGCTCGCCGCGTCTTCGCTGGCGATGCTGCGGTACTTCGACCCGATCGACAAAGCCATCGTGCAGACCACGACGAACATTCAAGCCGGGTTCGTCGACGAGAACGAGAACCGGATCGTCCGGGACATCCTCCCCACGGACCTGCACACCCAGATCGTCTACAACAACTGGCTGCGGGGCGAGTTCGGCGATCCGAAGTCGCCGCAGGCCGAGCAGTTCGGCAGGCCGTTGCTGGACGCGCAGGCGTTCACCCGCAACCAGCTGGTCGCCGGGGACGACGGGAAACAGAACGTCGTCGACGCGAAGAAGGCCTCGTACAAGGACATCTCGACGAAGCTCGGCCCGGCCACCGGTTACTTCACCGGTGAGGACGGCAGCCGCACCGGGTCCGGTTTCCTCGCACTCGGCCAGAGCCTGGTGTACGCGCTGTTCCAGTTGCTCGCCAAGGCTTCTGTGCTGCTCGCGCAGGTGCTCATCCGGCTGTTCGCGCTGACCGCGCCGCTCGTCGGCCTGGTCGCGTTGCTGCATCCGGACATCCTGCGCCGCGTGCTCAAGGTCGCCGGCGGCGTCGCGTTCAACCTCGTCGTGCTGTCCGTGCTCGCGGGGGTGCACGCGCTGCTGCTGCAGGCGATCTTCGCGGCGGGCAGTGCGTTGTCATTGCTGACGCAGATGGTGCTCGCCGGGCTGGTGACCGTGTTGCTGTTCATGGTCGGGCGGCCGGTGCGGCGGCTGTGGCAGATGGTCGAGATGTCGGTCGGCATGGTCGGCGGCGCGGTGCCGACGCCCAGTGGCGGCCTCTTCTCCCGCTTCCGCAAGAACAAGGGCCCGACGCCGCAGGACGAGTTCTGGCAGAACGTGCGCGACACCGACGACGTCGTGGACGGCGAGGCCCGCGGGCCGATCGGCGCGACCGTCGGCGGCGGCCGGTTCCGGCCCGAGGCCACGGTTTTCGCCAACGCGCGGCGGCTGGACAACCACCGCCCGGCGGCGGCCTGGTCCGGTGCGCCGTGGCCGGGCGCGGTCACCGCGGGCGGCGGTGTCGCGGCGCTCCCGCCGGGTGGCGGCAGCGGCGCCCCGGCGTTCGGGCAGTACAACCCGCTCGTGGGCGCGCCGGGCGACTACGTCGTCACGGCGAGCGGAAACCGGGTGCTGCGCGAGGAAAGCCGCCGCGTCGACACCTCGCCCGTCGCGGACCGGCGCTGGAGCGACGAACCGGAGCCGGTGGTCGTGCCGTCGCGGATGACCTCGGCGAACCACGAGAGCGGCTACGGCACCGGCGACCACGCCGCGCCGGAGGCCGCGATGCCGGTCCAGCCGCCGCCGGGCGTGCGTGCCCAGCCGCGGCGGGTCGACCCCGAGGTCGTCGCCGGGAAACCGGTTTTCGTCCTGTACCGGCCGTCGCGCGGGCTCGAGGTCCGCGAGGAGCTGCGCGACACCGACCACCTTATGGGGCGGTGACCCATGCCGATCCGCACGAACCGCGGCCGCACCGCGGTCTACCGCCGCCTGTGGGGCTGGCCGCTGCGCTCGCCCCGGCACCTGATCGGCACGCTGGTGTTCCTGGCCATCATGCTGACCGCGCTGGGCATCGTGCTGCCGAAGGTCATCGGGCGTCCCGCGTCCGCGGCGGGCGGGCCGGACGGGACGTCGGCCTCGGCCACTCCCGGCCCCGGCCTCGCCGTGCCGCCGCCCGCGACGTCGACGCTGCCCACCCGGCTGACCGGTCCGCAGGCCACGCCGTCCACGGCCCCGCCGAGCCAGGACGCGGTCAAGGTCGCGAAGGAATGGGCCACCGCGTGGGTCAAGCACCCGAACGGGATCACGAACGCGCAGTGGCTGGAGGGCTTGCGCCCTTACACCACCGACGAATACCTGCCGGTGATGTCCACTGTGGACCCGGCCAACATCCCGGCGACGAAGGTCACCGGTGAACCCGCTGTCACGACGTCGTACACCAGCTCGATGAAGCTGGTGGTCCCCACCGACGGTCCGAAACTGTCCATCACCGTGGTGAACTCTCCCATGGGCTGGCGGGTTTCGGACTACGACCAGGCGAGCTGAGCACCGATGCGTCTGGGGCTTCTCGTCGGCGCGCTGATCGTCGCGGTGTTCACCGCGGTGGTCACCACCAGCACCGTGGCCAAGGTCGTGTCCGACCAGCAGGAGGCCGCGGCCAAGGGCGTCGTCAACACCAGTTGCGACGCCTCGCTCGGCCCCACCCAGCCGGGCACGGGCGACGGCTCGACCGACGCGAGCAAGCTCAACGAGGAGCAGCGCGGGGTCGTCGCTCAGATCATCGCGATCGGCAAGCAGCGCAACCTCGCGCCGCGCGCGTGGCAGGTCGCGATCCAGGCGGGCATGACGGAGTCGGGCCTGCGCAACCTCAGCTACGGTGACCGCGACTCGCTCGGCATCTTCCAGATGCGCCCGTCGATGAACTGGGGCTCGGTCGCCGAGGTCACCAACGTCCAGTACGCGATCAACAAGTTCTTCGACGTGCTGAAGGCGGTGCCGGACTGGGAAAACCGGCGTCCCGGCGACGCCGCGCAGGCCGTGGAGCGCTCCGGCTTCCCCGACCGCTATCACAAGTGGGAGCCGATGGCGGCGCACCTGGTGCAGAACCTCGGCCAGGTCACCGACGTCTCCGGCTGCGGCCAGGGCATGGGTGCGCTGGTCCCGGCCAGCCAGGCCGCCGCGCAGGCGATCAAGTTCGCGCTCGGCGAGCAGGGCAAACCGTACCTCTGGGGCGGCAACGGCCCGGACGCCTGGGACTGCTCGGGGCTGATGAAGGCCGCCTACAAGTCCGCCGGGATCGTCCTCCCGCGCGTGGCGTCGGACCAGTACAAGGCGGGCGCGATGATCCCGGTGAAAAACGCGCAGCCCGGTGACCTGGTCTTCCTCGCCACCGACATCGCGGACCCGGTGACCATCCACCACGTCGCGATGTACCTGGGCGACGGCAAGATCGTCGAGGCACAGCAGGACGGCGTGCCCGTGCACATCCGGCCGTTCAAGTTCACCGAGGCCGAAGTCGTCCCGCAGGCTGTCCGACCCGGCGTTTAGCATGGTCTGCGGAGCCACGGGCTCTTGACACCCGACCGGGGTGAACGGTAACGCCTGGCACGCGTCAGGCCCGGAACAGCGTGAGCGGGGCCGATTCACCCGACGTCGCGGCCAACTCCATCGGCGCGCGGCCGCGCACTGACAGAGGATGAAGACGTGGCACGGAAATTCGGCAAGCGAGGCAGGACGCCAGGGACCACCGGCGCCAGCCAGGACCCGAGGACGCTGTTCGGCGCGCCGCAGCCGCCGACGCAGCAGCGTCCCGCCTCCAGCACGCCGCTGGCCGACCAGCTGAACCAGGGCTGGCCGGGCGTCGACGCGGGCTACGTCGTGCTGCCGCGTTCGCTCGCCGAGAACATGTCGCTGCCCTGGCAGCAGCAGATGGCCGCGCTACTGGCGCAGTTCCACCACGAGAACGCGCGGCTCGCGTGGCCGATCTACCGCGTGGTGCCGTCACGGTACGAAAAGCTCGTCGACCTGGACGAGGAACAGCTGGCCGAGGCAGGGTACCTCGTCGAAATGGACGCCGACGGCGAGATGACTTACCGCGAGCGCAGCGGGCGCAAGGTCGCGGACCCGGACAACACCACCGTCCTGGTGTCCTGTCTGGACCCGATCCCCAAGCCTGCCGGGCACCAGGCCGTCCCCGAACAGGCGGCCATGGTCGACCCGGACCGGGGCCGCGCGCCCGCGCCGATGAACATCGGTCCGGCACCGGTCTGGCGGACCGTGCCCCAGCCTCCCGGCCCCCAGCCGCCTGGTGGAGTGGCGCCTGGTTCATCGACCGCAGGTGCACCGACGCCCGGTGCCCAGCAGCCGGGCGCCCAGCCGCCTGCCGCGCCGACGTCCGGTGCTTCGGTGCCTGGGCCGCAGTCAGCCGGGCCGCAGTCGCCGGGTACGCCTACGCCGGGTGCGCCGACGGCCGGGCCGCAGGCCGGGGCACAGCCGCCGCGGCCGCCCGTTGCCCAGCAGCAGGAAACCCCGCCGCAGCCGCCCTTTCCCGCCGAGCAGCCGTCCGCGCCGACGTTGCCACCCCAGGTCTGGGGCGCGCCCGCCGAGCCGACCGCCGGTCCGCAGTGGACGGCGGCCATCTCGTCCGCGGCGGCTTCACCCGCTCCCGCTCCCGCCGAGGCCGCATCGGAAGGCCCGGCTCAGCAGCAGGCCGAACCCGTCGCGCCGGCTCAGCCGGAATCCCAGCCCGGTCCGAGCCTCGGGCCGGACCAGACGCAGCCGGTCGCCGACAAGGTCGTGCGCGAAGCGGACACGGGTGCTGATCAGTCCACTGCGGATACCGAGGCGCCCGCTGTCCCGGAGAACGACGCCGCCGCGCCGGAAGAGCCTGCCGAACAGGGGAAGGAACCGTCCTCAGAGGACGATTCCCCGGCCGCCCCGGAACCGGGTGCTCAAGCCACACCGGTGAAGGACGACTCCCCACATGGCTGGGCACAGCCCGGACCCACTGCGCAGGGTGACTCGCCGTTCGGCGAAACCGGCGCGGGACCCGCCGTTTCCCAGCCTGGCCAGCCTTCGGCCGGTGATACCGAGCCATCCGGCGCCGAAGCGGCGCCCACGCGGAACGACACCCCCTCGTCCAGCACGAGCGCACCGCCGCCCAACCCCGGCGCGGCGGCATCACCGGCGGCGGCGCCCATGGGCTGGGTGACCAGGTCGGATCCGGCGGCCCCTGCCTCGACGACTCCGGCCGAAGGCGCGTCGGAGACCACTGCGGCTCCGTACGGCGGAGCGGCGGAGCCGCCCGCGCCCGGTTCGGCCGCGACGAGCACCGGCACACCGCTCCCGGTCTTCCCCAGCAGGGAACCCGGGTACCCGGAGCCGCCCGCGCGGCCGCACAATCCCGCGTTGCCGGTCTTCCCCGGTCAGGGCTCCGCGCCGGTCCCGCCCACGGTGCCCCCGGCGTCGGATCTGCCGGTCTTCCCCGGCCGCGAATCCACGCCGGTGCTCCCGCCCTCGTCACCGGTCCCGCCGCCCCCTGGCACGCCGCCGCCCGGCCTGCCCCAGCCGTCGGCCACGCGGCCGCCGCTGCCGCAGCCGTCGAACAGCGGCCCCGGTACGCCGCCGGGTGGCGAACGCGGCTGGTTCGACGAGTTCCAGAACGCGCGGGAAAACGCGCCGGAGCCCGACTCCGGCGAATTCGGCCCGACCGGGAACCCGACCGAGATTCCGTACCGCTACCGCCGGTGAACGCGGCGGGTGGTCCACCGTGACAGCGGACTTCGCCGGTGTCACGCTTGAACCATGGCTAACGACCCGAACCCGGATCCGGGCTGGTACTACAACACCCGCACGAACGAGGTCGAACACCTCGACCGCAGTCGCGGCGCCGACCTGCTCGGCCCTTACCCGGACGAGGCGACCGCTCGCCGCGCCCTCGAAATCGCCCGCGAACGCACCCGCGCGGCCGACGCCGCCGACGCCGCCTGGAACGACGACTGACCTAGCTCCAGCCCCTCCGGCAGGAGCAAGGGACCTTTGCTATCGCCGGAGAGGAGCAAGGGACCTTTGCTAACGTCCGTGAGCAAGCCAACTATTAGCGTGCTCACCAACGCAAGCAAAGGTCCCTTGCTCCGCCAGTCAGGCAGGCGACGGGCTCAGGCGTCCTGCGTGGCCAGCGACGGCGGGGCGAGCACGAAGCCGGGGTCGACCTGCTCGGCGAGGTCGGCGCCGGCACGGCCGCTGCCCCAGGCACGCGCGTTGCGCAGGTGGAACTCGATGCCTTGGCGCTGGTAGCGCGCCCAATCCCGCCGCTCGGCATCCACGGTAGCGAGCATGGTGTCGAGCGTCCGCAGGTTGTGCGATTCGAGTTCGCCGATCGGCCGCGCGGTGCCCCGTTCGGCGGCGCGCACGTGCCGTGAGTTCTCCAGCCAGCCCAGCAGGGCCTCGCCGACCTGCTCGCGCAGGAAGTCCACGTCCTCGGCGTCGGTCACCTTGTTCCCGACCACCACGAGCCGCACCCCGAAATCGCGCGCGTAGTCCGCGTACTGCCGGTACACCCCGACACTGCGGACGGTCGGCTCGCACACCAGGAATGTCACGTCGAAGCGGGTGAACAGGCCCGAAGCGAACGCGTCGGCCCCGGCGGTCATGTCCATGACGACGTATTCGCCTTCGACGTCGACCATGTGGTTGAGCAGCAGTTCGGCCGCGCCGACCTTGGAGTGGTAGCAGGCCACGCCCAGATCGTCCTCGTCGAACTGGCCCGTGACGCCGAGCCGCACTCCGCCGAGTTCGCGGAAGCAGGCCTCGGTGATCGGGTTGTCCTCGAACGGCGTGACGAGCCGCGAGCCACGGCCGGGCGGCGTGGTCTTGATCATCGCCGCGACGTCGGGGATGCGCGGATTGTCCCCGCGCAGGTACTCCTTGATCAGCGCCATGTTGTCGCCCAGCGTCGGCCAGGCCAGCGCTTCCTCCTCGGTCGCGCCCAGCGCCACCGCGAGGTGCTGGTTGATGTCGGCGTCGATCGCCAGTACCGGCTTGCCGGTGGCGGCGAGGTGCGCGACGAACAGGGACGAGAGGGTGGTCTTCCCACTGCCGCCCTTGCCGACGAACGCGATCTTCACGGCCGGATCCCTTCTGAAGATGGTATCGGTTTTCATTACAGGCACGGTTAACGTACACCCAACCGGCCGCACCCGAACGAGCGATCAAGGCACCCGGTGCGGGATAGTGTTGTGTGGTGCCTCCACTCGTGATCAGGACACATGCGGCCGGAGGGGATTTCGCCCGCCTCCGGGCGGAGTTCGTGCTGCCGGAGGCGTTCGGCCCGGACGTCCTCGCCGAGGCCGAGGCCGCCGTCCTCGATCCGCTCGCCTCCGCCGGGGAGCGGGAGGACGCCACGCATCTTCCCTTTGTGACCATCGATCCGCCGGGCTCGAAGGATCTCGACCAGGCCATGGTCATCGAGCGCACCCGCGGCGGGTTCCGCGTGCACTACGCGATCGCCGACCTCGCCGCGTTCGTCCCGCCCGGTGGTGCGCTCGACCGCGAGTCGCGCCGTCGCGGCCAGACGATGTACCTGCCCGACGGCAACGTCCCGCTGCACCCGCCGGTGCTGTCCGAGGGCGCCGCGAGCCTGTTGCCCGGCGAGATCCGGCCCGCGGTGCTGTGGACGATCGAGACCGACGAGACCGGTGAGCTGACGTCGACGCGGGTCCGCCGCGCGCTGGTGCGGTCCACCGAGCAGTTCGACTACGAGACCGTCCAGGCCGCGCTCGACGCCGGCACCCCGCATCCTTCGGTCGCGGCGCTGCCCGAGATCGGCCGGGCGCGCCGGGAGCTCGCGATCCGGCGCGGCGCGGTCGAGCTGCAGCTGCCCGAGCAGGAGATCAACGGCGATCCCGACGGCGGCTGGGCCCTTGCCCAGCGGCCGCGCAACTCCGTCGAGGGCTGGAACGCCGAGATCTCGCTGCTCACCGGCATGGCCGCCGCGGAGATCATGATCGGGGCCAGGGTCGGGGTGCTGCGGACGTTGCCCGATCCCGACGGCACCGCCGTCGAGTGGCTCCGCCGCTCCGCCGACGCGCTCGGCATCGCCTGGCCGGAGGCGACGACGGTTTCGGAGTTCCTGGCCACGCTCGACCCGGGGAAGCCCGCGTCGATGGCTCTCTACACCGACACGACGCGTCTGCTGCGCGGCGCCGGGTACACCGCTTTCGACGGGGAGCTGCCCGCGCTGACCACGCACGCCGGGATCGGCGGTGCCTACGCGCATGTGACCGCGCCGATCCGGCGGCTGGTCGACCGGTTCGCGACGGAGATCTGCCTCGCCGTCACCGCGGGACGCGAGGTGCCGGACTGGGTGCGGGCCGCGCTGGGCGAGGTGCCCGAGCTGATGACAGCGTCCGATCTGCTCGCCGCGAAGGTCGAGCGCGCCTGCATCGACCAGGTCGAGGCGTGGGTGCTCGCCGAGCGCGTCGGTGGCGAGTTCAGCGCGGTCGTGCTGCGTGCCGAGGAGACCAGGGCCGAGATCCTGGTGGAGGATCCGCCGGTGATGGCGAAGTGCGCGGGGGAGAAGTTCCCCGAGGGGGAGCGGATCGCCGTCCGGCTGACCGCGGTCGACGTCGAGAAACGGAAGGTGTCGTTCGAGCGGGCATGAGCGAGGCGATCGCATGAGACTCGAACTGTTCGACGATCTCGGGGAGACGGTCCCGCTCGAGGGGCCGCCGTCCCGCGTGGTGTCGCTCGTCCCCTCGCTGACCGAAGCCGTCGAGGTGAGCGCGCCGGGCTTGCTGGCGGGGGCGACCGACTACTGCACGCACCCGTCCACTTTGGATGTCGCGAGGGTCGGGGGCTCCAAGTACCCGAAGCTGGACCGCGTCCTGGACCTGCGGCCGGATCTCGTGCTGGCCAACTCGGAGGAGAACCGCCCCGAGGACGTGGCGCGGCTGCGTGCCAACGGGATCCCGGTGTGGGTGATGGCGGCCGCCGCGACGGTGCCCGCCGCGCTCGGCTCGCTGCGCCGCGTCCTCACCCAGGCCTACGGGCTCGACGAACCGGACTGGCTGGTCGAGGCCGAGGAGATCTGGCGTGAGGTCGCGCCCGTCCGGTTCCACGCCGTGGTGCCGGTGTGGCGGAAGCCGTGGATCGTGCTCGGCCGCGAGACCTTCGGGGGTGACGTTCTGCGCCGGGTCGGCGTCGCCAACGTCTACGACCGCGATCCGGAACGCTATCCGCGGCCGGACCTCGGCGAGCTCCGCGCCCGGTTCGACACCGAGGCCGACCTGCTCGTGCTGCCCGACGAGCCGTACGAGTTCGCCGCCGACGACGGGCCGGAGGCGTTCCCAGGAGCGCCGTACGTGCTGGTCTCCGGCCGCCACCTCACGTGGTACGGCCCCTCGCTGGTCGACGCCCATGCCGCGCTGACTCAAGCCCTCCAAGGTCTCTGAAGCCCCCGAAAGACACCTCTGACCTGCGGAAGAAGAGCAAGGGACCTTTGCTAACGTTCCTTAGCGCACTAATCGATCGCGCACCGCCGGACGCAAGCAAAGGTCCCCCGCTCCTCCTCCGGACGCCGTCAAGGCCACCTTGCGGGCATCGGACGCCCCTAAGGTGGCCTTGACGGCATGCCCCCCGAAGATCAGAGCGTCAGGCCGGTCAGCACCGTGACGCGCTCTTCGGTGAAGTCGGCCATCGCCGACGCCGGGCCCTCCCGCCCGACGCCGGAGTCCTTGACCCCGCCGTAGGGCATCTGGTCGGCCCGGAAGCTCGGCACGTCGCCGACCAGCACGCCCCCGACGCGCAGGCGCGCCGAGACGTCGAACGCGGTCGGCAGGTCGCGGGTGAACACGCCCGCCTGCAGCCCGAACCGCGAGTCGTTGATCAGCCGCACGCCCTCGTCCACCGATTCGACCCGCGTCAGCGACACGACCGGCCCGAACACCTCCTCGGCCATCACCGACGCGTCCTCCGGCACGCCCGCGAGCACCGTCGGCTCCACGGTCGCGCCGTCGCGGGAGCCACCCAGGAGCAGCGAGCCGCCGGCCGCGACCGCGTCGGAGACCCACGATTCCACCCGCGAAGCGGCGGCCGTGTTGATCAGCGGCCCGACGTCGACGCCGTCCGAGCGCGGGTCGCCGGTACCCAGCGCGCGCACCTGCTCCAGCACCTTCTCCTGAAGCGCGTCGAAGACGTCCGCGTGCGCGTACACGCGCTGCACCGAGATGCACGACTGGCCTGCCTGGTACATCGCGAACGTCGCGATCCGCTGCGCCGCGAAGTCCAGGTCCGTCCAATCGGGACAGACGAGCACGGCCGCGTTCCCGCCCAGTTCCAGCGCGACGTGCTTGCGCGGCACACTGTCGCGGATGCCCCAGCCGACCGGTACCGAGCCGGTGAACGACACGACCGGCAGTCGCGGGTCGGCCACCAGCGCGGCTGCGGCTTCGTTGTCCGTCGGCAGAATCGACCAGCTCCCGGCCGGAAGGTCGGTCGATGCCAGGATTTCGCCGAGTGCCAGCGCGGTCAGCGGCGTCGCAGGCGCGGGCTTGAGCACGATCGGCGCACCGACCGCGATCGCCGGCGCGACCTTGTGCGCCACCAGGTTCAGCGGGAAGTTGAACGGCGTGATGCCCAGCACCGGGCCACGCGGCAGGCGCCGGACGAGCGCGAGCCGCCCGGTGCCGCCGGGGTCGGTGTCCAGCCGCTGCAATTCGCCGGAGAAACGCCGTGCCTCCTCGGCCGCCCACCGGAACGTCGACACCGCGCGCCCGACTTCGCCGCGCGCCCACTTCAGCGGCTTCCCGGACTCGGCGGTGATCAGCTGAGCCAGCTCTTCGGACCGCTCACCCAGAGTTCGGGACACGTGGTCCAACGCGCCGGCCCGGACGTGCGCGGGCAGCGTCGCGAACTCATCGGCGACGTCGTGCGCGGCTTGCACCGCCGTCTCGATGTCCGAAGAGGACGGTACGAAGTGGACTCCGGCTTCGCTGTCGTCGAAGGAATGCCGGACGACGGCGGTCGCGTCGCTCGTCACCGGCTTCCCGGCGACCCAGAACGGAACAGTTGTGCTCATCGGGAGGCCTCCAGACGAATGGCGTATTCGAGAACGGAAAGACCCTCGTCGAGCAGGTCGTTCGACAGCGAAAGCGGCGGAAGCAGCCGGACGACATTGCCGTACGTGCCGCAGGTCAGCACCACGACACCGGCCGCGTGGCAGGTCTTCGCGATGCGCTGGGTCGCTTCGGCGTCCGGCTCGTTCGTACCGGGCTTGACGAATTCGGCCGCGAGCATGGCGCCGCGTCCGCGGACGTCGCCGATGAGGCCGGTTTCCGCCGCGAGCGCGCGCAGCCGGGGGAGCACCGCGTCTTCGATGCGCCGCGCCGATTCGGCGAGGTTCTCGTTCCGCATGGTCTCGATCGAGCCGAGGGCGGCGGCACACGCGATCGGGTTACCGCCGTAGGTGCCGCCGAGCCCGCCCGGCGCGACGGCGTCGAGCAGTTCGGCGCGGCCGGTCACCGCGGCGAGCGGCAGCCCGCCCGCGATGCCCTTCGCCGTGGCGACGAGATCCGGCACTACCTCTTCATGCGAAGACGCGAACCATTCGCCGGTTCGGCAGAACCCGGTCTGCACCTCGTCGGCGATGAAGACGACACCGTTCTCGGTGCACCATCGCGAAAGCGCGGGCAGGAATCCCGGTGCGGGCTCGA
The DNA here is from genome assembly GCF_042741125.1 of Amycolatopsis sp. NPDC058986. Classification (NCBI taxonomy): domain Bacteria; kingdom Bacillati; phylum Actinomycetota; class Actinomycetes; order Pseudonocardiales; family Pseudonocardiaceae; genus Amycolatopsis; species Amycolatopsis sp. NPDC058986. The sequence goes on along the minus strand of NZ_JBHYJW010000060.1, from coordinate 28,714 downwards.
TGAACCCGCCCTCGCCCTGGATCGGCTCGATGACCACGGCCGCGACCTGGTCGCCGCCGATCTGCTTGGCGATCCGGTCGATCGCGATCCGCGCCGCCTCCTCGCCGGACAGGCCGTCGCGGTACGGGTACGAGCCCGGCACGCGGTAGATCTCCGGCGCGAACGGGCCGAAGCCGTGCTTGTACGGCACGGATTTCGCGGTCAGCGCCATCGTGAGGTTGGTGCGGCCGTGGTAGGCGTGGTCGAACACGACGACGGCTTGGCGGCCAGTGGCGACGCGGGCGATCTTCACCGCGTTCTCCACCGCTTCGGCGCCCGAGTTGAACAGCACCGACTTCTTCGCGTGGTCGCCGGGCGTGAGTTCCGCCAGCGCCTCGCACACCTCCACGTAACCCTCGTACGGGGTAACCATGAAGCACGTGTGGGTGAACCAGCACGCCTGCTTGCGGACGCGGTCCACCACGGCGGGCGCGGAGTGGCCGACGCTGGTCACCGCGATCCCGGAGCCGAGGTCGATCAGCACGTTGCCGTCGGCGTCGGTGAGCAGGCCGCCGCTGGCCGAGGTGATGTAGGCGGGCAGCACCGAGCTGACGCCGGCGGCGACCGTGGCGGCGCGACGTTCCTGCAGCTCACGCGAGGCGGGGCCGGGGATCTCGGTGCGCAGTCTGCGTTGCTGGGGCGCCGGTGCCTGGGGCCCGGCCTCGGTGACGGTCACGGCTGAACTCCTGCGTCGCGGGGATGGGGGCGCCCTCAGCATGGGACCGCGACGGCCCGGCGTCAGCAGGCCGAACTGTCCAATTCCCGAGTTAGAATTGGACACTATGGCACTGACCCTGCGCGACCTGGCCGCCGAGCGCTCCCTCGGCCTGCGGGTGCTGGCCGGGGAAGCCGCACTCGACCGCCCGATCGGCTGGGTGCACCCCACCGAGCTGATCGATCCGCAGGCCTTCCTCGAAGGCGGTGAACTCCTGCTGACCACGGGCCTCGCGCTGGACGAGCGGACGTCGCCCGCCTACGTCCGCGGGCTGGTCGACGCGGGTGTCGCCGGGGTCGGCTTCGGGGTCGGGCTGAGCCACGGGCAGGTGCCGCGCGCGCTGGCCGGCACCGCCGCCGAGGTCGGGCTACCGCTGCTGGAAGTGCCGAAGCGGACGCCGTTCATCGCGATCACCCGCGCCGTCTCCCGTGCTGTCGCCGCCGACGAGTACGCCGCGCTGGTCCGCACCGGGCGCGGACAGCAGGAGCTGACTCGCACAGCGGTCGGGAAGTCCGGGGTGGGCGGGGTCGTGCGCAAGCTGGCGCGGCTTGTCGACGGCTGGGTGGTGCTCTTCGACGCCTCGGGCACGGTCACCGAGGCCGCTCCGGCGTCGGCTCGCGGGCACGTCGAAGGCCTGCGCGGCGAGCTGGAACACCTCCGAGCGGGCACGCGGCTGACGGTGCTGGGGGAGTACGAGGTCGCGCTGCAGACGCTCGACACCAGGACACGCGGGGTCCTGGCGGTAGGCACCGAGGGGCCCCTCGACACCGCGGGGCAGCACATCGTCAACACCGCGGTGTCCCTGCTTTCCCTTGCTCTGGAACAGAATCGAGCGCAGAGCGCGGCGCTGCGCGACCTGCGCACCGGACTGGTCGAGCTGCTCGCCCAGCGACAGAATGCACTCGCTCTCGGCGTGATGACCACGGTGTGGGGTGGCGCGCCGGAGCCGCCTTGGTCGGTGCTGGCTTTCGTCGGCCCGCCCGCCGCGCGGCGAGCGTTGCACGACACTCTCGACGCCGACACCGTTGCCGAGGACGTGTTCTTCGCGCATTCGGGGTCCGCGGTACTGGTCTTCGGGGCAGCGCGCCAAGAGGATCAGGTGCTCGCCGCCGCGGCGCGGATCGGCGGCCTGCACGGCGGGCTCGTCGAGCAAGTGTCCCTTGTGGACTTCGCGACCGTGGCGGAACAGGCCACGCACGCGGCATCGTCGGCCCAGGAGCAACGGGTCCCGCTCGTCCGGTACGCCGAACACGTCGGCGCCGGACTGCTGGAGCTGGTCGAACCTGGCGTGGCGCAAGCGTTTGCGGCCAGGGCGCTCACTCCGTTGCGGCGGCACGACGAGACCGGGCGTGGCGACCTCGTCGAATCGCTGCGCTGCTGGCTCGAACACCACGGGCACTGGGACAACGCCGCCACGCGCCTCGGCGTCCACCGGCACACCCTGCGCAACCGGATGCGAAAGGTCGAGGAGCTCACCGGCCGATCCTTGGACTCCCCAGGCGTGCGCGCCGAACTCTGGCTCGCCCTCCAACTGGGCTGAAGGGGGCGTTCAGCTCGCGCGGCTCCGGAACCCGTCGGTGGCTTCACGAAGCGCCGCCAGCACCCCGGGATCGTTCACCGCGTGCCCGGCGCCTTCGAGCAACCGCAGCTGCGAGCCTGGCCACGCACGATGCAGCGCGTACGCCGTGGCGGGCGGGCAAACGGCGTCGTAGCGGCCCTGCACGATGACGCCGGGGATGCCCGCGAGCTTGCCGGCGTCGCGGATGAGCTGCCCTTCTTCGAGCCAGGCGCCGTGGCTGAAGTAGTGCAGGGCGAGGCGCGCGAAGGTCAGCGCGAACTTCGGGTCCGAGTACTGACGGACGAAGGATTCCTGGGGGAACAGGGAAACCGTCGCCCCCTCCCAGACGCTCCAGGCGAGCGCGGCGCGTTCGCGCACCGCGGGGTCGGGGTCGTAGACGAGTTCCGCGTACGCGGCGAGCGGATCGTCACGGCGCTCCTCGGGCACCGGCGCCAGGAAGTCTTCCCATTCCTTCGGGAACAGGTTCGCCGCGCCGCCTCCGTAGAGCCAGTCGAGTTCGCCGCGCCGGACCGTGAACACGCCGCGCAGCACCATTTCGCTGACCCGGTCGGGATGTTTCTGCGCGTAGGCGAGGGCGAGCGTCGCGCCCCACGAACCACCGAAGACCTGCCACCGGTCGATGCCGAGGCGTTCCCGCAGCAGTTCCATGTCCGCGACCAGATGCCACAGGGTGTTCGTGGCCAGATCGACGTCGTCCTCGCCGATGTGCGGGGTGCTGCGCCCGGCGCCGCGCTGGTCGAACAGGACGATCCGGTAGACCTCGGGGTCGAAATGCCGCCGGGTCAGCGGCGCGATCCCGCTGCCGGGGCCACCGTGCAGCACCACGACCGGCTTGCCGTCCGGGTTGCCCGCCTGCTCGCAGTGGATCCGGTGGCCGTCGCCGACGTCGAGCAGGCCCTGCGCGTGCGGGGCCAGCGGCGGATAGAGATCGTCCATGGCCTCACTGTGCCCGAGATGGGCGGTGAGACGAAGGGTGGGGGCCCGCCCCCGCCGCCGGGCTGAGCGGGCCCCCGGTCTTCGATCGCGTCAGCACGCGGGCGTCGGGGTGACGTTCGCGAATCCCTTGCCGGCGTTGGTCGCCTTGTTGCTCGCGCAGACCTTGGTGGTGGCCTGGGCGGCCTTCACCACGTAGTAGCCGTAGGCGGACGGCGCCTGCGGATCGGAGACGTTGCCGGAGAAGGTGTTGTTCTGTCCCCAACCGTCCAGCTGGACGTGCACCTCGAAGCCGCCGTACTCGGCGTCGTGCACGAACACCTTGCTGCCCTTGTTGTCGGCGATCACGTAGTTGTTGCCCTTGATGTCGACGAAGCTGTCGGCGTAGTTCTCGCCGCTCTGGCCGGTGCCGTCGAAGGTGTTGCCCCGCAGCTCGCCGCCGGTGGTGCCCTCCTTGACGTCGATCGCCTCGGCGCGGACGTTCGGGCCGATCCTGTTCTTCAGCGCCTTGTTGCGGTCACTGCGGTCGGGCTGCCCGCCCGGCCAGTTGCTCTTGGCGGACCCGAAGTAGACGCCCTCGCCGTAGCCGCCGTACTCGCGGCCGGTGTCGCTGATTTCGTTGTTCTGCACGACGTTGTCTGTACTGCCGTGCTGGAAGTGGATGGCCTCGTGCCCGATCCCGGACACCTTGAGACCGTCGACCACCGTGTTGTGCACTCCCAGTGCCATCACGCCCTTCTGCCCACCGGTGACCGAGAACCCGGATAGCGTCCAGTAACTGCCGGTGAGTTCGAGCGTGCGGCCACCCGAGGCCGACAGCACGGCGGTGCGCGGGCCGGTCAGCGTGATGCGGCCGCTCGCGGTCCCGCTGCGATCCGCCTTGAAGTTGCCGGTGAACGTGGTGTTCGCGGCGAGTTCGATCGTCGTTCCAGGGGACACTGCAGACAGTGCCTTCTTCAGTTCCGCGGAGTTCGCGACCTTGACCGTCGCGGCGGACGCGGCCGGGGTGAGCAGGGACAGTAGTACGACGGTTCCTGCCGTGGCGGCCAGAATCCGCTCACGAACACGCATCTCGTTCCTCCACTTCGAGGGGCGAAAAGGTCGGTCTCGCGGCGTGTCGTAGACGCTAGGTCACCCGCCGAACGAGAGTCAAGTACGTGTTTTGAATTCATGTATGTGAACAATGGGACGAGTCATGGCGGGGTGGGGGTCTTGCCGTGGGTTAACACGGTGCTCGGTACTTTCTTTTCGGGGAATTGTCCTGATGCATATCGGAGAGGCCCGGAATGTCCGCGGTTACCTATGTCGAGTCGATTGTCGTCGGCGCTTTGCAAGGGGTGTCGGAATTGTTTCCGGTGTCCAGTCTCGGGCACAGCATCCTGCTGCCCGCGCTGGTCGGCGGGCAATGGGGCCAGGATCTGAGCATCGGCAAGGATTCGCCGTACCTCGCCGTGCTCGTCGCGATGCACGTGGCGACCGCGCTCGCGCTCGTGATCTTCTTCCGGCGCGACTGGGTGCGGATCATCGCCGGGCTGTGGACATCGGTCCGGCACCGCGAGATCCGCACGGCCGACCAGCGGCTCGCCTGGTTGCTCGTGCTGGCCACGATTCCGGTCGGGGTCGCGGGGTTGCTGTTCGAGGGACTGCTGCGCGACTTCCTCGGCAAGCCCGTCCCGGCCGCCATCTTCCTCACGCTCAACGGCGGCGTGCTCTACGCGGCGGAGCGCTTCTCCCGGCCCCGGAAGGCCGAGGTGTCTGCGGTTTCGCGGTCCGAGGAGACGGTCGACTTCTCCGCCGAGGACACCATGGTGATGCGGGCCGTCTCGGTCGAGCAGGCCTCCGACGCCCGCCTGTCGAAGCTGCGTATCGGTGAGGCGATGCTCATCGGCTCGGCCCAGATCCTGGCGTTGTTCCCCGGGATCAGCCGCTCCGGCATCACCATGGTCGCCGGACTGCGGCGCGGGCTGAACCACGAGGACGCCGCGCGGTTCGCCTTCCTGCTCGCGACGCCGGTGATCCTCGCCGCCGGGGTGCTGAAGATGCCCTCGCTGTTCCGGCCGGAGAACCAGGCATCGCTCGGGCCCGCGCTCGTCGGCAGTGTCGTCGCCGGAATCGCGTCGTACATCGCTGTCCGTTTTCTGGTGAAATACTTTGAAACGCGTACTTTGACACCGTTCGCCATTTACTGTGTGGTTGCCGGAATCGGCAGCTTGATCTTTTTCTCGATCTGAACCCGGTGTGTCCAGCAGATGAATAGTAGCCGACACTGGGGTATCGATATCGCAGCGAATTCCGTGCTCGAGCCGCTCACCGGTGGCCGGATGATGACGGCCTGGACCCTGGACGTCCCGGCCGTTCTCGTCGTGCTCGTCCTCGCGGTGCTGTACCTGCGCGCCGTCCGGCGTCAGTCGGCCTGGCCGCCGGGGCGCACCGCGGCGTTCCTCGCCGGGCTGGCCACGATCGTGTTCGTCACCTGCTCGTTCCTGGCGGTGTACGACACGACGTTGTTCTGGGTGCGCGCGGTGCAGAACATCGTGCTGCTGATGGTGACGCCGCTGCTGCTCGCGCTGGGCGCGCCGATCACCCTGCTGCTGCGCGCCGCGCCCGCTCCGATCGTGGCCGGGCTAAGTCGCTTCGGCCGCGGCCGTTTCGCGCGAGCGCTGACGTTCCCGCTCGTGGTCACCGCGATGCTGGCGGCGCCGCCCCTGCTGATCTACCTGACCCCGCTGTACGAGCTGACGCTGGACTCGTCCATTGTGGACGCCCTGGTCCGGCTGCTGCTGGTGCTCGCGGGTTTCGGCTACTTCTGGACGCGGATCCAGCTCGACCCGACCCCGCGCGACGACTCGCATCTGGTGTCGGTGTGGATCTCGCTGGCCGAGGTCATCCTCGACGGCGCGCTCGGCCTCGTCCTCTGGCTGGGCCCGCTGCTCGCGCCCGCACACTACGACGCGCTGCACCGGACCTGGGGCCCGGAGCCGAGGACCGACCAGATCATCGGCGCCGGCGTGCTGTGGATCGGTGGCGACCTGGCGGGCCTCCCGTTCGTCGGCGCCCTGATCGTCCGCTGGGCGCGCGACGACGAGCGCCGCGCCCGCGAGGTCGACGCACGACTGGACGAGGAGGCCGCCACGGGCGAGGCGCCGTCGAGCGGCCTGTGGTGGGAGAACGACCCGGCGCTCGCGGAGAGGTTCCGCCGTCGATGACACCCCCGCCGTCGCTGGGGGAGCGTTACCGGAGGAGCAAGGGACCTTTGCTATCGCCGGAGAGGAGCGAGGGACCTTTACTCACGTCGCTTAGTGCACTAATCGTTGGTGTGCTCAAGGACGTTAGCAAAGGTCCCTTGCTCTCTTTTCGCAGGTCAGGACGCTCCGTGGGGGCCTCCTTAAGGGACCCGGAGTCCCTCAAGGAGGCCCGCACGGACCGACCTCTCTCAGTGGAACTCGTGCTCCGGCGCGGGGAACTCGCCCCGTCGCACCTCGTCGGCGAACGCCGCCGCCGCGCCCGAGAGCGCACCGGCCAGGTCGGCGTACCGCTTCACGAACCGGGGTGCCTTCCCGCGCCGAAGTCCGGCCATGTCCTGCCAGACGAGCACCTGGGCGTCGCAGTCCGAGCCGGCGCCGATGCCGACGGTCGGGATCTTGAGTTCGTGCGTCACGCGCTTCGCGGCCTCCGCGGGCACCATCTCCATCACCACCGCGAACGCCCCGGCCTCCTGCAGTGCCAGCGCGTCGGCGAGCAGCACGTCCGCCGCTTCGCCGCGCCCTTGCACCCGGTAGCCGCCGAGGTTGTGTTCACTCTGCGGGGTGAACCCGATATGTCCCATCACCGGCACGCCCGCCGAGGTCAGTGCCTCGACGTGCGGCGCGAACCGGCGCCCGCCTTCGAGCTTGACCGCGTGCGCCCTGCCTTCCTTCATGAATCGCACGGAAGTGGCCAGCGCCTGCTCGGGGGAGAGCTGATAGGAGCCGAACGGGAGATCCGCGACGACCAGCGCCCGCTTCACCGAACGGGTCACTGCCCGGACAAGCGGAAGAAGTTCGTCCACAGTGACCGGCAACGAGGTGTCGTAGCCGAAGACGTTGTTGGCCGCGGAATCGCCGACGAGCAGCACGGGAATCCCGGCTTCGTCGAACAACGCGGCGGTGTACATGTCGTATGCGGTGAGCATCGGCCAGGGTTCGCCCCGTTCCTTGAGCTCACGCAGGTGATGGACGCGGATCTTGCGCACGGGCGCGGATTGCGCCGATGCCGAGCCGGTACCGTACGGGGCGGCTACCTCGCCGCTGGAGCCGCCGGATCCGGTGCTGGGGGTAGACATCGTTGTCGACCGTCCTTCCCTCGAGGCCTCGTGCGAGGTCCCCGGGTCGTGGAGTCTGAACGATCAAAGCGTGACACGCGCCGAGGGCACCCCCAAGGCCGTGCGACCAGCTTCACACCCCCGTGGCGGCGCTCCCACGACCGAGCTACCGCCCCGGGACCACGCACCGTCCGACTTCGGGATGATGCCCGGAGACAACCCGGCGCGGTTCACTGACGTTGAACAAAGCAGTCGAGACGGCCATTACGGACGTCCGGTCACGAAAGGCGACGATGGGAAACCCTGCGAGCGCGCGCACCCGCCTGCCCGCCTGGAAGGCCAAAGCCGGCGGCATCATCGCCACCGTCGTCCAGCTCGCCGCCGTCTTCTCCGTGATACTCCTGCTCACCAACGGCCCGCGCGGCCGCGTGATGAACGGCATCGACATGCTGTTCTCCGCGCTCAGCGTGCCCACCAACGCCAGCCTGGTCATCGTCCTGCTGCTCGTCGTCCTCGGCGCGGCCCTGCGCCGCCGCAAACGCGCCGCGCTCTACACCCTGGCGCTGTTCCAGGTCGGCGGGCTGCTGATGACCATGGCGCTGCAGGCGACGCTGCTGTGGTGGCCGGAGACGCTGACGCTGGGCCCCAGGCAGATCCGTCACATCCCCGGGCATCTGTGGGCGCTGACCATCGCCGACCTGGTCTCGATCGGGCTGCTCGTCTTCCTGCTCCGGCTGCGTCCCGCCTTCCCCGCCCGGCTCGCCCCGAGCGCGTGGCGGGACGGATTGTCCGTGCTGCTGGGCGGGTTCGCCGCCGTCATCGTGCTGGGGTGGGCGCTGAGCGAGGCGTTCCCCGGTCATCTCGCCGACACGTGGGAGCGCTTCGCCTGGGTCGTGAACCACGCGACCGGCGAGAACATCCAGCTCAAGCGGTTCGGGGTCGGCGAGGGGCCGGGCTGGCTGGACGTGCTGCTCGACCTCGGTGCGACGGCGGTCGTCACCGGCGCGCTGTACACGTTGTTCCGCGGTGTCCGCAGCAGGCGGCTGCGTACTGATGACGAGGAACTCCAGCTGCGCGGGCTGCTCGCCGAGCACGGCGAAGGCGATTCTCTCGGGTATTTCGCCACCCGCCGCGACAAGAGCGTCGTCTTCTCCTCGAACGGCCGCGCCGCGGTCACCTACCGCGTCCTCGGCGGTACCAGCGTGGCCAGCGCCGACCCGATCGGCGATCCCGAGTCCTGGCACGACGCCGTCCGCGTGTGGCTCGACGAAACCCGTACCTACGGCTGGACGCCCGGTGTGCTCGGCGCGAGCGAACAGGGCGCGAAGGTCTACACCGACGCCGGTTTGAAGGCACTGGAAATCGGTGACGAAGCGGTGCTCGACATCCGCGAGTTCAGCCTCGCCGGTCCCGAGCGCCGCTCGGTCCGGCAAGCGGTGAAGCGCATCGAGCGCGCCGGCTACACCACGCAGGTCCGTCGCCATGGCGAGATCCCGGCCGAAGAGATGGCCTCGTTGCTCGCCCACGCCCAGCAATGGCGTGGCGCCGAGACCGAACGCGGGTTTTCCATGGCACTGGGCAGGCTCGGCGATCCGAGCGACGGCCGCAGCGTCATGGTCGAGGCATACGACGCGCGAGGAGAGCTGCGGGGCTTGCTTTCGTTCGTGCCGTGGGGGAGGCGCGGGCTTTCCCTCGATCTGATGCGACGCGACCGGGACGCCGAGAACGGCCTCAACGAGTACCTGATCGCCGAGGTCGTCGCGGCGGGACAACACCTTGGCGTGCAACAGATTTCGCTCAACTTCGCGATGTTCCGCGCGGTGTTCTCCGAGGGTGAACGGATCGGCGCGGGCCCGGTTCTCCGGGCATGGCGGGGCGTTCTCGGCGTCGCGTCGAGGTTCTTCCAGCTGGAGTCGCTGTACCGGTCCAACGCCAAGTACGGGCCCGACTGGGTGCCGCGGTTCCTCTGCTATTCCTCGGCACGCAGGCTGCCCAGGGTCGGCATCGTCGCCGGTGCGCTCGAAGGGTTCGTGCCCACACGCGGGACGCGGTCGTTGCGGCTGGAGACCGTCAGCGACGACTTCGTCGCGCAGGTCAAGCGGATCGACGAAAGCGCGGCGCGGCCGAAGGTCCGGGAGACCCGGCGGCCCGAGCAGGTCCGGGTGCGGGTCGCGAAGCTGGACAAGCTCCGCGCGGCGGGCATCGATCCGTACCCCGTCGGGTTCGAGCGGGACGACCTGCTCGGCGACGTCGTGAAGAAGTTCGGCGGGCTCGCCCCGGACACCCACACCGGGCATCACGTGCGCGTGGCGGGCCGCGTGCTGGCGCTGCGTACCCTCGGCGGACTGTGTTTCGCGCGTATCAAGGACTTCTCCGGCGAAATCCAGCTGATGCTCGACGCGTCGGTGCTCGACCTCACCGGCTGGCGGACCGGGATCGACCTCGGTGACCACGTGGGCGTGAGCGGCCAGGTGATCACGTCCCGGCGTGGCGAGCTGTCCGTGCTCATCGACGAGTGGACGGTCACCGCGAAATGCCTGCATCCCTTGCCGGACAAGCGAAAGGGCCTCACCGACCCGGAGACGCGGGTGCGGCAGCGCTACCTCGACCTCGCGGTGAACCCGGACTCGGCGACGATGCTCCGGCTGCGGTCCACAGTGGTCCGCGCGGTGCGGGAACGCCTGCACCACCGTGACTACCTCGAAGTCGAGACACCGATGCTGCAGACCGTGCACGGCGGCGCGAACGCGCGCCCGTTCGTCACCCACATCAACGCCTACGACATGCGGATGTACCTGCGGATCGCGCCGGAGTTGTACCTCAAGCGCCTGTGCGTGGCCGGGGTGGAACGAGTCTTCGAGCTCAACCGCAACTTCCGCAACGAGGGCGTCGACGCGACGCACAACCCCGAATTCACGATGCTCGAGGCGTACCAGGCGTATGCGGACTACGGCACCATGCGGAAGCTGACGCGTGAGCTGGTGCAGCAGGCGGCGGAGGCGGCCTACGGCGCGCAGGTGGTCCGCCGGCCGGACGCGGACGGGAAGCTCACCGACTACGACATCTCCGGCGACTGGCCGGTGATCCCGGTGCACCAGGCGGTTTCCGCCGCGCTCGGTGAGGAGATCGACGCGGGGACGCCGGTGGAGACGCTGCGGCGGCTGTGCGTCCGCGCGGGAGTCCCGGTCGGCGAGGACGCCGGACACGGCGACCTCGTGCTCAAGGCACACGAACACCTCGTCGAAGGCGCGACAGTGCTGCCGACCTTCTACACCGACTACCCGACCGACGTCTCTCCGCTGACCCGCCAGCACCGCGTCGACTCGCGGCTGGCCGAGCGCTGGGATCTCATCGCGTTCGGCTCCGAGGTCGGCACCGCCTACACCGAACTGACCGACCCGATCGAACAGCGGCGCCGCCTGGAAGCGCAGTCCCTGCGCGCCGCGAGCGGCGACGTCGAGGCCATGGAGCTCGACGAGGACTTCCTGCTCGCCCTGGAACATGGCATGCCGCCCACCGGTGGTCTCGGCATCGGCATCGACCGGCTGCTGATGATGCTCACCGGCGCCTCGATCCGGCAGACCGTCCTCTTCCCCTTCGTACGCCCGCAGGCCTGATGCCCGCAGGCCTGGAGGAGGAGCAGGGGACCTTTACTAACGTTCGTTAGCGCGCTAATCGTTGGCTTGCTCACGGACGTTAGCAAAGGTCCCTCGCTCCCGTCCGGCGATAGCAAAGGTCCCTCGCTCCGCTGAGCCGCCGCGTCACCCCGCGCGAACGCGCCACAAAGTCGTCGCGGACCCGTTAATCCGTGTCACACGTGCCTGGGTCGCTTAGGGTGTGCTGGTGCGTGCTGCGCGGCTGATCGCCCTTGTCCTGGTTGGACTCGGTGTCGTGGCCTATTCCGCGTGGCCCCTCGAGTTCCTGTTCGCCACCGGGGTTTCGCCGCTCCACGACCCCGTCGGTGAATTGCTCACCAGGCATCCGGTGTTCCGTGTCGCGCAGATCGTCTCGGGGAGTGCTTTCCTGCTCGTCGGCCCGCCGCTGGTCCGGCTGGCCCCGGTGCACTGGACGGGCCGCCTCACCGCGGGGTCGGTCAGCGTCTTCGGTGCTCTCGTCTTCGCCGATGCCGCCTATCCCGGCAATACCGCCGTCAGTCTGCTCACGAACGTCACCTTCGTCGTCGGTTCGTGCAGCCTCGTCCTCTGGTGGCCGCGCGGCTGGCGGGAAAGCGCCATCATCGGCCTGGCCCTGATCGTGCTCACGTGGCTGGCCGTGCTCGTGACCGGGTCGCTCGGTCCCGGACATTTCGCCGGCGTGGCAACCCGCGCGCAGCTGGTGGTCCGCGCCGCGCAGATGGTGCTGGGCGCGATGTACGTCTTCCGCGTCACCCCTGCGCCGCGATATGCGTCTCGAGTCGGCTGAGCAGTTCGAGCAGCGTCCGCCGTTCCGCGGCGTCGAGCACGGAGAAGGTCTCGTTGGCGTGCGCGCCCTGGATCCGTTCGATCTCCTTCAGCCGTTCGCGCCCGGACTCCGTGATCGCCAGCAGACTCGCCCGTCGATCGGTCGGATCCGGTTCGCGGCGCAGCAATCCGTCACGTTCGAGTGCGTCCACCGCTGAGGTGATCGCCCGCCCGGTCACGCCGAGCCGTTCGCGAACCTCGCCCATTCGCGGGCGATCGCCGAGCATGTCGACCACCAGCAGCAGCTGGACCTGCGCGGTCGGCCAGCCCTTGCGCGCATAGGGCGCACCCGCGTAGCGGCGCATGACGTGGGTGATGCGCCGCAGCGCGTCCGCCAGTTCCGCGCCGGTCGGGGCCTTCTCGGTTGACATGCCCGTAGCTTACCCGCAAAGTATATAGGCGCAATTGATACTAAATACTTTGAAACTACATGGGGGATCTCGTGACTCTGTGGACGAACCGGACCTTCGTCCTGCACATCACCAGCGCGACGACTTCGTCGCTGGGGACAGCCGCCTCGCAGGTGGCGGTGGTCTTCGCCGTTCGTGGCATCGGTGGCACGCCGGCCGACATCGGCCTGGTCGCCGCGGCCGGTCTCGTGCCGGCACTGGTGTTCTTCCTGGTCGGCGGTGTCATCGCGGACAGATGGCCGCGCAACCTCGTTCTCGTCGGTGCCAACACCCTGTCGGCGCTGAGCCAGGGCGTACTCGCCGTGCTGGTGCTCACCGGGCAGGCCCGCCTCGGGCACATCGTCGCGGCTGCCGCCGCCAACGGCCTCGCGACGGCTTTCGCCATGCCCGCGTCGCAAGGACTGCTGATGCGTGGCGTGGCCAAGGAACACGGGCCGCGTGCGTTCGCCACGTTCCGGCTCGGGCTCACCCTCGCCCAGATCGGTGGCGCCGCGCTCGGTGGTGTACTCGTCGCGGCCACGGGCGCCGGCTGGGTGCTCGCGATCGATGCGCTGACCTTCGTCGTCGCGATCCTCCTCCGGCTGCTGGTGCGGGTCGAGGGCACTTTCACCGTGCGCGGACATCTCGGCCGGGAACTGCGCGAGGGCTGGACCGAATTGCGCTCCCACCGCTGGCTCGGCCCGGTGATCATCCAGTTCGCGGCCGTCAACACCCTCGCCGTCGGTGCCTACGAACTGGTCCTCGGCCCGGTCGACACCGCGGAGACGCTGGGGGGAGCGGCCGCGTGGGGAGCGATCTCGGCCTGCGACGCCGCGGGCATGGTCCTGGGTGGACTGCTGTTGATGCGGTTCACCTCGTCGCGGCCGCTCGTCGCGGCGGTCATCGGCGGCGTGCTCACCGTGTCCCCGCTGGTGGCGATGGCGGCGGCCGCGCCGCTCACCGTGGTGTGCGCGGCCGCGGTCGCCGCCGGGGTGGGGGTCGAGGTCTTCGGGGTGCACCTGATGACCATGCTGCAGCGGGAAGTCCGGCCGGACCGGCTCTCCCGGGTGTCGGCGTATCAGTCTCTCGCGGGCTTCGGGCTGACGCCGGTGGGCGCGGCGCTCGCCGGACCGCTCGCCGCCGTCGCGGGGATCCGCGGGGCGTTGTGGGCGACGAGTGCCCTGTTGCTCCTGATCGCCGCGGTGGTGCTCAGCCTGCCCTCCGTTCGCGTGGTTCGCGCGGACGCCGAAATTGTCGGTGCCGGGTGAGACGATGCTCGCAATCGACCATGACCCCCGAACCCGGAAGAGAGGTCCACCATGGCGGGAAGTGTTCCCCCGGTCGCCGACGAGCGTGAAGGTCTGCTGAAGTACCTGGAGCAGCAGCGGCATGTGTTGCGGATAGCCGCATACGGCCTCACCGACGAGCAGGCCAGAGCCGTGCCGAGCCGCAGTTCGCTCAGCGTCGGCGGGCTCGTCAAACACGTCGCGGACACTGAGGACGGCTGGATCGACATCGTGCTTCAGTTGCCGCAGAAGGAACCCACCAAACAGGACTACGTCGACGGATTCCGTCTCCTCGAAAGCGAAACTCTCGAAGGCGTGCTCGCCCGGTACGACGAAGTAGCCCGGCGCACCGAAGAGGTCATCGCCGGAATCGCCGATCTCGGCCAGCCGGTGCCCATCCCGAAGAATGTCCCCTGGTTCCCGAAGGACGTCGACGCGTGGTCGGTGCGCTGGGTCCTGCTGCACCTGATCGAAGAGACCGCGCGTCACGCCGGTCATGCCGACATCGTGCGCGAGCACATCGACGGCGCGACGGCGTTCCCGCTGATGGCCGCGGCCGAAGGCTGGCCGGAGTCGCCGTGGATGAAACCGTGGAAGCCCGAAGCGCAGTCGGTGTGATCCGTCCACACGCGACACCGCACGGGAGGTGGTGAATCAGAACAAGGTCGGCTCGTCCGCCAGCGCGCCCTCGATCACGAGCATGCGGCGCTTGGTCGTGACCCCGCCCCGCGCCGAGAATCCGCCGTCCTTGCCTCCTGCGGCGAGGACCCGGTGACACGGGACGATGATCGGGAACGGGTTGCGCCCCAGGGCCTGCCCGACGGCTTGTGCCGAGCCGGGCATGCCGAGCCGGTTCGCGATGTCACCGTAGGTCAGCGTCTTACCCGGCGGGATGGCGCGCGTGATTTCGTAGACGCGGCAATGGAAATCTGGCAAACCGGTCCAGTCGAGTTCGACGTCGCCGAGCTGTTTCGGCTCGCCGTTCATCAGGGCGACGATGCCGGCGATGGCCGATCTCATCGCCTCCGGTGGCGCCGATTCGACGGCGTCGGGGAAACGTGTGACCAGGTGGGATCGCGTGCGTTCGGTACTGCCCTCGGGCAACTGGACGCCGAGCACGACGTCCGCGTGCCAGGCGAGGCCGCAGGGGCCGATTGCGGTGTCGAACACGGCGAAGCCCTGCGGCGGGGATTCCTTGGCCGTCATCCGCCCAGCCTACGAGAGGGGTCCGACAAGAACCGCCCGAAGAGGGATGCCGTACGCGCGGCCGATCGCTAGGTTCAGTTCGGGGGTTTTGCCGGATTGAGGAGGTCGGTCGGTGGCGGGCAGGAACAGGCGTGCGCTCAGAGCGCTGGGTGGCGTGGTGATGGCTGCTGTGCTGGGTACGGGACTCGCCGTCCCGGCGGCGGCTGCCACGGGCGCTGAGAACGGGGACGTGCCCTCGGCGTTGACGGCGGCGCCGGAGGAGTCCGCGGTACCGCCCGGCACTTTGGTGATGCCGCACGTCGTGATCACCCGCGCGGACCGGCTGCACACCTGGTGGGCCGAACTCGCCGTACGGCGAGCGGGCGGCACGGTCGTGTCGTCGTACCCGCAGGTCGGCGTCGTGGTGGCGTACACGGCGAAGGACGACTTCGCGGCGAAAGTCCGTGGCACGCGAGGAATCGAAGCGGTCGGGGCGACCCGGACGGCCAAACTCCCCGTGGAGTTCTTCGCCGCCCGGAAGGACGTCCGCTACACCGGGCCCGGTTCGCCGAACTCCGGTCAGGTACCCGCCGAAGGCACGGCGTGGGACGTCCCGGCGCTCGGGCTCGACGCCGCGCACCAGGTGTCCGACGGCAGCCGGCGGGTTGTCGCGGGTGTGCTGGACACCGGTGTGGACGACACCCATCCCGAACTCGCGGGCGCGTTCGACGCGCGGAACTCGGTGTCCTGCCTCTCCGGCTGGGCCGACCGCAGCCCGGGCGCGTGGCGGCCAACGCTGGACGGGCACGGCACGCACGTGGCGGGCACTATCGCGGCGGCGCGCAACGGCACCGGCGTCGTCGGCATCGCCCCCGGTGTGCGGCTCGCGTCGGTGAAACTGGCCGAACTGGACGACACCGAAACGGCTGAGAGCATGGTGTGCGGCTTCGTGTGGGCGGCGGAGCACGGATTCGCCGTCACGAACAACAGCTACCGCTCGATCCCGTGGCGCTACAACTGCGACAACCAGATCGACCAGGCGGCGATCAAACTCGCCGTCGGCCGGGCGGTGGCCTACGCGCAGCGTCGCAACGTGCTGGTCGTGGCATCCGGTGGCAACGCGGGCATCGACCTCGACACCCGGTCGGTCGACACGGAAAGCCCGGCGGACAGCACCCCGGCGCGGCGTCCGATCGACCCGAGCTGCATCCGCCTGCCTCACGAACTTCCCGGCGTGGTCGGCACCGGCGCGCTCGACGAGAAACTTCTCAAGGCGTCGTTCTCCAACTACTCGGCGTCGCGGATCACTGTCGCGGCGCCGGGTGTGCGGGTCTGGTCGACCTGGCCCGGCGGCCTGTACCGCTCGGCGAGCGGCACCTCGATGGCGTCCCCGCACGCGACCGGCGTGGCCGCGCTGATCGCGAGCGAACATCCGCGCTGGAACGCCGAACACGTCAAACGAGCCCTGTACGCGACCGCCAAGCCGCTGGCGTGCCCCGACCCGTACGACCCGAACGGAGACGGCAAGCCCGACGCAGTCTGCAAGCGTTCGCCGGCCGGGAACACCTTCTACGGGCATGGCCTCGTCGACGCCGCTGCCGCGGTGGGGGCACGATGACCCTCGTGCTGGATCATCTCGTCT
This sequence comes from Amycolatopsis sp. NPDC058986, assembly GCF_042741125.1. NCBI lineage: Bacteria > Bacillati > Actinomycetota > Actinomycetes > Pseudonocardiales > Pseudonocardiaceae > Amycolatopsis > Amycolatopsis sp. NPDC058986. The sequence continues at coordinate 12,186 of NZ_JBHYJW010000060.1, read as the reverse complement.
TCGCCGGACCGGACCTCGCGGCCGCCGTCGCCCACGTCACCGAACTGACCGGTGTCGAGCCCGTCCCGGGCGGCAGCCACGTCGGCCGCGGTACCGCGAACTACCTCGCCGACCTCGGCTCGGGCTCCTACCTGGAGGTCATCGGCCCCGACCCCGCGCAGCCCGAGCCGGACGGGCCACGCCCGTTCGGCATCGACGACCTCACCGAGCCCGCGCTGGTCACCTGGGCCGTCCGGACCACCGACATCGACGCGGCCGTCGCCGACCTCCGGGCCGCCGGCTACGACCCCGGCGACATCTTCGACATGTCACGGGACGCGCAGGGCGAACTCCTGTCCTGGCGGCTCACCTCGCCAGGCGGCCTCGACGGGCTCGCGCCGTTCCTCATCGACTGGGGGAGCACACCCCATCCGACAACACGCGGTCTGCCGAAGATCCCGCTCCTGCTGGTGACCGGCGTCCACCCCGACCCGGCGGCCGTCGACGTCGTGACCCGCGCGCTCCACCTGGAGCTGCTGGTCCGCCACGACAAGAAGCCGGGCCTGGTAGCCGTCCTCCGCCGGACCGACGGCTCCCAGGTCGCCCTCAGCTGAGGAGGAGCAAGGGACCTTTGCTCACGCTTGCTGAGCAACGCTAACGAAGCGAGAGCAAAGGTCCCTTGCTCCCGCTCGCCCCCGGGGCTACGCCTTGCCCTCGCGCCAGGCGTTGGTGATCGGCAGCCGCCGGTCCCGCCCGAACGCCTTGAAGGTGATCTTCGTGCCCGGCGGGTACTGGCGGCGCTTGTACTCGGCCTTGTCGACCATGCGCACCACGCGGTCGATGGTCTCCGGCTCGAACCCGGCCTCGATCAGGTCGGCGTACCCGCGGTCACCCTCGACGTAGTCGTCGAGAATGTCGTCGAGCAGCGCGTAGTCCGGCAGCGAATCGGTGTCGAGCTGGTCGGGGCGCAACTCGGCCGACGGCGGCTTGCTGATCGAGTTCTCCGGGATCGGCGGTGTCTCGCCGCGTTTTTCCGCTTCGGCGTTGCGCCAGCGAGCCAGATGCCACACGTGGGTCTTGAACACGTCCTTGATCGGCGCGAACGCGCCCACCGCGTCGCCGTAGATCGTCGAGTAGCCCACCGCCAGCTCGGTCTTGTTGCCCGTCGCCAGCACCAGGTGTCCCTCCAGATTGGACAGTGCCATGAGCAGCATGCCCCGCGCCCGCGCCTGGACGTTCTCCTCCGCGAGCCCGGTGAGCTTCAGCTGGTCGACGTAGACCCGGACCATGTCTTCGATCGGCTCGACCCGGAAATGCGCGCCGATCCGGCGGGCAAGGTCGGCGGCGTCGCCCTTGGAGTGGCCCGAAGAGTACTTCGACGGCATCGAGACGCCGTAAACGTTGTCGCCACCGAGAGCGTCCGCGGCCAGCGCGGCGACCACGGCGGAGTCGATCCCGCCGGAGAACCCGAAGATGACCGACGAGAACCCGTTCTTGTGGACGTAGTCGCGCAGACCGACGACCAGCGCCGACCACACCTCGGCTTCGTTGGAGAGCGGTTCGCTCACGACCGACTCGGTCGACGGCTCGTAGGCGGGGAGCGGTTCCTCGCTCAGCACCCGCCGGTGGACGTGCAGCCCCTCGAGGGCGCCGTCCGTGACGTGCCCGCCCGCGGCGAGGTCCAGATCGGTCACGAGCAGGTGCTCGACGAACTGCGGCGCCCGCGCGAGCACGGTGCCGTCGGCAGCGACGACCAGCGAGTCCCCGTCGAAGACCAGATCGTCCTGGCCGCCGATCTGGTTGGTGTACACCAGCGGGGCACCGGCCTCGGCGGCACGGCGGGCGATCAGCGGCAGCCGGACATCGTCCTTGGCCCGCTCGTACGGCGACGCGTTCGGCGCGACGACGAGATCGACCCCTGCCTTGCCCAGCGCCGAGATCGGGCCGCCTTCCTGCCAGATGTCCTCGCAGATGACCATGCCGATGTCGAGCCCGTGCAGGCGCACGACATCGAGAGTCGTCCCCGGCTTGTACCAGCGGTGCTCGTCGAAAACGCCGTAGTTGGGCAGGTGGTGCTTGAACTGCCGGGCCACCACCTCGCCGCGATACAGCGCCGCGGCCGCGTCCCGCGGCCCCTCCTCGTCGAGGTCGAGGTAGCCGACGTAGGTGAGCACGTCGCCGCAGCCTGCTTCGTCGAGCCGCCGCGCGAGGATCTCGAGGCTCTTGCGGGAGGCCTCGGCGAACGTCTTCCGCAGCGAGAGGTCCTCCACCGGATAGCCGGTCAGGGACATCTCGGGGAACACGACCACGTGGGCCCCGGCCTCGGCGGCCTTGCGGGTCCACGCGACGGTCAGCGCGGAGTTGCCGTCGAGGTCGCCGACGGTGGGATTGACCTGGGCCAGTGCGATGCGCAGTTGCGGCATGCGCACATTCTGACCCACGGTCCCCCGCCCGGACGAGCGAATGTGCTCGAAAGAGCAGGACACCCGCCTGTCCAGAGCGGGGAAAGAGAAGCAAGGGACCTTTGCTCACGCTCGCTTAGCGTTGCTCAGCAAACGAGAGCAAAGGTCCCTTGCTCACCTCCGGGCCGAGGCCGGGGCTACTTGCGCCGGATCATGCTGCGCACCTTTTTGATCGTCTGCTCGAAGTCGGAGTCGAACGGGTTGTCGTGCACCAGGTAGGTCCACGTCGTGTTCGCCCGCCGCACGCCGGCGTCGGCCAGGTCGATCCCGTCGTCGGTGATCTCGGCTTCCTCCAGCGTCTTCGCCGCCCGCGTCACCGCCTCCGGGATGATCTTGTGGAACTCCGGGATCGCCGCGCGGTGGAACTCGTCGAGCGGAGTCTCCCGCGCCAGCGCCCGCAGGTGGATACTCTCGCGCACGTCGGTCAGGTACGCGAGGTGGTCCGACCACAACTGGTCGAGGTGGTACAGCAACACCTCGCGGCAGATCTGCTCCAGCCGGGCCTCGTCGTCGAGCTTCTCCTTCAGCTCGCCGAACTTCTCCGGCTGCGCCTTCTCCAGCTCCTCGGCCGCCAGCGCCGTCCGCAGCACCTTGTCGCGGTGCGCCAGCAGGTCGCCGCGCTGCCGCTCGATCAGCCGCGTGTAGCGCCAGGTGTTGCGGTGGATCTCCAGGTCGACGCCCTCGGCCACGCGCTGGGCGTGGTTGAGCTGCCGCAGCGCGGCCGGGTCGGTGATCTCGCCGGTGTCGGGATCCGAGCCGATGCCCTCGGGGATATCCGGCGCGTTCGAGAGCACGAGTTCGTCGTTGAGGCTGGCGAAGAAGATCGCGCTGCCGGGGTCACCCTGCCGCCCGGACCGCCCGCGCAGCTGGCCGTCGAGACGGCTCGACGGGTAGCGCGCGGTGCCGATCACGTGCAGCCCGCCCAGCTCGACGACCTCCTCGCGGTCCGTGCCCTCGGTGCCGCCCAGCCGGATGTCGGTGCCGCGTCCGGCCATCTGCGTCGACACCGTGACCGCGCCGCGCTTGCCCGCTTCGGCGATGATCGCGGCTTCCTCGGCGTCGTTGCGCGCGTTCAGCACGACGCATTCGAGATCGACCTTCGCCAGTTTCTCCGCGAGTTCCTCGGACTCGGCGACGTCCTGGGTGCCGACCAGGATCGGCCGCCCGGTCTCGTGCACCTTCCGGATCTCGTCCTCGATCGCCCGCAGCTTCTGCGACGGCGACGCGAAGATCCGGTCCGGCAGGTCCTCGCGCACGTTCGGCGTGTTCGGCGGGATGACCGCGACCTCGAGCTTGTAGAACTCGCGCAGCTGCTCGGCCACCGCGACCGCGGTACCGGTCATGCCCGCGACCTCGGGGTAGCGCGCCAGCAGCGCCTGCACGGTGATCGAGTCGAGGATCTCGCCCCGGTCGGTGGCGGTGACCTGCTCCTTCGCCTCGACGGCGGCCTGGAGGCCGTCCGGCCAGCGCTGCAGCTCCGCGACCCGGCCGCGGGCGGCGTTGATCAGCTGCACCTTGCCGTCGCGGACCAGGTAGTCGACGTCGCGGGTGAGCAGCGCGTGCGCGTGCAGTGCCACGTTCACCGCGGCGAGCCGCTCCGAACCGGAGTCGCCGTAGAGGTCGATACCGCCGAGCGACTTCTCCACCACGGACGCTCCCGCGCTGGTCAGCCACGCGTTCCGGCCGTCGGAGTCGGTCTCGTAGTGCAGGCCCAGCCGCAGCCGCCGGACGACGTTCGCGACCTCTTCGTCGGCGTCGGTGTGGTCGATCGACCCGGCCATGACCAGCGGCACCCGTGCCTCGTCGACCAGCACCGAGTCGGCCTCGTCGACGATCGCGATCTCGGGATCGGGCTGGACGAGGTCGTCCTCGCGGGTGACCAGCCGGTCACGCAGCACGTCGAAGCCGATTTCGGCGACAGCGCCGTAGGTGACCTCTTTTGCGTAGGCCTCCTTGCGGTCGTCCCGCGAGTGCGCGGGCTCGACCCAGCCGACGGACACGCCGAGCAGCGCGTACACCGGGCCCATCCATTCCGCGTCGCGTCGCGCCAGGTAGTCGTTCACCGTGACGACGTGCACGCGCTTGCCACGCAGCGCGTAACCCGCGGCGGCCAGCGCACCGGCGAGCGTCTTACCCTCACCGGTCTCCATCTGCACGACGTGCCCGGTCAGCAGGCCCATGGTGCCCAGCACCTGGACGTCGAAGGCCCGCTCGCCCAGTGCGCGCCGCGCCGCCTCGCGGCCCAGCGCGCACACCTCGACCAGCTGGTCGTCGCCGAAGTCCGTGGCCTCGCGCGCCTTGCCGGCGCGCTCGGTCAGCTCCTCGTCGGAAAGCTGCTCCAGTTCGGGTTCGAGCTTTTCGACGGCGGGCAGCAGTGCCTCGTACCGGGTCAGCTCGACGCTGCCCGGCCGCTGGATGATCCGGCGGAGCCGCTTGCCCACCCGGCTGATCAGTGCTGCCACCCCTGGTCTCCCGTCTATCTGTGTCCGAGCACACCCCGTCCCGACCAACGCGGGACAGGTGCGTCCGAGTTCCGCGTCTGCCCGGATGGCACGATCCAACCGTGCCTCCCCACATCAGCGCCAGGTCCCGTACCCGCCGAATCGCCGCGCTCGCGGCGTCCGGCCTGCTCGCCGTCACGCTGGCCGCGTGCTCGACGGGCGAAAAGTCCGCGCCGCCCGCGCCGTCGACCGAATCGCACGCACCGGTCGGGCCGGTGCCCGCCGGCCTGGAGCGGTTCTACGGACAGAGTGTGACCTGGGCCGACTGCGCACCCTACGCGACCTCCGCCGAAGCGAAATCCGCGTTTCGTACGAAAGATGTCCAGTGCGCCAGGCTGACCGTGCCGCTGGACTACGGCAAACCGGACGGATCGACGATCACGCTCGGCCTGCTCCGCCGTAAGGCGACCGACCAGGGCTCGCGGATCGGCTCGCTGGTGGTCAACCCGGGCGGGCCCGGCGCCTCGGGGATGACCGCTGCGGCCAGCCTCGCCGGGCAGACCGCGAACACCGCGCTCGGAAAGCGTTTCGACCTGGTCGGCTTCGATCCGCGGGGGATCGGTGCCAGTGAACCGCAGATCCGCTGCTTCACCGACGCCGAGCGCGACGCCGACCGTGCGGACGACATCGAGACCGACGGTTCGCCCGCTGGAGTCGCGAAGCAGGAGCAGCAGAAAAAGGACTTCGCCACGAAGTGCGCGCAACGGACGCAGCACGGCGACGACATGCTCGCCAACGTCGGCAGCCGAGACGTCGCGAAGGATATGGACATCCTTCGCTCCGTACTCGGCGACGAGAAACTGACGTACCTGGGCTTTTCCTACGGCACCCGGATCGGCACGACCTACGCCGAGGAGTTCCCGCGCAACGTGCGCGCGATGATCCTCGACGGCGCCGTCGACCCTCAGCAGGACGCGACCGCGTCGCTGGTGGCGCAGGGCGCCGGATTCGGCAAGGCGTTCGGGGAATTCGCCCGATGGTGTGCCGGTCAGCAGGACTGCGCGCTCGGGCCCGACGCCGGCGGGGCGGTGAAGGGCTACCAGGACCTGGTGCGCCCGCTGATCGAGTTCCCGGTCCCGGTCGGCGACGGCCGGAAGCTCTCCTACGAGGACGCCACGACCGCCACGATCCAGGCGCTCTACCAGCAGAGCCTGTGGGACTCCCTGAACTCGGGACTCAACGAGCTGAAGCGGCAGCGCGGCGCCACCCTCGAAAAGCTCGCCGACCTCTACAACGAACGCGGCACCGACGGCCGCTACGGGACGACGCAGGACGCGTTCACCGCGATCCGCTGCGTCGACGACCCGCGGGTCACCGACCCGAAGACGATCGAGCAGGCGCAGCAGAAGTACGTCCAGGTGGCGCCCTTCCTCGACGACGGCCGTCCGGCCAGCTCGGCCCGCGACGCCTGCGCGTTCTGGCCGGTGCCGAACACCTCCCAGCCGCATCTCCCGAACGTCGAGGGCCTGCCGAAGCTGCTGGTCATCTCGACGACCAACGACCCGGCGACGCCGTACCAGGCCGGGGTGAACCTGGCGAAGGCGCTCAAGGGAGCTTTGCTCACGTTCGAAGGCACCCAGCACACCGTGTTCCTGCAAGGCGTCGGTTGTGTCGACAAGGCGGGCACCGACTACCTCGTCGACGGCACGCTCCCCGCGGAGGGCAAGCGCTGCTCGGCGTCCTGACCGCGGCGGAAGAGGAGCGAGGGACCTTTACTACCGCCAGAGAGGAGCGAGGGACCTTTGCTAACGTCCGTTGGCAAGCTAACCTTTGGCTTGCCAACGAGCGATAGCAAAGGTCCCTCGCTCCCGCTTCACCGGACCACGACCGCGTTCTGCCTGGTCAACCCCAACTCGAACATCACAGGGCTCTGATGCTCCCCCGGTGGCGGCACCTGCACCCACAGCCGCACGAACTGCCGCGGCTCGCGCTCGGACACCCACACCTTCACGGTCACGTCCGCGTGAATCTGCGGCAGCACCCGCGACGCCACCGCCACCGGCACCACACCGCCGACCCGGAACGCCTCGACGTCCTCGACCCGCTCGCGCCCCTCGGTCCTGGCCGCGCCGACCCCGTCGAGCAACCGGCGCAACCCACCCTGAGGCCCGAGCAACGCCGAAACCGCGAACTCCGGCGGAACCGGCTCCCGCGCCGTCCCCGACGGGTCCGTACGGGTGACTTCCGCGCCCCGCAGGTCGAACGAGAACTTCACCCGCCGCACGTCGTCCTGTACGTCGGCGGTGCCAGTGGCCCGGCCACCGTCGTCGAGCGTCGCGTCGCCCTCGATCTGACGCAGCGGCAGACCCGGCAGCACACCGTTCACCCCAAGCGAAAAGTGCGTACTCCGCACCGTGGCGAACGACGAAGCGGCAGCGGTGAGCAGTTCGGCCCCGGCGGGCAATGGAGCACTCGGCGACGCCGCGCACCCACCGGCGAGTCCGAGCACGAGCACCAGCAGGACGCGAAGACAACGCATGGCGTCGGAGCCTACTGAGCGCCCCGCAGTGCCCACCGCCACACTGTTGGCCCGATCCTTGCGAGTGATGTCCTTCCGGCCACTGTCGACCGTGCAGACAACCCGCGAAACTTCGTCGGTGACCGTCGAGACCCGCGAGACTCGTCCCGCACCCCGCCTGCACCGCGCCTGGTTCATCGCCGGCGCCGCGTTCGTAGCCCTGCTCGCCGCGGCTGGTTTCCGCGCCGCCCCCGGCGTCCTCATCGATCCCCTGCACGAGGAGTTCGGCTGGTCCCGCGCCACCATCGGCGCCGCCGTCTCGGTGAACCTCGTGCTCTACGGCCTGTTCTCCCCGTTCGCCGCCGCGCTCATGGAACGCTTCGGCATCCGGCGCGTCGTCGCGACCGCGTTGTTCGTCGTCGCACTCGGCGCGGGCGGCACCGTGTTCATGACCGCGAGCTGGCAGCTCATCCTGTGCTGGGGCGTGCTCGTCGGCGTCGGCACCGGCTCGATGGCGATGAGCTTCGCCGCGACCGTCGCCGCGCGCTGGTTCGTCCGCAGCAGGGGCGCCGTCACCGGAGTGCTCACCGCGGCGGGTGCCACCGGCCAGCTCATCTTCCTGCCGCTCATCTCGAACCTCGCGATCAGCGACGGCTGGCGCACCGCCTCGCTCGTCATCGCGATCGCCTCGCTCGCCGTCGTTCCGGTCGTGCTGATCGTGATCCGCGATCACCCCGCCGACATCGGGACCACGGCCTACGGCGCCCCGCCCGAGACCGAGGTCGCCCGTCCCGCCGCCAGGACCGGCACCGCGCGACGCGCGCTCGGAGTGCTGGGCAAGGCCGCGCGCACCCGGACGTTCTGGCTGCTCGCCATCGGCTTCGCGATCTGCGGGGCCACCACGAACGGACTCGTCAGCACCCACTTCGTGCCCGCCGCTCACGATCACGGCATGCCCCAGACGACCGCCGCCGGGCTACTCGCGCTGGTCGGCGTCTTCGACGTCGTCGGCACCATCGCGTCCGGCTGGCTCACCGACCGTGTCGACCCACGCGTGCTCCTCGGCGTCTACTACGCGCTGCGCGGAGTGTCGCTCGCCTTGCTGCCTCAGCTGTTCACCGACTCGGTCCAGCCGAGTATGTGGGCGTTCATCCTGTTCTACGGCCTCGACTGGGTCGCCACCGTGCCGCCGACCGTCGCGCTCTGCGTCCGGAAGTTCGGCGACGCGGGCCCGATCGTCTTCGGCTGGGTCTTCGCGAGTCACCAGCTCGGCGCCGCCTTCGCCGCTTCCGCCGCGGGCGCCGTCCGCGATCACTTCGGGGACTACGCGATCGCCTGGTACGTCGCCGCGGGCCTCGCCGTGATCGCTTCGGCCGCGTCGTTGGCGGTCACCCGATCGGGACGCCGTGAAGTCGCCTTCGCCACCTGAGCGGGGGATATCACCCACATCCGACCCACTCGGCGCGTCGCGAAACATCCCGTTAACACGCTGTGGTTAGGGTGCGGCCATGGATCGCCAGCAGGAGTTCGTGCTCCGTACCTTGGAAGAGCGCGACATCCGTTTCGTCCGGCTGTGGTTCACCGATGTGCTGGGGTTCCTCAAGTCCGTGGCGGTCGCGCCCGCCGAGCTGGAGGGCGCCTTCACCGAGGGCATCGGTTTCGACGGCTCGGCGATCGAGGGCTTCGCGCGGGTGTACGAGTCCGACATGATCGCCAAGCCCGACCCTGCCACTTTCCAGGTCCTGCCCTGGGAAACGCCGGACGGCGGTCCGTACTCCGCGCGGATGTTCTGCGACATCGCGATGCCGGACGGTTCGCCGTCCTGGGCCGACCCACGGCACGTGCTGCGCCGCCAGCTGTCGAAAGCGGGCGAGGCGGGGTTCACCTGCTACGTCCACCCGGAGATCGAATTCTTCCTGCTCGCCAATCTCCCCGAGGACGGCAGCGAACCCGAGCCCGCCGACAACGGCGGCTATTTCGACCAGGCGAGCCACGCCACCGCGACGCATTTCCGCCGCCACGCCATCGAAACGCTCGAGGCGATGGGCATCTCCGTCGAGTTCAGCCACCACGAGGGTGCGCCCGGCCAGCAGGAGATCGACCTCCGGTACGCCGACGCGCTGACGATGGCCGACAACGTGATGACGTTCCGTTACGTCGTCAAGGAGGTCGCGCTGACCCAGGGCGTCCGGGCGACGTTCATGCCGAAGCCGTTCACCGATCAGCCCGGCTCGGGCATGCACACCCACGTCAGCCTCTTCGAGGGCGACCGGAACGCCTTCTACGACGCCGAGGACCCGTACGAGCTGTCGGCCACCGGCAAGGCGTTCGTCGCCGGGTTGCTGCACCACGCCAAGGAAATCTCCGCGGTCACCAACCAGTGGGTGAACTCCTACAAACGCCTGATCAGCGGAAGCGAGGCGCCGACGACGGTTTCGTGGGGCCGCGCCAATCGCTCGGCGCTCGTCCGGGTGCCGATGTATTCGCCCGGCAAGGCGTCCTCGCGGCGCGTCGAGATCCGCACCCTCGATTCCGCTTGCAACCCGTATCTTGCGTACTCCGTTATCCTGGCCGCGGGCCTCAAGGGCATCGAGAAGGGCTACGAGCTTCCGCCGCCCGCAGAGGACGACATCTGGCAGCTCTCCGACGCCGAGCGCCGTGCCGCCGGTTACGCGCAGTTGCCACAGAACCTGGGGGAGGCGCTCGCGGAAATGGAAAAGTCCGAACTGCTGCCGGACGCTCTCGGCGAACACGTCTACGACTTCTTCCTGCGGAACAAGCGTTCCGAATGGGACAACTACCGCAGCGCGGTCACCCCGTACGAACTCCGGACGCTCCTCCCGGTGTTGTGATGCGGCGGCGGATGAGGTCCCGTGTCCTGTCCGCTCTGCTCGTCGCAGTCAGTCTGGCCGCCGTCGCACCCGCGACGGCCTCGGCCGGCGGCTTCGATCTCGATTCCGCGACCATCCCGTCGCTGCAAGCCCGCATGGCCGCCGGGCGGCTCACCGCCACCCGGCTGACCTCGGCTTATCTCGACCGGATTCGAACGGTCGACCACAAGGTCAACGCGGTCCTCGCGGTCAACCCCGGAGCGCTCGGCCAGGCGGCCGAGAGCGATGCCCGGCGCCGCGCCGGTCATCTCCGTGGGCCGCTCGACGGCATCCCGGTGCTGGTCAAGGACAACGTCGACACCCGCGACCAGCAGACGACCGCCGGATCCCGCGCGCTGCGCAGCCGCCCGGCCAAGGACGCCACGCTGATCACCCGGCTGCGCGCCGCTGGAGCGGTGATCCTCGGCAAGGCGAATCTCTCGGAATGGGCCAACTTCCGCGCCGCGAAGCCGACTTCCGGCTGGTCGGGGGTCGGCGGCCAGACCAGCAACCCGTACGTCCTCGACCGGAACCCTTGCGGTTCGTCGGCCGGCTCCGCCGCCGGTGTCGCGGCTTCGCTCGCCCAGGTCGCCATCGGCAGTGAAACCGACGGTTCGATCGTGTGCCCAGCGGGGATGACCGGCACGGTGGGTCACAAACCGAGCCTCGGTCTTGTCAGCCGAACGGGTGTCGTTCCGATCTCCGCCGAACAGGACACCGCGGGCCCGATCGGCCGCAATGTCGTCGACGTCGCGTTGACGCTCTCGGTACTCCAGGGCCGCGACCCCGCCGACCCCGCGACCGGCGCGTACCCGCCTGACCAGCCGACGGACTACGCGCGCCTGCTCAAGCCGGGCGCCTTGCGGGGCTCGCGCATCGGTATCTGGCGCCTGCCCGTGCTCGGTCCCGACACCGACGCCGTCGTCACCCGGACGAGGGACGCACTCGTCCGCGCCGGAGCCGAGGTCGTCGAGGTGGTCCCGCCGTACCAGGACCGCATCGGCCAGCTGGAGTTCCCAGCGTTGCTGACCGAGTTCCACCGCGACATCGACCGCTACCTCGCGACGCGCACCGGTGTGCCGCGCGACCTGGCGGCGCTCATCGCCTACAACCGGTCCGATCCGCTGGAACAGACGTGTTTCGCCGGGCAGGAACTGTTCGAACAGGCACTTGCCGCACCCGGCCCCGACGACCCGAAGTACCGCGCCATGCGCGCCGAACTCAGCGACCTGGCCCGCCGCTCGATCGACGAGACCCTGGCGAAGTACCACCTCGACGCCATCGCGTCGCCGACGAATCCGCCCGCGTGGAAGACCGACTGCGCGAAGGGTGACAACGACGTGATCCCGTCTTCGACCCCGGCCGCGGTCGCCGGCTACCCGGACGTCACCGTGCCTGCGGGTTTCGCCGGCCCGCTCCCGATCGGCATCTCGTTCATGGCTGGCCGCTGGTCGGACGCCCGGATGCTCGCGTTCGCCGCCGACTTCGAACGGTCCGTCCCCGCCCGCGAACGACCGCGCTACCTCCCGACCATCGGAAGCTAGCGTTTCAAGGTTCTGACCTGCGTCGATGTCGTTAAGTGACCCCCCTGTTTTCGGACGGTTCCGGGCCATGTAATCTTCTCTTCGTCGCCAGGAACACCGGGCCACCGGGGCCGAAAGCCCCGAGGTCAGGCGCCAGGGCCGAGCGGGTTGACACCGCGAACCGGACCAGGTAACGTTCAGCGTCGGCCCTCGAGCGGCCGCCGACTCCCTACGACTAACACCGTAGGATGAGGCATGCTCGGCCAAAAGCTTGATGAATATCGCTTGAAGCAATTCAGTGTGTTGCTTGAGAACTCAACAGTGTGCTAGTGAACTAAGCCAGTAGAGCTTATTGTTTGAACCCCTCCTCGTGGGGGTTCCTTTGAGGATATG
>NZ_JBHYJW010000059.1:0-62497 GCF_042741125.1 Amycolatopsis sp. NPDC058986 | reverse complement strand
TCGGCGTACCCCGGCGACGGTAGTTTCGGTCATGCTAACGACCGTAGAACCTCAACAATTGTTAAGGTCAACGTCCATGAGGTCCGTGTCACAAGGCGAGGGTCCGCTGCCCGCGGAGCTGACCGTCGGCCAGCTCGCGCGCCGCAGCGGCGTTTCGGTGTCCGCACTGCATTTCTACGAACGTCAGGGCCTGATCACCAGCAGGCGCACCAGCGGCAACCAGCGTCGCTACCGGCGGGAGGCGCTGCGCCGGGTCGCGCTGGTCAAGATCGCCCACCACGTCGGCATCCCGCTGGCCGAGGTCCGCGACGCGCTGGAGCTGCTGCCGGAGAACCGGGTGCCGACCCGGCGCGACTGGGAACGGCTCGCCGAGCACTGGAACGCCCGGCTCACCGCGCGGATCCACCGGCTCACCCAGATCCGCGACCGGTTCACCGACTGCGTCGGCTGCGGCTGCCTGTCCATCGACCGGTGCCGGAGCGTCAATCCGGACGACGTGTTGGCGACCGAGGGCTGTGGCCCGCGACGGCTGCTCGAACCGGGCGTGCTGCCGATGGATCTTTGACGGGTTTCGTGGCTAGCCCGTCTTGGCGAGCGTGCGGCCGAAGAAGCCGGTGATCGCCTGCTCGTAGCGGGCGGGGTCGGAGTTCCACGACTCGACGTGTTCGGCGCCGGGGAACTCGTGGTACTCCACCGGCCACTGGTTTTTCCTTGCCGCTTCGACGAAATCGCGGTCCATCCGGACCGGCGCCTCACTGTCGGACGCACCGGCGAAGAGCAGCGTGGGCGGTTTGGTGGCCGGAGGACGGTTGATCAGGTCGAGCTGGTTCATGTCGACGCCGGTGCGCCACCGGATCACCTGGTTGATCAGCCAGGTCATCGGACCGGGCGCGCCGTTCTGGCGTGCGGTGAACTCGCCGACCATCGGCATGCTGAGCAACGGCGAGTCGAGCAGCGTCGCGGTGACCGTGGCGGCCAGGGGAGAACGGGCGAGGAACTGGCCGGCGATCTGCCCGCCCATCGAGCCGCCGTAGAGCACGATCTTCGAAGCGCCCTTGCCCTGCGCGTAGCGGACCGCCGATTCCACGTCCCGGTACTCGGACTCGCCGTAGTGCATCAGCCCGTCCGCGGAGGCGGGCGCCCCTTCGTCGTTCCGGTAGGTGATCGCGAGGACCGGCAGGCCGAGCCGATGGAGGATGGGCGTGGCCAGCATGGCGTTGCGCCGCCCGTTCTGGCCGTGCACGGCGATCACCCAGGTCGAAGCGGACGGCCCGGCGGCCGGGATGTACCAGGCGGGCGCGGGGCCGAGTTCCGTGGGCACCGAGACCTCGGAATAGTCCATCCCGTACGAGGTTTTCGGGTCGGTCATCATCACGCTGGTCACGTCGACCGTGGCGCCGGTCGACGGGGCGGGTCCGCCGAGGATCGGCCGTTCCACCGAACCCGGGGACTCGGCGATGATGTCGCCGACGGTCGCTTCCGTGCCGTCCCAGACCATCCGGAACGTTCCGTGCCGCCGGGTGTGTTTGCCGGGAGAGCCGATCACCACGCTCGTCCCGCCGCCGGTGTGCTTCACCGCGAGTACGACGTCGGAGTGGTCGGGGTGGGTGTAGTACTGGTGGTCGGGTTTCACGGCGGAGTCGCTGACCTGCCAGGCGAGTACGAACGCCCCGCCGACGACGAGCACCAGCAGCACCGCGATCGCTGTCAGCACGATCCGGCGCGTGCGGCGTTTCCGGCGGGGCTTCGGTGCGGTTTCTTCGCTGTTCTCGGTGGTGTCCATGGAAAATTCCCCCTTGGTGACGGCTATTTCCGGGTGCCGTCGAGAACCCGCTCCACGGTTCGTGCGCACAAGGCGCGGAAATCCTTCTCGCTCAGCCCTATCCGGCCACCGAGATAGAACTGGACCAGTCCCACGACCGGCATCGTGATGGCGAGCGTGACCTCGATGGCGTCGCCGGAGCGGAGCACTCCCTCGCGGATGGCCTGTTCGACGGCTTCGAGCACGGGGGAGAACGCGGGTGAGGCACCGTCCCGGAAGTCTTCCGGGAACCTGCGTGCCTCGTCGCGCCGGTCCGTCAGCAGAAACCGGTACAGATTCGGCTTGCCGAGCGCGAAATCGAGGAAATCGCGCATCAGGCCGTGAAGCCGGGTCTCGAAGTCGCCGGCCTCCGTGCGGTGTCCCCAGTCCTTACCGATTTCCGCGAAAGCGTCGTCGGCGACCTTGCGCAGCAATGCTTCGCGATTCGGGTAATGGCGATAGGTCGCCATCGCGGTCACCCCGGCCTCCGCCGCCACCCGGCGCATCGTCACGGCCTGCGCGCCCTCGTGCACCAGGATGGCCAACGCCACCGACGCGATTCTCTCAGCGGTTCCCGGTTCTCCCATGTCTACACCGTACACGTCGATGTCTACGCTGTACACACCCGTGCCATGGTCTGTCGCGAACGACGTACCACCCGTGATCAGAGACGGACTGTCTCCCGTCACGTGAGTTACGTGCTCAATCACGCGAGTGACGGGCCTTCAGAGCGCTCAATGCGGTTCGCGGCGCCAGGCCGACGGGTTCACGCCGCGAACGCGCTTGAACGCCACGCTGAAGGCGAACGCGTTCTCGTAGCCGACTTCGCGGGCCACGGTGGCGACGGTCGCCTCGGTGTCGCGCAGCAGGTCGGCTCCCAAGGTCATCCGCCAGCCGGTGAGGTAGGTGAGCGGGGGCTCGCCGACCAGTCCGGTGAAACGGGCCGAAAAGGCGGCCCGGGACATGCCGACCTTCGCGGCCAGCCCGGCGACCGTCCAAGGGTGGGCGGGGTCCGCGTGCAGGAGACGCAGTGCGTCGCCGATGGCGGGATCGGCCAGCGCCCGGTACCAGGCGGGCGAGGTCGCCTCCGACCGGGCGCACCACGCGCGCAAGGCCAGCACCAGTACGAGATCGAGCAACCGGTCGAGGACCGCGTCCTGACCGGGTTCGTCGTGCGCGATCTCGGCGGCGAGCAGGTCCAGAGCCGCCCGCGTCCGCGGCCCGGCGGGTACGACCGCCAGCGGCGGGAGCATGTTCAGCAGGCGGTCGCCCACGTCGCCGCGGAGTTCGTAGGCGCCGCGGAGCAGGACCGTCGCTCCCGGCAGACCGTCGCCGTAACTGCGGGGAGCGAGATTCTGGTTGGCGTGCACCACTTCCTCCCCGCCGATGAAGTACTTCCTGCCGCCGCGGACCTCGACCTCCGGCGGCGTGGCCGGGTCGTCGGCGACGGTGTAGCGGCCGGTTCCCCGGACGAGGGCGATGTCGCCCGCGGCCAGCCGGACCGGCTCGCCGCCGTCGAACCGGATCGACGCGTGGCCGCCGAGGGTGGCCACGACGGCGAGCGGCGGGGCGTCGGCGTAGGTGAGGGACCACGGCGGCCGCCGGATCAGCTGCCGGACCACGGCATTGCGGGCACGGGCGCGGTGCAGCAGGTCGCTCAGGACGTCCACAACGACCCACGCTAGACGACCGCAAAGGTATTCGCGACGTTCTCTTATGGATCGTCTTGGCATCGGGGAGTTGGCTGAAGCCCGGTTCTTCGTTGTCCCAGAACAGGAGTTGCTTCATGTCCCAGACGATCGCCGTGTTCGGTGCGGGTCCCGGTCTCGGTCAGGCCGTAGCCCGCCGGTACGGACAGGCGGGCTACGAGGTCGTCCTCGTCGCCCGCCGCCAGGAGCCCTTGGAGCGGTTCGCCGAGGAGCTGGCCGCCGACGGCATCACCGCCCACGTCGTCACCGGCGACCTGTCCGACAGCGACGCGGTCCCGGCGCTGGCCGAACGGATTCGCGCGAAAGCCGGTTCCCTCAACGCTTTCTACTACGGACCGGCGCCCGCGGATCCCGGCTTCGTCGCCGCCACCACCCTGCTCCCGGAGCAGGCGCGGGAGCTGATGCCCAAGACGCTCTACAGCTTGCTCGCCCTCGTTCAGGAGTTCCTCCCGGCCATGCTCGACCAGGGCAGTGGGGCGATCCTCAGCGCCCAGGGCGCGGCCGCCATGCGGGGGTTGCCCCGGATGAGCGGTTGGCCGCCCGCGCTGGCCGCGCAGCGGAACTACCTCCAGTCCCTCGCCGAGGAGGTCGCCGGCAAGGGGATCTACGTCGGCATGCTCTTCGTCGGCGCGCTCATCGTGGGAAGCGCCGCCGCGGAGCACCGGGTCGTCGAGGCCGCGGGACTGCCGGTACCCGAACAGCCCAGCGCCGATCCCGCCGACCTCGCCGAACTGCTCTGGACCATGCACCAGACCGGGAAACCGCGCGAAACCCTTGTCCCCGAAGGGTTCTTCGACGGTCTGTGAGGCCAGGACGCCCGCCCCGGGCCGAGTGTCCGGGGCGGGCGGGCCACTTGTGGCGCTCGGCCGGTGCCCCTATCGTTCGGCGGTGTCCGGTTCCGACTTCGGGGAGTCGCCATGTCCGCCGATCCTCCGCACCTGCCGCCGAGCGACGAAGCACTCGAAGAGCTGACCGATTCGCTGGCCGCGCGTTTCCCGGCAGGCCGGGACGAGGTCGCGGCGATCGTGCGCCGCACGTACGACGAGGTGAGCGCTGACGCCCCTGTCGACGCCTATCTCGTGCACCTGACCGAAGGCAAGGCCGCCGGGGAGCTCCGCGCCCGCTACCCGGCACACCACTAGTTCTTGACGCGTTCGAGCAGCGCGAACAGGTTCTCCCAGTGGCGCTGCTCGCCCGCCTCGTTGTACGCGGCGGTGTCGGACATGGTGTAGCCGTGGTCCGCGCCTTCGTAGATCTCCGAGCGGTAGGTGACTCCCGCTTCGTCCAGCGCGGCTTCGAGAACCTTGATCTGCTCGTCCGTGATCGAGTGGTCCTTGTCGGCGTGCCCGAAGTACACCTCGCCGGTGATGGCGCCGACCCGCAGGTGCGGGCTGTCGGGCTGATCGGTGACGAGGTTGCCGCCGTGGAAGCTCGCGATGGCCTTGACCCGCTCGGGGAGCCCCTCGATCACGCGCAGCGCGTTCGTGCCACCCATGCAGTACCCGGTGATCACGACCGGCTCGTCGGTGACGCCGTCCTGCGCGGTGAGGAAGTCGATGTACTTCTCCGCGTCCCTGGTGATCGTTTCACTGCCGAGCGCCTGGATCAGCGGCATGATCCGGCCGAACAGCTCGCCCCGCTTGTCCGGATCCGCGAGCGCGCTCATGTCGATCTCCTGCTTTCCGCCCCGATACAGGAGATTCGGGGCGAGCACGGCATATCCGGCAGCCGCGATCCGCTCCGCCATCTCCTCGATCCGCGGCCGCAGCCCGAACGCGTCCGGGAACAGCAGGACCCCGGGATGCGGCCCGCCGTCCGGTACGACCAGGTACGCGTCGGCGGTCCCGTCCGGCGCCGGGACATCCACCATCGTTTTGCGCATTTCGCCAGTACTCCCCATTGCTCGTCGGCAGTCTTCGAAGATCAGCCTAGTCCCGATCGGCTTGCCGGTGGGCGGGCGAACCAGGGCGCTCACCCGGCTCCTTCGATCCACAATGGACACCGGGCGCGGGTCATTCGTCGCGCGGTGGCAGGGACAGGCGGCCGGTGTCCACGGTGTCGGCCATGGCGCGCAGGCCGGTGTCGTTCGGGTGGACGTGGTCGCCGCTGTCGTAGACGGGGAGCAGCCGGTGCGGATCGGCGGGGTCGCGCAGCGCGGCGTCGAAGTCGATCACCCCGTCAAACGCCCCGGACCCGCGGATCCAGGCGTTGACCCGTTCCCGGATCTTCTCGTTGGCGGGGTCGAGTTTGCCGTTCGGCGTGATGGTGCCGCCGAAGATCGCGATCCGCCGTGCGTGTGCCTCGCGGACCAGGGTGTGGAGACCGGCGATGAGCTGTTCCGCGGTCAGTGGGCTGCCGGGATGTACGCCGTGTCCACCGCCGCCGAGGTCGTTCGTGCCTTCGAGGACGATCACGCTGCGGACGCCGGGCTGCGCGAGCGCGTCGCGGTCGAACCGGGCCAGTGCGTTGACGCCGAGATTGATCCTGCCCCCGCTGGCGAAACCGGCGTCGGTGAGGACGCGGTTGCCGCCGATACCCTCGTTGACCACGGTCAGCCGCTCGCGTGGGTGTCCGGCGGCGAGGCGGCGGGCGAGGACGTCCGGCCAGCGCCGGTTGGCGTCCTTGGTGGTCGCGCCGCCTTCGGTGATGGAATCGCCGAACGCGACGACCGTGCCGGTGGCCGAGGTGGTCGAGACGTCGAGGCCGGCCAGGAAGAACGCCGAGGTCGTGGTGTCGGGATAGGCGGTGGCCGCGTCCTCAGCGGCGTGATTCCCGGCGGTGGACAGGTAACTGGTCTGATTCGCCCAGCCGTGCCAGGTCGTGGGGCCGGTGGGGGTGGGAAGGTAGAGGCTGACCACGACGTCGGTGCCGGCCGCCACGCGGAGCGCGACGGGATCGCTGGTGGCCTGCCCGCCCGGCGGGATGGTGAGGTCCGGCTTGCCGTCGAAGGACACCGCGCGCCGGGTCCCCGGCACCGTGGCGGCGCCGTTCGCGCGGACCGCGACCACCGCCGACCCGATGTCCAGCGGCGTCGTTCCGTACACATTGGACAGTCTGATGCGGACGGTGCCGCCCCCGGCGCTGGTGTGGACCACCAGGCGCAGCGTCCGGTCGGCGAAGCCGGTCGCCGAGATCCCGGTGCTGCCCGGCGGTCCCATCGCGGCGGCCCAGCCGCCGACCCAGGTGCCGCGGCCGTGCGCCGCGGTCGCGGCCTCGTCCGCCGCGCCCGGCGGGCCGGTCAGGAACGCGGTGATCAGGCCGAGCAGGGCCACGGTCGCGGCAGGGCCGCGCAGTCGACGAATTCCGCGCATGGTGTCTCCTGAATCCCGGAGATACATCGGATGTCTAGTCCGGAAGACTACGAACTGACCCTAAGACCGTCAAGAGTCCAGCGGAGTGACCGGATTAGACATCCGATGAGTGCTCGGTGTGGTCTCGGTCGTCCGGGCGTTGCCGACGTCCCGTTCGACGGGAAACGGGAAACCCGTGGCCGACGGCATTCGCGCCCGGCACAGTCGAACCGTGCCCCGGAAAACCGGGGCCGCACCGAGAAAATCCGGGTCCGGAGGAGTGGTCATGCGCATAGTGCTAACCCCGAAGGCGATGTTCCGCATCGTGCTGTCGTCCGCGGTGATCGCGTGCCTCGTCGGTCTCGGACTCGGTACGCGCTCCCAGCCGGAACCCGCTCCGGCGCCGGGGCACGCCGCCATGGCGGCATTCGATCGACCGGTGTCCGGGTGACCCGGTTTCGAGCGCGGTGAACCCGGTGACCTGGCGGGGAAGATCGACGTCGCCGCTCCGGCCCGCCGCGACCACCGTGCTGGTGAGCGTGCTCGCGAAGGCGCGGACCGCTTCGCGCTGGCTCGCCTCGCCGGTGCTCAGGTACGCGCGGTGGGTGCCGATCCGGCCGATGGTGGCCCGGTCGGCGTCCCCGACGCCGAACGCGACGATTCTCGGCCGGGCGGGCCAGGCCCGGTCGGCGAGCCGGGCGTGGGCGGCGGGCCAGGCGTCCGCGTCGGTCGGCTGGCCGTCGGAGAGGAAGAACACCACGGGCCGGTAGACCACGCAGCATTCGGCCTGCAGCACCTCGACGTCACGCTGGATCGTCTCGCGCAGCAAGGAGAACACGACGCCGAAGTTCGTTTCCGTCCCGGTGCCCGGCCCTCGCCACGCGGGTTCGCCGTCCGGTGCGGAAAGCGGCGTCACGATCCGGGCCGTCCCGGAAAACCCGATCACGCAAAGGCGTGCGGTGCCCGCGACCACCGGATCGGTCAGCAACGCGCCGCGCAGCGCGCGCAGGCCGGTGCCGACGTCCTCCAGATGATCGGCCATCGAAGAGGATTCGTCACAGACCACGTAGCACGGCAGGATCCGATCCGGCATCCGATTCTCCTTCTCGTGGGGGGTGCCGCAGTTTCACACCGGCGCTTGGATCCGGCGTGGACCGGACCTTGACGCGCCGCTGGACGAGAGGTGGACCGAAGATGGACCGGGCCGATGCGCGCTCGGCGTCCGGCGGGCCGATGGGCTTGACTGGATCCCTGCTCACGACGTCCTGGGGAGGCGGTATGGAGGTGCTCCTGCTCGGCCCGTTCGAGCTCCGGTGCAACGGTGAGCCGGTCGACCTCGGTGATCCCCAGCAGCGGTACATCCTCGCCGTCCTCGTGCTGCACGCCAACCGCGCGGTGTCCACCGAACGGCTCATCGAGATCGTGTGGGCCGGGCAGGCCCGGCCGAAGACCAATCTCGTGCCCGGGTACATCGCCAAGCTGCGCAAGCTACTGCGCGACGGCGACGGCGGCGGCCAGGACGGCGGGATGGTCATCGACCGGACGCCGACGGGGTACGTGCTGCGGATCGACCCGCGGTGCATCGACGCCGTGCGGTTCGGCGAACTCTGGCAGGAGGCCGACGGCTGCGACGATCCCGCCCGGCGGCTCGCGCTGCTCACCGAGGCGGTCGGCCTCTGGCGCGGCCGGTACCTCGAGGATCTGGATCCCGATCGGGTCGGTGCCGCGGAGCTGATGTCCCCAGAGGAGGCGTTCCTCGACGCGCTGGGCGATCTGGCCGAACTGGAGCTCGCGCGGGGAAGACATCGCTGGGTCCGGGACCGGCTGCGGCCGGTGGTGCGCATGAACCGCACGCGGCATCGGCTGGCGGGGCTGCTGATGCGCGCGCTGGTGGCCAACGGCGACCGGGTCCCGGCGATGGAGGTCTACCACGAGACCAGGGCGGCGCTCGACGAGTTCGGTATGGAGGTCCCGACCGAACTGCGGCGGCTGGCCCGGTTCGCCCAGTTCGTCGAACCACCCGTCGCGCTGCCCGCGCCCTCGCACCGGTTCGGCGGCCGCGGGGACGAACTGGCGGTGATCGAGTCGCGGGTGCTGGCCGCGACGGCGGACCATCGCCCGGCGGCGGTGTGGATCAGCGGGATGCCCGGGGTCGGCAAGACGGCGCTGGCCGTCCAGGCCGCCCATCAGCTGCGCGAGAGGTTCCCGGACGGCCGCATTCTGGTGCAGCTGAACGGTTTCACGCCGCATGTCGCGCCGACACCGACGGCGGAGGCGCTCGGCACGCTGCTCGAAGGCCTCGGCGTGCCACCGGAACAGCATCCGCCCACGGTGAGCAGGCGGATCGCGCTGTACCAGTCCGCGCTCGCCGGTACGCGGAGCCTGGTGATCCTGGACAACGCGGCGTCGGAGGAGCAGGTCCGGAGCTTGCTTCCTGCCGCGCCCGGGTGCACCGCGCTGATCACCAGCCGCCAGGTCGGCGGTGTGGACGTCGCCGACGAAGTCCGCTTGCGTCCGTTGCGGCCGGAGGCCGCCGCGGCGTTGTTCGGTGATCTGGTCGGCGCGGAGCGGGTACGCGGGCGGCACGCGGTGGTCGACGAGATCGTCGCCCGGTGCGGATGTGTGCCGCTGTCGATCAGGATGGCGGCCGCGCAACTGCGGCTGCACCGGTCGTGGCCGGTCGAGCACCTGGCGCGGCTGCTGGAAGCGTCGAGCCCGTGGCGGGCCGGTGACGGGGCCGGTGCCGCGTGCGCCGTTTCCCATGCCCAGCTTCCGGAACCGCAGCGACTGCTCTTCCGGCTGATCGGACGGCTGCCCGGCGTCGACCTCGGGGTGTCCGCCGCGGCCGCGCTGATGGACCGGACGGTGTCCGAGGCCCGTGCCCTGCTCGAAGGACTGCACGGCGCGAGCCTGCTCGAAGAGGCCGAGCCCGAGCGCTATCTGATGCTCGACCCGCTCAGGGAATACGCCGCCGGTGTGCCGGATCCGGGGCCGCCCGGCGCGCGGGACGACGCGCTGGACCGGCTCCTGGACTTCTATCTGGTGAGCGTGGCCAACGCGGTGCGCGTCGCCTATCCCTTCGACCGTGACCGTCAGCCCGCGGTGAGCCGGGAAAGCCCGGTCGCGCTGACCTTCTCGGACTCGACGGCGGCGAGGGCCTGGCTCGCCGCGGAACGGACGAACCTGCTGGAGGCGATCAGATACGCGGCCGGGCACGATCGCCCGGAGCACACCTGGCAGCCCGCCGTCCTGCTCTGGCGGTGGTACTTCGCGGGCAGCCACGTGAACGAGTGGTCGGAAACCCTTGAGCTGGCGAGGAAAGCTCTTGAGAAGACCGGCGAGGACCGGCGTGGCCTGGCGTATGTGCTGCTGCGGTTGTCCGGTGCGCGACGGCAGGCCGGAGAACCGGCGCAGGCGCGCGAATTCGCCGAGAAGGCGCTTTCACTGTGGACCGGGCTGGGCGACGACCAGGGCCAGGCGAGCGCGTTGTGCGCGATCGCGGTCGTGACCATGGACCGCGGTGACGACCGGTCGGCCATCGCGTGTTTCGAGGCAGCGCTGGAAAAATACGAGACGAGCGGGGACGCCAGGGGCCAGGCGAACGCGCTGAGCAATCTCGGTCAGCTCAACGAGCTGTACGGCGATCTCGAACTCGCGGAGCGGCGGCATCTCGCGGCCGCGGCGCTCCTGAGGGAGCTGGGACACACCCAGGGGCTGGCCCACACGCTCGACAACCTCGGCGTGACGCGGCAGCGTCTGGGCAGGCCGGGCGAGGCGATGCGTGACCATCGCGAGGCCTATGAACTCGCGGTGGCGGTGGGAGATCGCTCCTGCGAGGCGTACGCGCTCAACAACCTCGGCGCGGTGCACCGGCTCACCGGGAAGCTCGACGAGGCGCTCGAATACCACGAACTGGCCAGGCGGGTGGCCGACGAGGCCCGCGAACCCGGGCTGCGGACCCAGCTGTACCTGGACCGCGCGGCGACCTACCTGGCGCGCGGGGAGCGGGACGAGGCGCGGAAGGCGTATTTCGCGGCGCTCGATCTGGCGCGCGGGACGGGGGACCGGGGCAGGCAGGCACACGCGCACCACGGCGCGGCGCGGGCGTTGCACGACGCCGGGGACCACCGCGTTGCCTTGGCGCACTGGCAATCCGCGCAGGCCGGGTTCGACGAGCTGGGGTGGAGCGAAGCCGAGCGGATCACGGACGAGCGCGCGAGGCTCACGTGTGCCTGTGCCGGATAGCGCACAGTCCTTTGCGGATGGAGCGGTGTCAGGCGCCGGAGCCCGGTTTCACCCGCAGCGCGGTGCCCAGTGCGAACCGCAGCTCACGGGCCGCGGGATGGGTGTGCCATCGGGCCAGGACCCTCGCCAGCTCGCGGAGATCGACGCGGACGGTCGCGGAGTCCACCCGCGCCGCGTCCGCCAGCACGGCCGGGGTCAGCTCGCAGGCGTGGTCGATTTCGCCGTTGCCCGCGTGGGCGAGCACCCGCCGGGCACTGAACCGGGCGCGGGCCCGCCGGGCGCCCTCGGCGATCCCGGGGATCTGCCGGTCCAGTGATTCGGCCGCCTCGGCCGGGCGGCCGAGGTCGTAGAGCGACCAGCCGTCGGCCAGCGCCACCTCGTCGCTGACGCTGGACGAGCCCAGCACCGGGACGGCCGGATCCTCCTCGGCCAGCAGTGCCGCCGCGCGGTCGAGTGCCTGCCGGTAGGCGCCGGGATCGCCGACCAGCGCGTGCCCCTGTGCCTCGCAGCGCGCCGCGAGACCGAGGATCCGCGGGCCAGCCGCCCGATCGGCCTGCGCCCGTGTCGCCAGCTCGATCGTCGTCAGGGGATCCTGGCGGTACATGGCGATCTCGGCCCGCCGGATCAGCGCGTAACTCGCGAAGTGCTTGTCCCCGCCCGCTTCGGCGAACGCGACCGCCCGATGCGTCCACCACAGCGCGGCGCGTTCGTCCCCGGCCTCCTGGCTCATCCAGCCGGCGTACTCGGCGGCCCGCGAAGCCAGGAGCAGCAGTTGCCGCCGCACGGGCTCGGGCTGGCTCGCCGCGGCCAGCGCGCGCAGGGTGTCGACGTGCGCGATGACCGGGCCGAGCACGGTGGCCGGGCTGCTCGTCGTGCCGAGCAGGCGGTACTGGGCGAACGTGGCGCGCAGACCGGCCAGCGTCGGCTCGTCGACGATCGCGCTCGCCCCGCCGGTCAGCGCGAATCCCGCCGCCGTGCCGACGCCGGTCAGCACCTCGCGGCGGGGGAACCGGTGAAACCGCCGCTCACCGTCGTCGCCCGGCACCATGACCCACACTTCGTCGTCCGCGCCGTCCTCGCCCGGCTCGCCGTCCGGCGGCTCGCCCTCGGCGACCATCGCGGAAAGGAATCCCGCGGTGCCGAAGAGGCTGTCACATCTTTTGGCGATATCGGCCGTCGGCGGTTTCAGGTCGTTTTCGATCTTGCTCAGATAACTCTTGCTGTAATTGATCTTCGCGGCGAGCTGGGCCAGTGAAAGACCGGATTCGTCGCGGATTCTCCGCAGATTCGCGCCGAACGAGCCGCCCAAGTCCGCCTCCCCGCGCTCGCGCCTGGTGTGAGTACAGCATCCGGCGGTGCGGAACGCAACGAACCGAGATCGCCCAGTGCGAGTGCCGGGGCGGCCGCCGTCAGTCGATCCAGGGATGGCCGTCCGGCGTGGCCGACGGTGGCACCGTGGTGGCCGGGCCGGTGTCCGCGACGAGGTACGTCGCCGGCGCGGCGGCGAAGACGGAGCCGCCGAGCACGGCGAGCATCGCCGTGGCGGTGAGGATTTTGGCCGTGGAAAGGAAAAGCGCCTTCGTCATGTGCACTCCTCGGAAGAACCGGATTGCCCGATGTGGTACCGGTGCTCCGAGGGTTCAATGCCGGGCCCGCCGCGACAATGTGGTGACTGTGCACTCCGCTGCCGGGCAACGGGAAACAGTGCTCAGCCGAGGCCGAGCGCGCGGGCCATGAGCAGCGCGTACGAACTCCCGGCGTGCGGCATGCGGCCGCCCACGACGAGCGACAGCGCCTGGTCGAAGGGGAGCGAGTGGACTTCGAGGTCGGCTTCGCCGGGTTCGAGGCTCGCGGTGCCGTACCGCAAACCGGTGGCGAAGAAGGCGTGATCGCGGTGATTGGTGAACGAATCGGCGCAGTTGATGGTGCCCAGGTGCCGCCACTCCCGTGCCGAGATCCCGGTCTCCTCGCGCAGTTCCCGGCGTGCCGCCACCTCGGGCAGCGGGTCCGCCGGCTCGATCCGGCCCGCGGGCAACCGCCACTGGGTGCCCTCGTGGGTGTAGATCCATTGCCGCGTCACCGCGACCGAACCCCGCGCGTCCAGCGCCACCACGGTGACCGAGCCGGAGGAGACCACGTGGTCGTACAGCGCGGTGGAGCCGTCCGGCCGGACGGCGGTGTCCCGCCGCGCGTCGAACCACGGCGAGCGGAACATGCTGGTCGTCGTGAGGCGGGACCAGAAGCCCGGCCTGGAGCCTGTCGCGTCGCGGATCACGATTCGAGTGAACCACAGCGGCGGCGTGTCCAGGATCGGCCGTCCGTGCCTTTCACGGAGCCGGGCACGCCGGCTTGCCCGTCCACAGTGGACGCGAGTGGCCGCTTCGGAGCGATATCCATTTCCGGTCCATGATCGTTCCATCGCCGTGGTCCACGCTGGACGCCGGATGGCACGAAACGGTGGTGGAGAATGCGCTGCGCGCGCCGGTGGAATGAGGAGTTGTAACGTGGGCGAGCGGTCGCGCGACGCTAGGGGCGTCCATCTCCCGAAACCTTCCCGAGGAGAGCGCATGGCCGGGTCCGCGGCGCAGGCCGGGCACTATGATTTCTGCTTGTCCTTCGCCTCGGAACAGCGATCCTATGTAGAAGAGGTCGCCAGGCTGCTCGGTGCCGCCGGGCTGCGCGTGTTCTACGACTCGCACGAGACGGCCGATCTGTGGGGAATCGATCTCTACACCCATCTCGACGAGATCTACAACCGGGGATCCCGGTATTGTGTCCTTTTCGCGTCCGAAGCGTATGCGCGGAAAATGTGGACCGGGCACGAGCGGATGTCGGCGCAGGACCGGGCGTTGCGGAGCCGCGCGGAATACGTCCTGCCGGTGCGATTCGACGACACGGAGATCCCCGGGCTCCGCGGCACCGTCGGTTACGTGGACGCGCGGACGACTTCGCCCGCCGCGCTCGTCCGGCTGCTCCTCGCGAAACTGAAGTCCGGCTCGTCGATGGCTACGATTCCCGCGTCAATTCTGGTGCTGTCAGCCGATATTCGTACCGATCTTGGGGGAATCGCGCGCGAGGCGCTGGCGCGGTGCCGGGCGGCGGTGCCGCCGGGCCTGATTACCGAGTCGGCCACCCGCACCGTCGTGGTCGTGCCGGAGTCGGCGCTCCCGGTCGTGGACGTGCTCGCGGAACTGATGCCCGAGATCGAGCGGCTCGCGAGGGCGCGGCAGCACCTGCGGCTCAGGATCTCGGTACATCGCGGCGAGGTGCCCGTCGAGCATCTCGACGGATGCGTCGACGTGACCACGGCCGTCGAGGCGGCGCTTTCCGCGGCGGTGTCCGAAGTGTTCGATCGCGCGCCGAAGGCCCGGTGCGCGATCGTGGTCACCCAGCGCGTGTACGACACCGTGGTCCGGCCGGGCCGCGGCGGGAGCAATCCGAGCCTGTACCAGCTGGTCACCACGGCCGACGGTACCGGCCTGCACGTCCGCGTCCCCGGCTATCCCCGGTTGCCGGGCCGTACGCCACCCGGCGCCCCGCCGCCGATGCCGTCGATCGGCGTGGTGGGCAAGCTGAACCACTTCGCCGGGGACACCCACGCCGAGCAGATCGGCGACCGCTACTACCACGGGACCGGCGATGACCGACACTGATCAGGCCGAGCCGGACGAGGACACGAGCACCGACCCCACCCCTGAACCGGATCCCGAACCCGATTCCGAGCCCGCGCAGCCGGAATCGGGTACGGAGGAGAAGGAAACCGGGGCGAAGGAAGCCGAGGACAAGCCGGAGAAGGACGAAGAGGGCGGCATCCGGCAGGCGCAGGAACAGGCTGTCGACCCGGAGAACGCCCGGGAATGGGCGCAGTTCGCCTCCCAGATGGACACGGCGATGAAGGCCATGCTCGGCCTCGGCGCCGGTGGTTTCGTCGGGACGGGCGGAACCGCGAACTTCTTCCTCGGGGACACCTCGGTCGGTCAGGTCGGCGACCGGCAGCTGGGCGGGCACGGGCGTTCCGTCGACATGCGGGTGCGCAGCGGGGTGGTCGCGGCCGAAGTACTCGAACAGATCGAACAGTCCTATGTGGAGCCCGCGGGCTACCGGGAACTGAAATACCTCCTCGAACAGCGGCAGCTGGTGTTCATCCAGGCACGCAGCGGCACCGGTCGCACGATGACCGCGCTGCACCTGCTGGCGGGCGTGTGCGCCGAAGGCGTGCACAAACTCGATCCCGACGTCGAGCTGAAAACCCTCTCCGCCAAGACGTTCAAACCGGCACACGGCTATCTGCTGGAATCGCTGGACCCCGCGCAGGCCGCGGAGTTCAAGGCGTTCCACGCGGAGCGGCTCGGCCAGCTCATGCGGGACAACGGCAGCATGATGGTGGTCATCGTCGACGAGTCCGTCCGGCTGCCCGTGCACGAGATCGGGGATCTCGTCGTGACGGACTTCGGCAAGGTGAAGCCGGAGCTGCTCCTGCGCCGGCATGTCGAATGGGGACTGAGCGATTCGGGTGATTCCGCGGGACAGGACGTCCTGTCCCGGCCGGAGGTCAAGGAGATCGTCGCGCAGCTGACCGAGGAGGTCCCGCCGAGGGAACTCGCCAAACTCGGTGAGCTGCTGGTGGAAGTGGCGAACGAACGGCTCAGCCTCGACGTCGTCCGTGAACGCTATTCCCGGGCGAGCGAAGCCGGGATCGCGGAATGGTTCGACGCGCAGCAGGACTGTGAGCAGCGCGCGTTCGTCATCGCGCTCGCGGTGTTCAACGACGAGCCGGTGCAGCTGGTGTCCACCGCCGCGACACTGCTGGCCGACCGGTTCCGGGAACTCGAAATCCCGGACCCCGCCGATCGCACCCGCGACGTGTTCGCCGTTCAGCTTTCCTGGCGGGTGGAGCAGGCACGGGCCGAGCTGGTGTCCGAAATGGAGGACACCGGCTTCGGGCAGGTGCGGGTCCGGAAGGCGCGGTTCCGCGACGACCGCTTTCCCCGGCTCGTGCTGGAACAGGTTCGTGCGCAGTACACCGAGGCACTGGACGTCGTGACGGACTGGCTGCTCGCCCTCGGCGGAATCGATGTGCCGCAGGTCCGTATCCGCGCCGGGGTGGCGGCCGGAATGCTGGCCCAGTACGACTTCGTCAGCGTCTACAACAGGATCATCCTGCGCTGGGCCTATTCCGGCGACAAGTACGAACGCCGTGCGGTGGTCGCCGCGCTGCAGGTGCTCGGCAGCCTGCCCGGATTCGACCGGGTGGTCGCGAAGCTGCTGCGCGAATGGGTGCAGCGGCGCAAGGATCCCCGGCTCCGGGCGACCGCGGCCCGCGCGCTGGGCAGCACCACCTCGATGAGTCCCGCCACCGCGCTGAGCCTGCTGCGGACCGCCTCCCGCGAGGCGCTGCGGGACACTTCCTGGCTCGCCACCTCGAACACCATGTACTGCGTGGGGGAGAGCGTGAGCGATCTGTTCGTCCGCGCGGAGCCCGGTCAGGTGCTGCGGGCGCTGGAGCGCTGGTCCCGGGACAAGGAATATCCCGAGCGCCGGGAGACCGCGCTGCTCGCCCTGCTGATGACCTCACGCTATGTCGAGGTGACGGTGGACACCAGCGCGGAACCGTGGCCCGTGCTGCTCTGGCTGGCCGAGCACGACGAGGAGCACCGCGAGCTGATCGTCGTGCTGTTCTCCAGAATGCTGCTCACCGCCGACTTCATGCAGCGCGGTTACCGGGAGATGTCCACCTGGGTGCGGAGGGCGCGGCGCGAGCCGACGATCGTCGAACCGCTCGCCCGGCTGCTGCGCGAGATCGGCGAGCATTCCGGCGAGTTCGACAGTATTCATTTCTACCTCCGGAAATGGGCGGGTGATCGCGAAGGACCCGCCGCGGCTTCGCGCGCCGTGCTCGAGCGGTTCGAAGAGAAAGAGGGACAGCCGTGACCACTGAATCACCCGGCGAGGCGCCTTCAGCCGAGGCACCAGGGGAGATCGTGCGGGCGCTGGAGGTGAGCCGGGCGGCGCTGCGCAAGAACAATCCGGCGACGTCCGGGCACACCGCGGTCGTCTACGTGACCAAAAGCGGGGAATACCGGCTCGGTGCGGGCAGGCTCACCATGGGCGAGCTGGTGCTGGCCACGCCGAAGGAGATGTACCTCGTCGACCGGACGCCACACGAGGAAACGTATTCCCTGCAGCTGCCCGCGCAGGAGGAGGCGTTCTGCTTCGCCGCGAGCGTGCGCGTCACGTGGCGGATCAGCGACCCCGTCGCGGCGGTGAAGGCGGGCAGGATGGAGCCGCGGGAGACGATCGGCCGGTTCCTGGAGGAACGGCTGCGCGAGGTGACCCGGCAGTTCGGCGTGGAGCGGAGCGCGGACGCCGAACGCCGGATCGCGCACCAGTACGGGGATCGGATCGTGCCGATCTCCGACGCGGTGGAGGTGACGCGCTGCACCGCGGTGCTCGATCTCGACGACCTCACCCGCGAGCACATCGCGGGGCGGACGAAGTTCAAACGCGATTCGGAAACCGAACTGAGCACGCAGCAGCTGCGGATGATGCGTGCCGAGCACGCCAGGGAACTGCAGGAGCTCAAGGAAAAGCACGAGCTCGCCATGAAGCAGGAACGTATGAAGGTCTACGCCGAGGCCCTGCGCGGCGACGACGTCAACGTGCTGGCGCTGCGGCTGGCGGGGCACAACGAGGACGTCAAGGACGTGATCAACCTGCTCATGGAGCAGAAGCGCCTCGGCCTCTCGAACGCCAACGCGGTGCTGAACTCCTTGCTGGAGCACAAACTGGTCAACCGCAAGGACGTGGCGGCGTTGATGGCCGACGCCAGCGACACGTTGCTCGGCCTGCCGCAGAAACGGCACGACGCGCCACCGCAGGATCCGCCGCCGGTGGAGGCGAAGTCGGAGCGGGTCGAGCTGGGCGACGAAGAGGACGAGGACGAGGACGATGTCGGCGAACGGTGAGGTGCTCAGCCCGGTGGCGGCCGTCCCGGTGCTCGGCGACGTCGTCGGCTTCCTCGACGGCGCGGCCCGTCAGGTCGGCTTGCCGTTCGCGTTCCGCGCGTTCCTGGAACTGGTCGTGGCGGGGGTGTTCGCCTATCTGCTGCTGCGCCTGGTGACCGCGCGCCTGCTGCCATGGGCGGGGGAGGCGCTGGTGCTCCCGGTGACCATGCTCACGCGCGGTGCGCTGGTCCTGCTTTTGCTGCCGGACCTGGGAATCAGCAGTCTGGTGCGGCGGTTCGGACGGACTCCGCCGGAGTTCGTCTACGGCTACGGCGCGGCGGTCGTGGCCGTCGTGGAAGCGGTGGAAGACCTGGTGCGGCGGGCGCTGCCGAAGCTCGCCTTCACCCGCGCGATGCGGCCGTGGCTGCTCATCGTCCTGCTCGCGGCCGGATTCCTGCTGTGGAACAACCAGAACTGCGTGCCGGGCAAGGCGCAGTGCGTCAGCCCGGTCCAGATCTGGGTCGCCTCCTTCGGCACTCCACAGTAGACGTCCACAGTGGACATACAAGGAGGCTGTTCCGTGGTCCGGGCCTGCCGGCGCGCGGCAGGCCCGGACAGCGGGATCAGCGGGGGATCAGACGAGGTCGAACCGGTCGAGGTTCATGACCTTGTCCCACGCGGCGACGAAGTCCCGCACGAACTTCTCCTTCGCGTCGTCGCTCGCGTAGACCTCGGCGAGCGCGCGCAGTTCGGAGTTCGAGCCGAAGACGAGGTCGGCACGGGTGCCGGTCCACTTGACCTCGCCGGTCGCGGCGTCGCGGCCCTCGAAGGTCTCCGGGTCGGACTCCTGGGTCGTCGCCGACCACTTCGTGCCCATGTCGAGCAGGTTCACGAAGAAGTCGTTGGTCAGCGACCCCGGCCGCTGGGTGAGCACGCCCAGCGGGGACTGCTGGTGGTTCGCACCCAGCACGCGCAGCCCGCCCACCAGGACGGTCAGCTCCGGCGCGCTCAGGTTCAGCAGGTTCGCGCGGTCGACGAGGAGGTACTCCGACGGCAGCCGGTTGCCCTTGCCACGGTAGTTGCGGAACCCGTCGGCGGCGGGCTCGAGCGGGGCGAAGGACTCCGCGTCGGTCTGCTCCTGCGAGGCGTCCGTCCGGCCCGGGGTGAACGGCACCGTGACCTCGACGCCGCCGTCCTTGGCGGCCTTCTCGACGGCGGCGGCGCCGGCGAGCACGATGAGGTCGGCCAGCGAGATCTTCTTGCCCCCGGTCTGGGCGCTGTTGAAGGACTCCTGGATCCCTTCGAGGGTACGCAGCACCTGCGCCAGCTCGTCGGGCTCGTTGACCGCCCAGCCCCGCTGCGGCTCGAGACGGATGCGCGCGCCGTTCGCGCCGCCGCGCTTGTCACTGCCGCGGAACGTCGAGGCCGAGGCCCATGCCGTCGAAACCAGCCGCGAGACCGACAGGCCCGAGTCCAGGACCTTGGCCTTGAGCTCGGCGACGTCGGCGTCGGAGACCAGCTCGTGGTCCACCGGCGGCACGCGGTCCTGCCAGATCAGCTCCTCCTGCGGGACCAGCGGCCCGAGGTAGCGCTGGATCGGGCCCATGTCGCGGTGGGTCAGCTTGAACCACGCGCGGGCGAAGGCGTCCGCGAACTCGTCCGGGTTCTCGTAGAAGCGCCGGGAGATCTGCTCGTAGACCGGGTCGAACCGCAGCGCCAGGTCGGTGGTGAGCATCGCGGGCGCGCGGTTGAGCTTGCCGTCCTCCGGGTCCGGCACGGTGTTCTTGGCCTTGCCGTCCTTCGGCGTCCACTGGTTGGCGCCCGCCGGGCTCTGGGTCAGCTCCCACTCGTACTCGAACAGGTTGTGGAAGAACCAGTTGCTCCACTGGGTCGGCGTCGGGGTCCAGGTGACCTCAAGGCCGCTGGTGATCGCGTCGCGGCCCTTGCCGGAGCCGAAGCTGTTCTTCCAGCCGAGACCCTGCTCCTCCAGCGGGGCGCCTTCGGGCTCCGGGCCGACGTACTTGTCGGCGTCGGCCGCGCCGTGGGTCTTGCCGAACGAGTGCCCGCCCGCGATGAGCGCGACGGTCTCCTCGTCGTTCATCGCCATGCGGCCGAAGGTCTCGCGGATGTCCCGTGCCGCGGCGAGCGGGTCCGGGTTGCCGTTCGGGCCCTCGGGGTTGACGTAGATGAGTCCCATCTGGACCGCGGCGAGCGGGTTCTCCAGGTTCCGGTCACCGCTGTAACGCTCGTCGCCCAGCCAGGTGCGCTCGGGGCCCCAGTAGACGTCCTCGTCGGGCTCCCAGACGTCGGCGCGGCCACCGGCGAAGCCGAAGGTCTTGAAGCCCATCGTCTCCAGTGCGCGGTTGCCCGCGAAGATCATCAGGTCGGCCCACGAGATCTTGCGGCCGTACTTCCGCTTGACCGGCCAGAGCAGCCTGCGGGCCTTGTCGAGGCTCGCGTTGTCGGGCCAGCTGTTCAGCGGCGCGAACCGCTGCATGCCGGCGCCCGCGCCCCCGCGGCCGTCGTCGATGCGGTAGGTACCGGCGCTGTGCCACGCCATCCGGATGAACAGGGGGCCGTAGTTGCCGAAGTCGGCGGGCCACCAGTCCTGCGAGTCCGTCATCACGGCGTCGACGTCGCGGGCCAGGGCGTCGAGGTCGAGGGACTTGAACTCGGCGGCGTAGTCGAAGTCCTCGCCCATGGGGTTGGCCACGGCCGGGTGCTTGCGGAGGATCTTCAGGTTGAGCTGGTTCGGCCACCATTCACGGTTGCTCCCGCCCTCGGTCGGGTGCTTGAAGCGCCCGGCGGAGACCGGGCAGCCGCCCGCGCTCTCCTCGTTCATCTCGCCAACAACGGCGTCAGGGCTGTCAGACACGGGAATCCTTCCAGGATCGGGAGCGGGTGCTCAGGAACTGACTGTGGTGGAACAGGCGGGGCACAGGCCCCAGTAGATGACCTCGGCCTCGTCGATCGTGAAGCCGTGGTCGTCGTCGGCGGTCAGGCAGGGCGCGGAGCCCACGGCGCAATCGACGTCCTCGATGGCACCACAAGACCGGCACACGACATGGTGGTGGTTGTCCCCGACTCGCGACTCGTACCGTGCTACCGAGCCCGCGGGCTGGATACGGCGCACCAGACCCGCGGTGGTCAGCGCGCGGAGCACGTCGTAGATGGCTTGGTGCGAAACCTCGCCGAGGTCCGCGCGCACGGCACCGATGATCGAATCGGTGTCGGCGTGCGGGTTGCCGTACACCGCGGTCAGCACCGCCACGCGAGGACGCGTCACGCGCAGCGCGGCTCCGCGCAGCAAGTGTTCGAAGTCCGAAGTCGTGGGCACGGCCGAAGCGTGGCCCATTTTCTTGAATCAGTCAAGTTCGGCGCGCCGACGAGCCGATCATGGCTGTCCGCTTCGCCGGGTTTCGGCCGAGTCCACTGTCGACGTCCTCTGTCGACGGTGGACTCGCGGCCGGATCGCCGCACCGCCCGGTTGGTCAATCCCGGACGGCGCCGGTTCCCGGCGGGACACGGAATTGTCACCCCGCGACGGGATCGAGCGGCTGTTTCCGTCGTTTTCGGAAGCGGACGCGGTTTCCGGCGCCGTTTTCCCCGCCGGGTCCGCTTTCGTGAATCACGGACGAACTCGTTGGCGGGTAAGGAAGTCGTGGCCGGGTAACGGGAAACGGGAGAACGTCGACAGCACTGCGGGAAAACCGCGGATTCGTTCAGGAGTGGATGTGCATCACGTCTTGCAGATTTTCGTGCTCGGGTTCTTCCTGCTGGCCTTTCTGCTGCAAGGGGAACCGCCACCCCGGCTGGGGACGCGGCAGCGGTACACCCTCGGCGTCGTCGCCGCCGGGCCGCTCGCCATCCTGATCGGATCCCAGGCGATGCCGTTGCCGATGGTGTTGCTGCTGGAGTCCGAGCGCGCCCGGCTGGCAGGCAACTGGCCGCACATCCTGTTGCTGCTCGTGTCCCCGGTGGTCGCCTACGGCCTGGTGCGCCTGCTCGGTCCGCCGCGGCTGAAGAAGCGGCACGGGATCATGGTGCTTCGTGCCGCGGGCCTGCTCGTGGCGGTCGTCGCGGCCGAGCGGCTGGCGCTGGGGGACGGGGTGCCGGTGCTGTCCGTCGGCGGCCCGATCGGCGTCGTCGCGCTGCTGGTGACCGCGTCCTACCTCGCCTGCCTGCGGACCGCGGATCAGGGGTACTGGCCGCTGCCGCTGGTACGCGACGGAATCCAGAACGCGGCGCTCCTGGCCCTCATCGGCTGGTGGATCGTGGCGGTCGACGGCACCTTGGTGCCGGACCCGCGATCCGCGCCGGGAATGGCGCTGGCGGTGGCGCTGACGTTCTGGGCGGTGGCGGCGGTCGATCTCACCGAGCTGGCCGTCGGCGGCTGGCGGCTGCAGCGGTGGCTGCGGCACGGGCCACCCGAACGGCCGGGCCCGCCGGGCGTGCTCAACTGGCCACCCGCCTCCGGCGAGGTCTGGAGTGTCCTGCTCACCCACGACACCGGTAACTACAAGGACCGTCCCGTCCTGGTACTGGAACGCACGCCGACCCACGCGAACGTGCTCATCATGACCAGCAGGGACAAATCCGGCTCGCGCTTCCACCAGGCGCTCGATCTGGCCGACTGGCGGGGCGTGCTGGACAAGGCGGGCTACCTGTCGCTGGAAACCACCCCGGTGCCGTTCGCCGACTTCCGGCTGTATCGCGGGGAATGCACCGACCGCTTCTGGCATCGCCTGCTCGCCGACTCCCGGATACGGGAACGGCGGAACAGCGACCGCCCGGCACCGGGATTCGCCTTCCGGCACCGGTTCGCCTCCGCCCGCAACAGACACGTCGGGGTCAACGAAGGCGCGCGGCAACCGGCCGGACGGCGCCAGGGCACGCGGGCGGGACGTCGGTGACGCCTCACGACGGCCCGTGTTTCGTCCGGCGGACCGCCCGCGAAACAAGCCAAGCGAGGTAGGCGGCCGTCAGGACGAAGCCGATGGCGTACGGCGGGAACAATGCCGCGTCGAACCGGAACAGGGAATGGATCACCACGCCCAGCACGAGCGTGCCGGTGACCAGGGTGAGCAGCCCGCCGAACACCCACGAGAGGATCCTGGCCGGTGGCCACCCCTTCGGTGATCCGGTGGGTCGCGATCGATCGGGACGTCGGTTCATCCGGCGCAGCCTAGGTACCGCGCCCGGGACCGGTCCGCGGCGCGGCTTCCCGGTCAGCGTCGTTCGCGCTCGAGGGCCCGGCCGAGTGCCCGTGCCACGTCGGGGAAGGCGCCGGGATGCGGGCCGGCGTAGCTGAGCCGGAGGAACTGCCCGGCCGGTTCCGCCGGGAACCACTCGTCTCCCGCGCCGACGACGACCCCGGCCGACCGGCACTCCCGGACGATCCGGCCCAGGTCCACCGTGTCCGGCAGCCGGGCCCAGAGGTTCAGCCCGCCCCGCGGTATCGCTTCCAGCCGCGCGTCCGGCGCGTACTCGCGGAGGCTCGCGACGAGCAGATCGCGGCGGGTCTTGAGCTGGTGGCGGAGCCTGCGCAGGTGGGTGCGCCACGCGGGCTGCGTGACGACGTCGAGCGCGACCGCTTGCAGCACACCGCTGACGTACATGGATTCCGCCTGGCTGTCCGCGAGGATCCGGTTGCGTGCCGGGCCGCGCGCGATCAGCCCGGCGACCCGGACCGCGAGGGAGACGCTCTTGCTCAGCGAGCGGATGTAGACCACGTGCCCGCCGTCGTCCCTGGCGGCGACCGGATGGGGTTCCGCGGTCATCCCGAAGTCGTGCGCCGAGTCGTCCTCGATCAGGAACGCGCCGTGCCGCCGGACGGTGTCCATGACCTGCTCGACCAGCTCCGGTGTCCACTGTGCACCGGTCGGGCTGGCGAAGTTCGGCTGGGCGTAGAACGCGCGTGCGCCGGTCTGCTCGAACGCGCGTGCCAGCGCGCCCGGATCGGGACCGTCGGGGCCGCTCGGCACCGGGACGACCTCCACACCGGTCTGGGCGGCGGCGAGGATCGCGCCCCAGTAGGTCGGGGACTCCACGAGCAGCGGCCGCCCGGTCCCGACCAGCGCGCGGAACGCGGTCAGCAACCCGCTCTGGCTGCCGGGGATGATCACGACGTCGCCGGCCGCAGCGGGGGTGAAGTCGGACGGGGTCGCCGAAGCGAGTTCCGCGGCGAACCAGGACTGCAGTTCCGGGAGCCCGGCGGCAGGCGGCCTGGTGACCAGCGCGTCGGTGCGGGTCACCCTGGTGAAGGCCGCGCGGACGAGCCGCTCCGGCACCAGTTCCCGGTCGGGATAGCCCGAGTGCAGGGCGATCACGTCGTTCGAGACGGGCTGCAGCGCCGCGGGCAGCTGCGGGAGCCGGTGGTTCGGCGAGCCGAGGGCCGCGGTCTGCCAGCCGTAGTCGTTCGGCCGGGCGACCCGGACGGCGCGGACGAACGTGCCCACGCCCGGCCTGCTCTCGACGATCCCTTGCGCGGCAAGCGATCGGAGCGCCTTCTGCACCGTGACCGGGCTCGCGCCGTGCTGCGCGACCAGGGAACGCGTCGACGGCAGCTGGGCGCCCGGCGGGGCCGTCGCGATCCACTGCCGTAGCGCCGCGGCGATCTTCGTCGAGCTGCTATCGTCGGACATGACACAGAAGAGTAGCGCTACTCTCGCGCCGCGCCCAGTGCTATCCCCGTCCCGCGCCGGTCTCCGGTGGGGCCTGCTCGGGGTCGCGGCGTTCTCCTTCACCGTCCCGTTCACCCGCGTCGCCGTCCAGGGCGGCGGGATGTCGCCGCTGTTCGTCGGCTCGGCGCGAGCCGTCGTGGCGGCCCTGCTGGCGGCCGCGGCGCTGGCGATCACGAAGCAGCGCCTGCCCCGGAGTGTCCAATGGGGACGGTTGGCGATCGTCGCCGGTGGGGTGGTGGTGGGCTTTCCCGTGCTGACCTCCTTCGCGCTGACCACCGCGCCCGCCAGCCACGGCGCCGTCGTGGTCGCCGTCCTGCCCGCCGCGACCGCGATGACGGCCGTGCTCCGCGGGCGCGAACGACCCCCGGCGTCGTTCTGGGTCATGGCCATCGCTGGCGCGGCCGTCGCCGTCGGGTTCGCCGCGTTGCAGGGTGGCGGGCTCAACGGGCTGCACTGGTCCGACCTGCTGTTGTTCGGCGCCGTCGTCGCGGCCGCTATCGGCTACGCGGAGGGCGGGCTCCTCGCGCGGGAACTCGGTGCCTGGCAGACCGTGTCGTGGGCGCTCGTGCTCGCCGCGCCGCTGATGATCGTCCTCACCGGGGTCGCGATGGCCCAGCACCCGATCGGCGCGACGCCGGTCGAATGGGCCGCGTTCGCCTATCTGGCCGTGGTGAGCATGTTCCTCGGCTTCTTCGCCTGGTACCGCGGTCTCGCGATCGGCCCGATGGCGCAGGTGAGCCAGGTCCAGCTCGTGCAACCCGTGCTGAGTATCGGCTGGGCGGCGTTGTTCCTGCGTGAGGAGCTCACCTGGCCCACCGTTCTCGGCGGCGTCGCCGTGATCGCCTGCGCCGGGGTCGCCGTCCGCACCCGGCTCGGTCAGGAGCGAGGGGACGGACCGAGCTGAAGGACGCTTTCAGTGCGTCCAGTGCACTGAAAGCGTCCTTCAGCGCGCCCAACGCATCGAAGGCGCCCTTCAGCACATTCGGCGCCCGGCGTGTCGGGGGCGCACCTCGGCGAAACGGCGCCCCGGCCGTGCCAGAATCCGCTGCGATGCACCACACCCCGTCCGACCTGGCCGATCTGCTGGAATGCGAGCATCGGAGCGTCCTGAAGCAGGCGTGGGCGGCCGGGCTGCCCGGTGCTCCCGCGCCGAAGGGCGCCGGGGAGTCCCTCGCGGTCAAGCACGGCCGGGCCCACGAACAGGCCACCTTGACGCGGCTGCGTGGCGAGCGCCACGAAGTCGTCGAGATCGACCACCGCGACCCCGAGGTGGCGGCACGGGAGACCGCGGACGCCGTGCGCGCGGGCGCGCCGGTGATCTACCAGGCGGTGTTCCACGAGGAAGGCGAGTTCTCCGGCCGCGCGGACTTCCTGATGCGCGACGATCAGGGCCGCTACGAGGTGTACGACACCAAACTGGCCCGGCACGCGACCCCGGCCGCGGTGGTGCAGCTGACCGCCTACGCCGACGCGATGCGCCGCGCCGGCTGGCCCGCCGGGCCGCGGATGCATCTGCTGCTCGGCGACGGCGGCACGCACACCCTGCGGGTCCAGGACTTCCTCCCGCTGCTGCGGCGGCTGCGCACCCGGTTGCGCGGCCGCGCGCCGCGGCTGCCCGACCGGCTGTGGGGCGAGGAGCGTCCCGCCTGCGGCGGCTGCGGTTTCGCCGAGCACTGTGGGAGTGCCCGCAAGGCCGACCGGGACCTGTCCCTGGTCGCCGGCATCCGGGGCGATCAGCGCCGCAAACTCGCCGCGGCCGGGCTCGGCACCATCGACGCGCTGGCACTGGCCGCCGCGGAGGACCGGCCACGCGACCTGTCCGCGAGGTCGTTCGAGAACCTGCGCGCGCAGGCGGCCATCCAGCTCCGTCAGGACAGCACGGGCGAGGTCACCTACGAGGTGGTCGAGTCCGACGCGCTGGCGACGCTTCCGCCACCGGCACCCGGCGACGTCTTCTTCGACATGGAGGGTGACCCGTACGCACTGGCGGGCGAAGGGCTGGAGTATCTGTTCGGCGCGATCACCGCCGACGAAGAGGAGCCGCGGTTCACGGCGTTCTGGGCACACACGCGAGCCCAGGAGAAGCAGGCCTTCGAGCAGTTCGTCGACTTCGCCACCGCTCGCCTCGCCGAACACCCCGGCTCGCACATCTACCACTACGCGCCCTATGAGAACACGGCGATCAAGCGGCTGGCCGCGGTCCACGGCACCCGCGAGGACGCGGTCGACGCGCTGCTGCGCGCGGGCGCGCTGGTCGACCTCTACGCCGTGGTGCGCAAGGCGATGCGGGTGTCGCAGCCGTCGTACTCGATCAAGTATCTCGAACCGTTGTACATGCCGGACGCCCGCGAAGGCGAAGTGAAGACGGCGGCGTCGAGCATCGAGGCCTACGAGGACTACCTGACGCTGACACACCAGGGAGACGCCGAGCGCGCCGACGAGGTGCTTCGCGGCATCAGCGACTACAACGAATACGACTGCGTCTCCACGCTTCGGTTGTTCGAGTTCCTCCACCGGGTTCGCGCCGACGCCGGGATCGAGCTCGCGGAAAA
The DNA here is from genome assembly GCF_042741125.1 of Amycolatopsis sp. NPDC058986. Lineage (NCBI taxonomy): Bacteria > Bacillati > Actinomycetota > Actinomycetes > Pseudonocardiales > Pseudonocardiaceae > Amycolatopsis > Amycolatopsis sp. NPDC058986. The sequence continues at coordinate 35,273 of NZ_JBHYJW010000059.1, read as the reverse complement.
CCCCGCGGAGTCCGAAGAGGACGCGCTGATCCGCACCGCCGCCGAGGACGTCGCAGAGCAGAAACGCGCCGAGCGGGCCGCGCAGCTGGCGGCGCTGGTGGATCCGCTGCTGGACGGCCTGCCCGACGACCCCGCCGACTTCACCGCCGCGGATCGGGCCCGCGCGCTGCTCGCCGCCTCGGTCGGCTACCACCGGCGCGAGACCACGCCCGCCTGGTGGGAGTACTTCCGGCAGCTCGCCGCGCCGCTCGGCGATCTCGAGGTCGACACCACCTGCATGGTCCCGGTGTCGGTGGACGCGGGGGAGTGGGTGCCGCCGAAGGGCCGGGTGCGGACCGCCAAGCGCACCGTGGTCCTGCGGTGCGATCCGGACCGGCCGCATCCCTTCACCCCCGGCGACCAGGTCCGGCTGCGCTACGGCGCCGACGCCCGCGATGCGAAGGTGCTCGACGCCACCGCCTCGGACGTCACCCTGCAGGAGAGCTGCGCACCGGACCGGACCGACGCCGCGCGGCCGAGCGCGGTCCTGCCGGGCAGCCCCGTGCGTCCCGCACCCAAGGACGAGGCGGTCGCCGACCTGGCCCGGCTGGTCGTGGACGCGCTGCCCGGACTGCCCGCGCATCCCGGCGTCGACCTGCTGTGCCGCACCCCGCCCCGGCTGCGTGGCCGGGATACCCTGCCCGAGGCAGGGGACGACGTCGTCGGCGCGGTGATCGCCGCCGTCGAAGCGCTCGACAGTTCCACCCTCGCCGTCCAAGGACCGCCAGGGGCAGGAAAGACCTATCTGGCAGGAAAACTGATCGCCCGGCTTGTCCACTCAGGACGGACGGTGGCGGTCACCTCGACCAGTCACAAGGCCGTCGAGAACGTCCTGGCCGCCACCATGAAGAACGCATCGACGCTGCCGTGCGCCAAGCGCGCCAAGAAGGCGCCGGATCCGGACGTGCCGTGGGAACAGCCGCCGACCAACGACGCGCTCGTCCGGTGGCGTGCGGAACACACCGGCGGGCACCTGGTCGGCGGAACGGCGTGGACGTTCGCGAACGCCGCGGTCCGCGACGAGCCGTTCGACCTCGTCGTGATCGACGAGGCGGGCCAGTTCGCGCTCGCCGACGCGCTCGCGGTGTCGATGTGCGCCCGCAACGTGCTGCTCCTCGGTGACCCGCAACAGCTGCCGCAGGTCGTGCAGGGCACTCACCCGGCGGGCGCGGGCGCCTCCGCGCTGGGACACCTGATCGGCGAGCACGACATCATCCCGCCCGAGCTGGGCTACTTCCTCGACCAGACCCGCCGCATGCACCCGGCCGTGTGCGACCCGGTTTCCCGGCTGTCCTACGCCGGGCAGCTGCACGCACACCCCACCGCCGCCGAACGTGGCGTCGAGGGTGTGCCCTCTGGCCTCTATCTGTCCGAAGTGGACCACCACGGCAATACCACGCGCTCGGTGGAAGAAGCCGCCGCGGTCACCGAGATCGTGTCCGCCTTGCACGGTCGTGTGTGGACCGGCCATGGGACGGCGCGGCCGCTGGGCGACGAGGACATTCTCGTGGTCGCGCCGTACAACTTCCAGGCTCGCGAGGTCACCCGCGCGCTGGAGCGAGCCGGGTTCGGCGGCGTGCGCGTCGGTACCGTCGACCGGTTCCAGGGGCAGGAGGCGCCGGTGGTGATCACCACGATGACCTCGTCGTCCACAGTGGACCTGCCGCGCGGGCTGGATTTCCTGTTGTCCCGCAACCGGCTCAACGTCGCGCTCTCCCGCGCGCAGGCGGTGACGATCCTGGTCTGCTCACCCCGGCTGGCCGAGGCCGACGTCCGCACGGTCGAGGACATGCGCCTCATCTCCGGTCTCCTCGGGCTGACCGCCCAGGCGAAACCCTGGCAGGGAGTCGGGGCCGTGGTCACGCCGTGAAGGACTCCTTACCGGCGCTCAGCGCCGGTAAGGAGTCCTTCACGGACTTGCGTCGGAGCGCGATTCGGCGGGGCGTCCGTAGGTGCCGCCGTCCCGGCTGCGCTGCAGCAGGCCCTCGTCGACAAGGTGGCGACGGAGCGCGGCATGGTCGTCGTGCATCGGGGCGAGCCGCTCGCGGACGTCCTGCTCCGTGTAGAGCACGCCCGGCTCGAACTCTTCGGCGAGCCGGACGAGCAGGGCGCGCCGGAGCTTGCCCCGGCGCGGAATCGTGACGAGCCTTCCGTGCCTGAACAACGCTTCGAGCGGGTCGGCCATACCGCCGACGGTACCCCGCGCCGTACCGGTCCGTGAACCGGTTTTCCGACCGTCCGAAAAGGACCGGATCAGGCCTGCGGCAACGGGAAGCCGAGTGCGCGCGACGCGTTCTCCGGCGTCGGGTCCGCCCAGCGGCCGAGTACGTGCGCGCTGGTGGACAGCGACCGGATCTCCGCGCGGTCGAGGTAGAGCATGCCGTCGAGGTGGTCGGTCTCGTGCTGGACGATACGGGCGGGCCAGCCCTCGACCTCTTCGTCGAGTTCGCGGCCCGTCTCGTCCTGGCCGCGCAGCCGGATCCGCTCGTGCCGTGCCGTCACCGCCTGCCACCCCGGAACGCTCAGGCAGCCCTCGTAGAAGGCGGCGACGCCAGGGCCCACCGCCTCGTAGCGCGGGTTGACCAGAACCCGGAACGGCTGGGGAACACGGCGGCGGGCGTGGAGCGTCTCGGCGGGAACGTTCCGCAGAATCTCGGCGCGGTCCTCGAGAACCGCTATGCGGAGCGGAATCCCGATCTGGGGCGCCGCGAGGCCGACACCGGGCGCCTCGCGCATCGTGGTGCGCATCAACCCGAGGAGACCGTCGAGCCGTTCGTCGCCGAGCTGGCCTTCGTACGGCTCGCCCCGCCGCCTGAGCACGGGGTCACCCGCGGTCACGATCGGGGCGGGGGAGGGGCCGGCCAGCAACGCGTCGACGAGGTCGAGCAGTGGTGTGGTGGGCAAACCGGTCCCTTCGGGTCGAGGCGGGCTCACCGAGTCTAGCGTCGGCGCACCGCGGCTACGCGTCGAGAACGGCGTGGGCGACGTCGTGCCCGAGACGTCGCCCGGTGTTGTGATCGAGCCGGGTGTGGACGCCCGCGAAGAGGCGGCTGGTGCCCGCTTCGTCGGAGATGTCCTGGAAGGAGCCGAAGGTGCGGACGGTGCCGGGCAGTACCTCCGACGTGACGGTCACGTCGCGGCACGGCCCGTATTCGTGGCGCAGGATCTCGGCTCCGGCCTGCGCGATGACGCTGTGCGCCCCGGGGTAGGCGGGATCGGCGGGGGTCACGCCGAGGCTGGTCCAGTTCGGGTCGCCGATGGTCGCCGGGTTGCCGTCGGTGTCCGCGAGGCGGATCGCGGTGATCGGACGCCAGATCCGGTAGTGGTATTTGGCGTCGTAGAAGGCGATCACGGCGTCGGCGAAGGCGAGGTTGAGTTCCGCGAAGACACGCGCGGCGGTGGGCAGGCCGCTTCGCGCGCCGAGGACGACGCTCTGGGCGATCTCGTTCCAGTAGTTCCAGATCGGGGCGGCCCAGAACCGGGCCTGGACGGTCTGGTCCGCGGTGCGGGCGGTGCTGGTGTCCTGGCCCAGTCGCGCGACTTCGTTGACCGCTTCGGCGTAGGCGGCGCTGGTGAGCGGCGGGTACGGGCCGGGCCGGAACCGGTCGGCGCGGTCGAGCACGAACGGGGTCACGGCCGCCCAGTGGGTGAACACGGCGGGGGCGAACGCCGGGGGAGTGGGCCGGTACCGGCCGGGCTCGGTGCCGGGCGGCAGGACCGGCGGGATCGCGCCCGACCCGTCGTTCGCGCGGCGCGCGGCGATCAGCCGCGCGATCCGTTGCCCCGTCAGGACACCGGACGTCTTCGCCCGCCCGTCGGGCACGGTCGCCAGGTCGGTCGCCAGCTGGGCGTCCAGCGCACCGGCGAACGCCGGGTACAGCCCGGTCAGGACGTCGTGGGCGGCCTGTGCCGCCGCCGCGACCGGTGAGGCGGACCGCGGCGCGTCGACGGCGAGCAGGGCGGGACGGCCGGTCCTGCCCGCGGCGACCACCGCGTCGTGGACGGCGGTGTGCAGCATGGCGAAACTCCGGGTGGGATGCACGGTCGAGGGCTGCGCTCCCGGGGTCCGCAGGATCCGGAGCAGGGTCCGGTTCCACGCGGCGACGAGATCGGCGCCGCCTTGCCCCGAACCGGCGGCCACGGCGGGCGCGCCGCCGCCGAGAGCGAGGGCCGCGGCGGTCGCGCCACCGGCGACGAGCAGGCGTCTGCGTGAGAGTGGACTGGTCACTTCTTCGGCTCCCGTCGTTGCGAAACGTGGTCGTCCGTGAGTACGGCGCCTGGTTACGCGGGGCCGGTGTAACCGGCGTGCGTATTACTCGGACGGCGGGGTTCGACGAGGACGGTAGGCCGGATGGTGACCGGTGGGAAGACGTTTCGGGACACGGCGTAAGACGGCCCGAGAGGGAGAAACGGAAGCGGAGCCGGAAGGGCCCGCGCGGCTGCGGGTGGTCGGTACCGATGCCTACCCGGATTGGGAGGCGGTGTACCGCGACAACGTCGAGCGGGTTTACCGGCTGATGTTCGCGAAGGTCGGCAACCGGCCGGACGCCGAGGACCTCACGACCGAGGTCTTCCTGGTCGCGCTCAAGCCGTTGCGTGTTTCGGCGAGCGTCGGCGAGGTGCGGGCGTATCTGCTGGCGACCGCGCGCACGGTGCTGGCGACGCACTGGCGGCGCACGCTCGGCCGGGAGATCACCGTGCTGGACGACGAGCGGGACATCGCGGTTCTCGAGACCGGGATGGAGGATCCCGGGAAGCTGGCGCGGGCGGAGGCGATCCTGGCGGAGCTGCCCGACCGCTACCGGCGGATCCTGCGGCTGCGGTTCCTGGAAGCCTGTTCGCTCAAGGAGGCCGCGGCCGAGCTGGACATCACCGTGGGCAACGCGAAGGTGCTGCAGCACCGGGCGTTGCGTCAGGCCGCGGCGGTGGCGGAGAGGATGGGAACGTGAGCAGTCGCGGAGTCCGCCGGTTCGTCAAAGACCTGCTGCGGCAACGACGTCCACGTCGGTTCGACGCCGGTGCCGGCGACGAGGCGGAGCTGCGCGTGGCCGTCCAGCTGCGCGCGGCCCGCCCCGGGAGCGGCGCACCCACCGAGGAGTTCGTCGCCGGGCTGCACCGGCGGCTGGCCGTCGAACTCGGCGACGCGCCACCGGCCAGGGGCGGCAGCCGGCGGCGGTTCGTCCGGCTGACGTCGACCGCCGCGGCGGCGGCCGTGCTCGGCGCGGGCGTCGACCATCTGGCGACCAGCGGTGGCGAGGAAGCCGCTTCGCCGCCGCCACCGGATCGGACGCTTCGGCCGGAACACGGGGAATGGCGGGCGGTGGTGGCCGGAAAGGATCTTCCCGAGGGCGGAGTGCGGCCGTTCGACTTCGGGTCCGTCGCGGGTTTCGTCGAGCGCGCGGACGGACAGGTGCGGGCGGTGTCGGCGACGTGCACGCATCTGGGCTGCCGGCTGGCGCTGGACGCCCCGGCCCGGCGGCTGAACTGCCCGTGCCACCGCACGGCGTTCGCCGTCGACGGCGCCGTGCTGTTCCATCAGCTGCCGGTCAAGCCGCCACCGCTGCCCCGGCTGGTGGTCCGGGAGTCCGCCGGGGTGGTGGAAGTGCTCGTCCCTCCACAAGAGACGTAACCAGGGCGCGTACGTCATGGCATGACGAAAACCCTCGGACCGACCATCCTGCTGATCGCCGCCGCGCTGGGACTCGCGGCCTGCTCCGCGCCGCCCGCCGCCACACCCGCCAAGGCACCGTCGTCCGCCATGCCGGACATGCCGGGCATGACGGCGTCCTCCGGCGGCCCCGCTGTCGCCACCGACGCGGTGTCCATAAAGGACTTCGCGTTCGCGCCGGGTGACGTCACGGTCAAGGCGGGCGCCACCGTAACGTGGCGGAACGAGGACCAGGACCCGCACACCGTGACCAGCACAGGGAACGCGGGGCCGCTGCGCTCGCCGACACTGAACAAAGGAGACACCTACCGGTACGTCTTCGCCACCCCGGGCCGGTACGAATACCTGTGCACCATCCACCCGTTCATGACCGCGACCGTGACGGTGACGCCGTGACCGCGCGGGACGGGGCGGCGGAAGAGCACGGGCCCGAAGGCATGACCCGGCGGCAGCTGCTGCGCCACACCGCGTGGTTCGGCGCCGCCGTGGTGCTCACCGTTTCGGGCGGGGAAGTCCTCAGCCACGTCACCGGGCCGGCGGAGGCCGCGCCGGAAGACGATCCGCACGCGCTGCGGTTCGTCCAGGTCAGCGACAGCCATCTCGGGTTCAAGGGCTCCGCCAACACCGCCGTCGAGGATTCCTTTTCCCGTGCCATCAACCAGATCAACGCGCTGCCGTACCGCCCGGCGTTCGTGATGCACACCGGCGACCTCACCCACCTCGCCACCCCGGCGCAGTTCGACCAGGTCAAGCAGATGATGAGCGGCCTGCACACCGCACAGGTGCTGACCGTGCCCGGCGAGCACGATTCGATCGACGACACCGGCCAGAAGTACCGCAAGGTGTTCGGGGCCGGAACCGCGGGCGACGGCTGGTACAGCTTCGATGTCCAGGGCGTGCACTTCCTGTCGCTGGTGAACACGCTGAGCCTGGAGAAGCTGGGGCACCTCGGCAACGATCAGCTGGAGTTCGTCCGCAAGGACGTCGCGAAACTCTCCTCGGATACCCCGATCGTGGTCTTCAGCCACATCCCGCTGTTCGCGATGTACCCGGCCTGGGGCTGGGGCACCGACGACGCCACGCAGGCGCTGTCCTATCTGCGCCGGTTCTCCTCGGTCACCTGCCTCAACGGGCATGTGCACCAGTTGTTCACCAAAACCGAGGGAAATGTGACCTTCCACAGCGCCACCACCACCGCGTATCCGTTGCCCCAGCCGGGAACCCGGCCCGCGCCGACCCCGGTGACCCTGCCCGCGGGCAAACTCGGCGACGCGCTGGGCATCCGCGAGGTGGCCTATCGGCCCGGGGATCCGGGCCTGGCCGTCAAGGACGTGAGGCTCGCGTGAGCGGGCGAGTGCTGCGGCTCGGCATCGCCGTGTGTCTCGCCGCCGGCGGTTACGTCCACGCCGAACTCTATCTCCACGGCTACCGGGTGATCCCGTTCGTCGGCCCGGCCTTTCTGGTGCAGGCCAGTGGGTCCTTCGCGATCGCGGTCCTGCTGGTGTTCAGCGGTTCGGTGGTGCTGCGGCTCGCCGCGGCCGGGCTGGCGCTCGGCGCGCTGGGCGGATTCGTGCTGTCCCGGACGATCGGTGTCTTCGGCTTCGTCGAGTACGGGCTGCAGCCGGCACCGGAAGCGCTCGTCAGCTTGCTCACCGAGGCGGCGGTTCTGGCGTTGCTGCTGGTCTCCCACGTGCTGGTCCGGCGCCGTAACCCGCGCGCGTATTCGTAGGTGAAGGTTCGGAAAGCCTTTCAGGGGAAGGAAACACGATGCGAAGAGCCATCACGGCGGCTGTGCTTGCCATGGCAGGTCTCGGCTTGGCCGGTGGGGTGGTCACCGGTCCGGCGGCCCAGGCGAGCGGACGCCGGTGCGGACCCGCGGTCTCGACGGCGGGAACCGGCACACTGGGTACCGCGTGGACGCTCAAGTCGGCCTATGACGACGACGGCCCGGTACCGGGGAAACTGGTCGTCGGCGAGGAGTTCCAGATCAACACCCAGGTTGCCGGCCAGCACTGGACGGTCACCTTCGCCGACAACGGGACGGTGTTCTTCAGCAATCCCGACGACGTGTCCACAGTGGACGGTATCAGGGAGGTGCACATGAACCCGGCCGTGCACCACACGCCGCAGCACATGACCGCGCACGCGGTCCGGCACGAGACCGGCGAAGTCATCGACGGGGCGGTCGATCTGCCCCCGGCGCCGGACGGGTGCGGTCCCCTCTCCCCGTGACCGCACCGAACGCGGGGCGTGCCCGGCGGTGCCGGATACCGGCGGGCACGCCTCGCCCCACTGTCGGTTTCTCGCTAAGGGTTCTGGGGCCGTGGGTGCCGCCGGAGGTGCTGTAGAACGCTTGGGGTGCGCTGGCCTGAGGTGCGACAAGGGCGTCCCTGGGTGCGGTGGATGCACCCAGGGCGTCCCTGGGACTTCTCTGGGACTTGCCTGCGCTCGCCGACTCCGTTCGCGACACGCGCCCCGGGCCCGCCGCATGCTGTGAAGGCCTCCTTACCGGCGCCCAACGCCGCAAAGGACCCCTTCACCACACCACCAAGCCCCCGGGAAAGCACCCACCAGCAAAGCCGCACCCCGCACCTACCGAGAAAACCTCACTGTGGGAACGACCACGTCAGATCGGGAAAGTTTCGTGCACGGAGGTGCACCGGCGGCGGCGCGGCGGAACCGCATGGGGCGGTCATGCGTGCTCTAGGACATGAGGACGAATACGGGACGGTTGTCGACCCGGCGGCTCTGGGCGCTCTCGGCCGCCGTGCTGGCGGGCGTCGGCGGCGCCTTCGCCAGTGTCACCACCGGTGAGACGAAGGCGACGACCCGGGCCGACCATTTTCTTCAGGCGAGGGCCGCGCCGACGACGGCCATGCCACCCACGGCGACGGCCTCGGTGACGACCGAGTCCCCGGTGACGACCGCCGGCCGCCCGGTGGTGAGCCCGGTCCTGCCGTTCAACGCGAAGCTGACGTCGTCGGACATCCCGGTACGCGGTGGCGGCGTGCGAAGCGGAGCGTGCAGTGGTTCCCTGATCGCCCCCGAGTGGATCATCACGGCCGGACACTGCTTCCACGACATCAACGGCGCGTGGGTGGGCGGCAAGCCCCGCTACCACATGACGGTGACCGTCGGGAAGCTGAAGGACGGCGACCCCGGCGGGCACACGGCGCAGGTGGTGGACGTCCGGCAGTCCCCGGTCAACGACCTCGCGGTGGCGAAGCTGAGCACCGCGATCGACGACGTCGTCCCGTTGACCTTGCCGGACAAGGCGCCCGAAGTGGGCCAGCGGCTGCGGTTCGCGGGCTGGGGTTCCACCTCGGCCACCGTCGTCGCCCCGTCCGACCACCTCAAACGCGGGGAGTTCTCCGTCGCGAAGATCGCGCCGACCACTCTCGAAGCACTGCCGGTGGTGCCGCGCACGGTCGAGAACAGCCCGTGCGCCGACGACTCCGGCTCGCCGTACTTCGTTTCCGGCGACAACCGGACCGGGAACCTGGTCGCCATCGAGAACAGCGGCCCGCCGTGCCCCCAGCCCGGCCGCGAGATCATCGCGCGGGTGGACATCCTGACCGACTGGATCCGCACGCAGACCGGGGACACCGCGCGGTAGCCCGGCTACCGCGGGCGGGGCGGGCGAGGTGCTTCGAGCCGCGCGAGCCAGTCCGTGAGCAGGTGCTCCAGCCGGGTGGCCTCGGCCGGGGTGAGGTCGTCCAGCAGCCGCCGCTCGTTGCGCATGTGCTCGGTGAACGCCTCGTCGAACAGGTCCCGCCCCGCCGGGGTCAGTGCGACCACCCGGCCGCGCCCGTCGGTCGTGCTGGGGCGGCGCGCGACCAGACCGGCGCGTTCCAGCCGGTCGAGCCGTTTGGTCATGGCCCCGGTGGTGACCATGGTGAACGCGGCCAGTTCCCCTGGCGCCCGCTCGAAGGGATCGCCCGCCCGGCGGAGCGCGGCCAGGACGTCGAACTCGCCCTCGCTGAGCCCATAGCGGTGATACACCAGGCAGAGCTGGTCGGTCAGCAGCGCGGCCACCCGGTGCAGGCGGCCGATCACGCCCTGGGGGCTCACATCGAGATCGGGACGCTCGCGCGCCCATTCGGCCTGGATGCGGGCGACGTGGTCCAGCGGTTCGGTCACCCTTCCATAATAGCTTCCCAGGAAGCTATTGTACCTTCCATGGAAGGTACTCTGCGGTGGAGCCTGGTCACCGCTGTCGCGCCGATCGCCTGGGGCACCAACTACTTCGTCACCCACGAGCACCTGCCCGCGGGAGTGCCGTTGTACGGGGCGATCCTCCGTGCGCTCCCGGCCGGGCTGCTCCTGCTCGCGGTGTGCCGGCGGCGGCCGCGCGGATCGTGGTGGGGGAAGTCGCTGGTGCTCGGCGCGCTGAACACCAGCGCGTTCTTCACCCTGATCTATGTCGCGGCGCACCGGCTGCCGACCAGCCTGGCCTCGATGATCATGGCCACCTCGCCGGTGGTGCTGATGCTGCTGGCCTGGCTGCTGGCCGCCGAACGGCCGGCGGTCCGCGCGCTGGCGGGCGCCGCGATCGGCATCACCGGGGCGTGCCTGATGCTGCTGACCGCGGCGGTGCGGGTGGACGCGCTCGGCGTGACCGCTTCGGTGGGCGCCATGGTGTTGTCGTCGGTCGGGTACATCCTCGCGAAGCGGTGGGCGGGGGAGGTCGACGTCCTCGCTTCGACCTCGTGGCAGCTCATCGCGGGCAGCGTCCTCCTGATCCCGCCCGCGCTCGTGGTCGAGGGCGCCCCGCCGGCACTGGACGGGGACATGCTGTTCGGCTTCGCGTACGTCACCGTCGTCGCGACCGCACTCGCCTTCACCGCGTGGTTCGCGGGCCTCAAGCACCTGCCCGCCGCGTCCGTGGGACTCATCGGACTGCTCAATCCCGTCACCGGTGTCCTGCTCGGCACCATGCTGGCCGGGGACACGCTCACCGTGCGGCAGCTGCTCGGCATCGCGCTGGTGCTGGCCGGGCTGCTGCTCGGCCAGCCGCTCTTCCGCCGGTTCCGCCGTCGCGCCCCGGACCCGGTAGTCCTGAGTGGACAGTGCGTTCCGGCTACCGGCCGAGCGTCCGCGCGAGATCGGGGGCCGGTGCCTTGAATTCCAGCCACCGGCTGTCGGCCACCGCCTCGACGGAATGCGGGACTCCTCGCGGATGCAGCAGCGACTCCCCGGGGAGCAGCTGCACGGTATGGCCGGAGAGCGTGCCGGTGAGGCGGCCGGAGAGGAGATGGACGAAGCTGTCGTGCTCGTGCGCGTGGACCGGCGAGCCCACGCCCGCGGGGTATTCGATCTCCAGCAGCACGCCGTGGTCCGTCCGGAGGGGAACCCGGACCCGCCCGTGGCCGCCCAGCAGTTCCAGCCCTTCGACATGGGTCAGTGGTGCCCATTCGCTCATGCGATCGCCTCGCTCCGCGAGACTGTGTTCGATCCCTTTTGGCGCATGATTCGCTCGCAAGCTTCGCTCATGCCTTTGCCTCCCGCCGATCGTCCCGGCGACGACACGTGGCGCCGGGGCGGGGGTCCCCGAAATCCTTACCTGATCAGCCTCCTGCCACCGACGGGATGATCTGGACCTCGGCGGCCTCCCGGAGCGGGGTGGCGGAGCCGCCGGAGCGACGGCATTCCTCGCCGTCCACGAAGAAGTTGACGTAGCGGCGCAACCCGGCCTGCTCGTCGCGCAGCCGCCGCTCCAGCGCCGGGTGCTCCTTGGCCAGCACATCGAGCAGGGAGCCCAAGGTGGCGGGCTCATCGACCTCGACGACGAGGCGGCCCTGCCCGCCCGCCTTCTCGCGCAGCACTCCCGGAAGCAACACGATGACCCGCATCGTCACACCGTCGCGGCCCGGACGCACAGCACATCCGGCAGATGCGACGCGACGAGCCGCCAGCTGTCGCCCTCGTCGCGGCTGGCGTAGACGTCACCGGTCCGCGAGCCGAAGTAGACCCCGGCGGGCTCGGCGTCGTCGGCGCACATCGCGTCACGCATGACCCCCGCCCAGAACTCGTCCGGCAGCCCGGCGCCCAGCGCCTCCCAGGACTCACCGGCGTCCTCACTGCGGTACACCCGGCATCGGGCCTCCGGCGGGAAACGTCGCATGTCGGCCACCAGCGGGAAGGTGTAGATCACCTCGGGCCGCCGCGGGTGGACCACCATCGGGAAGCCGAAGTCGCTGGGCAGCCCGTCGGCGATGGACCGCCAGCTGGCCGCGTCGTCGTCGCTGCGGTAGACGCCGTGGTGCACCTGCGCGTAGAAGCGTTCCGGCGCTTGGGGATGCGTGGCGACCTTGTGCACGCAGTGGCCGTACTCCGGGTACGGATCGGGGACGTGCACGGCCTTGATGCCGGTGTTGCGTGCCTGCCACGAAGCGCCGCCGTCCTCCGTGCGGTAGACGCCGCCGGTCGACATCGCGACGGTGATCCGGCCCGGCGTCGCCGGATGCGGGATCACCGTGTGGATGGCCTTGCCGCCGCCTCCCGGTGTCCAGTGCTCCCGGTGCGGGTGGTCCCACAGACCGCGGACCAGCTCGTAGGTCCGGCCTCCGTCGGCGGAGCGGAACAGCGCCGACGGCTCGACCCCGGCGTAGACCACGGCGGGCTCGCTCGCCGGGCCGGGCGTCAGCTGCCACACCCTGGCGAGCGACTCCCCGGTGTCCTCCGGGAAGGCGATCGGGGCGTGATCGGGCTCCTGCCAGCTCGCGCCCAGATCATCGCTCGTCGCCACGCTGGGCCCGTAGTGCTCGCTGGTGACGCCGGCCAGGAGTCTTGGCTTGCCCCTGCGGACGTCGATGCCGACCGCGTAGACCTCCGTCATCGGGTGCTGGGGTCCGCTCAGCTCCCAGCTCGCCCGCCCATCCGTGCTGGTGGCCAGCCACAGCCCCTTGCGGGTACCGATCGCGAGTAGTACAGCCATCCGACGCCTTCCCTTCAGTGATGTGCATCACAGGAGGGAACGCTACCCCGCACCACCGACAAAACCGGTTTCCGCCTTGCCGGGGTAGTTACGTCCGCCCCCGTTCGGGTATGCATGGAACTGGCAGACCAGGTCATCGGTCACTTCCGCGCCGGGGAAGAGAGACGACATGGTTTCGGGGTACGGATCCGACACCGGAAACGAAGAGCTCGCCGAGCTGGCCCGCCTGCGCGGGCTCGTCACCCAGCTGCAGACCGCGCTGGACACCAGGATCGTGATCGAACAAGCCAAGGGAGTGCTCGCCGAGCGGTACCAGATCACCTTGCACGAAGCGTTCACCCGCCTCCGCAAGCGCGCACGCGATCAGCGGCTGCGGCTGCACACCGTGGCCGGGTCGGTGGTCGGCACCCTGCCCGACGCCAGAGCCGGCCGGTGAAAATCCGGTCGGCACCGGACCTCGGCGGGGCTATCGTCGTGCTCCATGACGCAGGGTTCGCTGATCCGGACCGTGGTGGACGTCGCGGCGCCGCCCGAGGCGGTGTGGCGGGTTCTTGTCGACTTCGGTCGTTATTCCCGTTGGCATCCCACGATGGTCGTCGATGATCCGGTGCCCGAAGCGGTTCCGGGGGCGAAGCTGAAGCTGAGGGTGTCCGGCGGCGTCGCCGGTGACCAGTCGTTCACCGCCGAGATCGTCGAGGCGCTCCCGCAGCGGCGGCTGGTGTGGCTGGGCGGCGTGCCCGACGTTCTGCTGGGGCGGCACAGCTTCGAGGTCGAGCCGCTGGCGAGCGGCAGAAGTCGTTACACGGACACGGAAACGTGGTCCGGTTCCCTGGTCGCGACCGTGATCGCCGAGCAGTACGAGGCGATCAAGGCGGAGTACGAACGGGTCGTGCGGGCACTGAAAACCGCGGTGGAAGCCGGCTGAGTCCGGTCAGGCCGGTGCGGGGTGTTCGATATGGGCGGCGACCTTCGTGCCGTCCGCCGTCAGCCAGCCCTTCCGCGCCGCGTACGCGATCATCGCGTCCCAACGCCCGGGCCAGTCCGCGCCGACGGAACCACGCGATGCGTTCTCGCGCAGGGATTCGACCGAAAGCCAGGCGCTGTCCGGTTCGTCGGCCGGGCCGCCGAAACCGGCGTCGCGCAACGCTTGGCCCGTGGCCGCCGAATCCAGCTCGGTGGCGACGTGAAGCCGGGTGCAGTCGTCGCCTTCCTCGACCCGGACCGCGCCGTCACCGCCGACGTGAACGAACACCGCGCCCTCCCCGGATAGACCTGCGCCAGCGAGGGTACGCGCCGAACGGGTCAGCGTGATTTTCCGGGCGGCCGCAGCATCGGGACGAGGAACTGCCGGGCCACCTCGGCCACCTGCTCGTCGTCGTCGAGGTCGATGAGGTGACTGGGAATGGCCAGGAACGAGGCCGAGACGCGGACCATCAGCTCGGCGACGCGATCGGCGTCCACCGCGCGGTCCACCGTGCCGGCGCGTTGTTCGTGGCGGAGCTGGCCCGCGACGAACTGCCGCACGGTGGCGAGTGTCCGGCCGCCGTCGTTGGTCATCGACGACACGAACAGGTCCGGCTCCGCGGCGATCAGGCCGCCGATCAGCGGGTTGCCGCGGATGGCGCGCAACGAGCTCACGAAACCCAGCACGACCCGGTCGGCGACGGTTTCGGCACGCTCGATGTCGATGAGGAACTGGTCGAAATATCGGCGGAACTCCCGCCGCACCACGTGTTCGACCAGGGTGTCCTTCGTGGCGAACCGGCGGTAGACGGTGATCCGCGAGACAGCCGCCCGCCGGGCCACATCCTCCATTGTGGACCGTTGGATGCCCATGCGGCAGAACTGCTCGTACGCCGCGTCGAGGATGCGCGTGCGGGTGTCGTCCCTGTCGTCGACCCGTTCGACAGCCTCGGAATACGCGCGTTCCAGCATCGATTCCGAGCCTGACGTCGCCCCGAGGGCGGACAGCGCAGGTTCCACGATCACCTCCTGAGACGACCGATTCTGCCTCAAGTTCTGCCTCGACCGCCGAACTCCGTCCTCGCGACAGGTCTTGTGATGGCCGACACGCTGTGCTCTCATGGTGATACGCGGATGCGCATCGTGTTTCATCGTATCAGGCGCTCGCGACCTCAAGGAGGAGGAGCGAAGGCATGGACAGTCTCAGCAGGCGCAACGTGTTGAAGGCGGGCGGGGCGTTGGGCGCGCTTGGCGCGCTGACCGCCGCGACACCCGCGTGGGCGTCGACGTGGACGTGGTCGCCCCGGGGCTCGGTCGCGGGCGCCGGCGAAGGCGCCGACCCGCGCTGGGTCTGGGACCCGGAAGCCGATCCGCTGGTCGCCTCGCTGCTCGACCGCGGTGACGTGCCCAGGGTCAACGCGCTGTTGCGGACCTGGACCAGGAACGACCAGCCGCTACCGGACGGGCTGCCCGCCGATCTGCGGGACTTCATGGAGCGCGCCCGCCGCCTGCCTCCGTGGGCGGACCGGGGAAAGCTGGCCACCGCGGTGAAGTTCAACGAAAAGCGCGGGCTGTACCTCGGCGTGCTGTACGGGCTGGCCAGCGGCATGATGAGCACGGTCATTCCCCACGAGGCACGCGCGGTCTACTACTCCAAGGGCGGCGCGGACATGAAGGACCGCATCTCCAAGACCGCCAAACTGGGTTACGACATCGGCTCGCGCAACGCCTATCAGCCCGACGGCGAAATGATCGTGACGTGCGTCAAGACCCGGCTGGTGCACGCCGCGGTGCGGCATCTGCTGCCGAAGTCGCCGCACTGGCCGGACGTCTCCGGCGAGAAGATCCCGATCAGCCAGGCGGACATGATGGTCACCTGGCACAGCCTGCCCACGACCGTGATGCAGAAGCTCACCGCGTGGCAGGTGCCGATCCCGGCCGCCGAGTCCGAGGCCTTCCTGCACTCGTGGCAGATCGGCGCGCACATGCTCGGCATCATGGACGAGTACATTCCCGCGTCGTGGAGCGCGGCCGACGCGCAGGCCAAGCAGGTGCTGGACCCGGTGCTGGCGCCGACCCGCGAGGGTGTCGAACTCGCCGATATCCTGCTCGATCTCGGTTCGCCGGTCGACGGTGGCGTGCTGAGCAAGCACATCCTCGGCGCGTTCACCCGCTTCCTGCTCGGCGACCGGATCGCCGACTGGCTGGCGATCGCCAGGGAACCGGTCTGGGATCCGCTGCTGAAGGCGAGCTGGGGCCCGTTCATCGCCGTTCGCGAAGGGTTGCTTCCCTTCCCTGGCGCGCCGCAGGCCTATTGGCTCTTCGACGAGTTCCTGCGCAAGGCGGCCCTGCTCTACCTGTCCGAGGCGCGTCCGATCAGCATCGAAATCCCCGAGATCAACCGCCCGTCCTGATGGGCCGGACCCGAGGAGGAGTTCACGGTATGGCGGAACTCAGCAGGCGCAAGATGTTGATCTCGGGTGGCGCCCTTGGCGCGCTCGGTGCGCTGGGGGTCGCGTCCCCGGCCTGGGCATGGGCGGCGAGCGGGTCCGTCGCGGGTTCGGGGGCAGGGGCCGATCCGCGGTGGGTGTGGGACGAGGAGGCGGACCCGCTGGTGGCGTCGCTGCTCGATCGCGGCGCGGTGCCCGAGGTCAACCGCCTGCTGGCGGAGTGGACGCGCAACGACCAGCCGCCGCCCGCCGGGCTGCCCGCCGACCTTCGGTCCTTTATGGACAGAGCACGTCAGCTGCCTTCGTGGGCGGACCGTGGAAAGCTCGAAACCGCCGCCGAATTCACCAAATCCCGCGGGCTGTATCTCAACCTGCTCAACGGCGTCGGCGGCGGCATGCTGAGCACCGCCATCCCCAAGGAGGCGCGCGCGGTCTACTACTCCAAGGGCGGCGCGGACATGGAGGATCGCGTCGCCAAGACCAGCATCCTCGGATTCGCCGTCGGCGCCTTGAACGCGTACCGACCCGACGGCTCGTGTGTGGTCAACGCCGTGAAGACGCGGCTGGTGCACGCGGCGGTCCGGCATCTGCTGAAGCAGTCTCCGCACTGGACCGGCGACATCCCGATCAGCCAGAACGACATGCTCGTCACCTGGCACACCCTGCCGACGTTCGCGATGCGCAGGATGCGCGAATGGAAGGTCCCGATCAGTACCGCCGAATCCACGGCTTATCTGCACGTGTGGCAGGTGACCGCGCACATGCTCGGCATCAGGGACGAGTACATCCCCGCCACCTGGGACGCGGCGAACGCCCAGTCGGCACAGGTCCTGCCGCCCGCCATGGGGCCGACCCGCGAGGGTGTCGAGCTGACCGACATCCTGCTCGGCCAGCTCGCCGAGCAGACCAGCCCCGGCAGCATCAGCAGGCCGCTGTGCAACGCGCTCGCCCGGTACCTGGTCGGCGACCAGGTGGCCGACTGGGACGCCATTCCCCGCGAGCCGATCTGGGGACCGGCGATCGCCGCCGCGTGGCCCGCGCTGGTGGCCTTCCGCGAAGGCCTCCTCCCGCTGCCGCTGGTGCCCGAGGCCGCCTGGGTCCTCGACGAAGCCGCGCGGCAGTACATCCTCTTCTACCTCACCAAGGGCAAGGGGACGAGGATCGAAATCCCCGAGACCAACCGGCCGGGCTGAGCGATGGGGGAGTCCATCGGGCGGCGAAGGTTCCTCGGCTACGTTCTCGCGGCGCCGATCCTCGTGACGGCGGCCGAGTTCGGGCCGAGACCCGCGGCCGGCGCCGAGCTGCCTTCGCCGGATCTGACGAAACTGGTCGACCTCAACGACATGCTGACCGCGGCGGCGTTGCCGACGTCGGGCCTGATCTCCGTCGAGGTCGAACCGGACGGCACGGTGTCGTTCGCGTTGCCTCGCGCCGAGGTCGGGCAGGGCATCACCACCTCCTCGGCCATGCTCATCGCCGAGGAGCTGACAGTGCCGCTGGACCGGGTGCGGGTCGCGCTGGCCGACGCCCGGCCGGAGCTGTTGTTCAACCAGCTCACCGGCGCGTCGAACACGACCGTCGCGACCTACACCCCGATCCGGGTCGCCGCCGCGATCGCCCGGCGCCGGTTGCTGGACGCCGCCGCGGCCGAACTCGGCTCGCCGGCGAGTGCCCTGACGTTGAAGGGCGGGGTCGTCTCCGATCGCTCCGGCCGCCGTGTCGAGATCGGTGCTCTCGCGGAGAAAGCGGCGAGCACGCGAACCCGCCAGGTGCCCGTGGAACTGACCGCACGCGAGAACTTCACCGTGATCGGCAAGCCGCACAACCGGATCGACGCGCTGGCCGCGGTGACCGGGCGCAAGGTGTTCGCGATGGACCTCGACGTCCCGGGTGCGAAACCGGCGATGGTGTGCCGTCCGCCGACGGTCAACGGGCGGGTCGGCTCGGTGGCCAATCTCGCCGAGGTCCGCGGCCTGCCGGGAGTCACCGACGTCTGCGTGATCTCCACCGGGGTCGCGGTGCGCGCCGAGACCTTCGGCCAGTGCGTCGACGCCGTGCGCGCGCTGCGCGTGTCGTGGAAACCCGGCACCGCGGAAGGGAAATCCGACGAAAGCGTGCTGAAGGAGCTGGCCGCCGCGGAGCTGCCGATCGGGCCGCCGCCGCTGGTTCCCTGTGTCGAAGGCAAGTTCACTTTTTCCTTTCGTGGCAACAGCGCGCTCGAACCCAACTGTGCCGTCGCCGACGTGCGGCCCGGCAGGGCCGAGATCTGGTCGGCGCTGAAGGCCCCGATCGTCGCCAAACAGGCCATCGCCGCGAAACTCGGGCTGCCGCCCGGCAGCGTTACCGTGCATGTCGTCGAGGGCGGAGGGTCCTTCGGGCGCAAGCTGTTCCACGACGCGGCAGCGGAGGCGGCCGAGGTCTCCCAGAAGATCGGCAAACCGGTCAAGCTCATGTGGCACCGGGCCGACGACTCCCGCCAGGGCCGAACCCACCCGATGGCCACCTCGCGCGTGCGCGCGTCGTATCTCGGTGGCACCGTGCTCGGTTACCAGCAGCGGCACACCAGCGTGTCCACCGATCTCGGCCACGGGCTCGGCGAGGTCATCACCGCCATGGCCGCGCGGCTCCCGGTGGGGGACATCGGGTTCTCCGAAACCTTCTTCCAGCTCAGCCAGTCGATGCCGTACGACTTCGGCTTCAGCACGCAGTTGCTCAGCGAGACCGGCAAGAGCTTCAACACCGGCAGCATGCGCAACGTCTACTCGCCCGACGTCGCCTGTGCCCGGGAACTCGTCGTCGACCAGCTCGCCGGGAAGGTCGGCAAGGACCCGTACCGATTCCGGGACGGCTTCCTTCGCGACGACCGCTCCCGGGCGGTGCTGCGCAAGGCCGCCGAGGACGGCGAGTGGGGACGGCGGATGCCCGAGGGGACCGCGCAGGGCATCGCGTTCCACGGCGAATACAAGGCCGTCAGCGCGGCGCTGGTGGAGATCGACTGCCGCCCCGAAACTGTTGGCAGGCCCATCCGCGACGGCGTGTCCGGGCCCCGCGTCACGAAGGTCGTCTTCGCCGTGGACGTCGGCCTCGTGGTCAACCCGCGCGGACTGGAGGCCCAGATGATGGGCTGCGTGATGGACGGCATCGCGCTGGCCCTGACGTCCAGCCTGCACCTGCGCGACGGATATTTCCTCGAAGCGAGCTGGGACAACTACTTCTACACGCGCCAGTGGAACACCCCGCCCGAACTCCGGATCGTCGTCATGCCGAGCACCTCGGACGAGCCGGGCGGGGCGGGAGAGCTGGGCGTCGCCGCCTCGATGGCCGCGGTCGCCTGCGCGTACGGCCGCGCGACCGGGACGATGCCGACGCGTTTCCCGATCAACCACGGCACGCTCTCCTTCGAGCCCAAACCGACCGTCCCGCCGATTCCACCGTCCCCTGTGGACGGTCTGCGGTACGCCCGCTGAAGAGGGGAGTTTCGGTGCCCGAACACACTTTCCGCGTCAACGGTGCGCAGGTCACCGTGAACGTCGCCGACGACGTGCGCCTGCTGTGGGTGCTGCGCGACATCCTCGGCGTCACCGGGCCGAAATACGGCTGCGGTATCAACGTCTGCAAGGCCTGCACCAGCCACCTCAACGGCAAGGCGGTGAACCCCTGCGCGATCCCCGTCAAGGATCTCCGGCCGTCCGACGAGGTCACCACCATCGAAGGACTTCCGGCCACCGTGGGCAAGGAGCTGCACCCGATGCAGGAGGCGTGGCTGGAACACGACGTGGCGCAGTGTGGTTACTGCCAGCCGGGTCAGATCATGGCCGCCGTCGCGCTGGTCCGGCGCGTCGCCGCCGAAGGCCGGGAGATCACCGACGCCGACCTCGACGGCCTCCGCAACGTCTGCCGCTGCGGTACCTATCCCCGCATCCGCGCCGCGATCAGAACCGGCGCCGAGAACATGTGAGGCGGCTTCAAAGCGTGCTGAAGGGCGCTTTCCTCGCATGCCATGCGACGAAAGCGCCCTTCAGCGCATCCTACGAGACGACAGTCCCCTTCAGCCCGGTGAGGCGGTGGTAGACCTCGGCGTAGCGGGAGCGGACGGCGGCGACGACCGTCGGGGGGCACCGGCGGGCCGGGCGGGTGTTTGTCCCAGCCGGTCGAGACGGCCCAGTCGCGGACGAACTGCTTGTCGAGGCTGTGCTGTGCGCGGCCGGGCTGCCAGGAATCGGCGGACCAGAAGCGGGAGGAGTCCGGGGTGAGGAGTTCGTCGCCGAGGTACAGATCGCCGGAGGCGTCGTGGCCGAACTCCAGTTTCGTGTCGGCGAGGAGAATTCCTTGCCGTTCGGTGATTTCCGCGGCGGCGCGGTAGACGTCGAGGGTCAGCTCGCGCAGCCGGGCGGCGGTTTCGGCGCCGACGAGGCCGGCGACTTCGGCGAAGGTGATCGGGCGGTCGTGCTGACCGGCCGGGGCTTTCCAGGACGGAGTGAAGATCGGCTCGGGCAGCCGGGAACCGTCCGTCAGCCCGGCGGGGAGCGGGACTCCGGAAACCGCGCCGGTGGCGCGGTACTCGGCCAGGCCACCGCCGGTGAGGTAGCCGCGGGCCACGCATTCGACCGGGAGCATCGCCAGGCCGCGGCAGCGGACGGCGCGGCCGGCGAACTCGGGCGGCACGTCCACGGCCGGGAGGACGTGGTGCGGGACGACGTCGGCGAGGCGTCCGAACCACCACAGCGACAGCGCGGTGAGGATCTTTCCCTTGTCCGGTACGGGAGTGGGGAGAACGACGTCGAACATCGACAGCCGGTCGGTGGCCACGAGGACGGTGTCGCCGCGGTCGGTGTAGACGTCGCGGACCTTGCCGCGGTGCACGAGTTTCACCGGCCGGCCCCGAGTGCCGCGATGATTTCGTCCACCATGGACTGATCGGCCCGGTCCTGGGCGGGGAGCACGAGGGACCGTGCGAAGAAGTGACCGAGGTCGACGCCAAGGCTCAGCGCGTGGACCTCGGATCCGCGGGTTTCGGCCTCGTGGACGGCGCGGAGCAGGTCGGTCTCCAAGAAGCCATCGGGGTTCTGCGCGGCGGTTGCGCTGTCGGCGGGGCCTCCGTCGGAGAACACCACGACGAGGCCGCGGCGGGCGCCGAGGGCACGGGAGCGCTCGGCAGCCCAGCGCACCGCCTCGCCGCCGAGGCCTTCGCGGAAGAGGTCCGCTTTGAACAGCCCGGCGATGCCGAGGCGCGATCGCCGCCACGAGTCGTCGGCGTTCTTGAAGACGAGGTGCAGGCGATCGTTGAGCCGCCCGGGTTCGGCGGGGCGACCGGCCCTTGCCCAGTCCCGTCGCGCGCGGCCGCCGTTCCAGCCGTCGGTGGAGAAGCCCAGAACCTCGGTGGTGACACCGAGTTCGTCCAGCACGCGGGTCAGGGTGTCGACGAGTACCGAGGTCAGCGGGACGTGCTGTTTCATGGAACCCGAGCAGTCGAGCAGGAAGGTGACGGAGACGTCGGCCTTCCTGGTGACGGCCTCGGCCCGGAAGACCCGCGTCTCGCTGGGCGAGGTGATCAGGGTGGCGAGGCGGCGACCGTCGACGTGGCCACTTTCGAGGCCGTGTTCCCAGCCGTCGGCAGCCGGGATCGCGAGCGCGGCGGCGAGGTCGCGCAGCATCTTGGCGCGGTTCAGCCGGGCGTGGCGGACGAGATCGTCGAGCCGGTGCCGGAACTCCTTCTGCTGCGCGGGACGGACGAGGCCGGTCGCGTCGCGCTGCCGGTCGTGGGCGGTCGTGAAGATCCGGTATCCGTCCACTTCGGACAGATGGCGCGGGTCACCCGCGACCGGGACACCGGCGTCCTCGGGCCCGGAGCCGCGGAGGAGGTCGGCGAGCGCGCGTTGTCCGGCGGACAGCGCGCGGCGTGGTCGTCCGCTGGGGGCGCCCAGCAGGTCCGCGACGCCGACGGCGAACTCCGTTGCCAGGGGAGCGAAGCGTTCTTGCTCGCCGCGCACCTTGCCGAGCCGGGCGATCCGGGGACCGAACTCGGGCGCGAGGGCGGCCCGCATCGGCTCGATGACCTCCTCCACGAGGGCGGGCACCGGGAACCCGGTGAGATGCGACCAGGCCATGGCTGCCACGGTGTGCAGGAGCAGGCCCGAATTCGTCTGAGTGATCCCGTCGGCGTCGGCGGTGACCAGCCAGTGCTCGACCCGGTGCCGGACGTTCGCCGCCGCACCGGGAAACCACGGTGGCACAACGGATTCGACGCGGAACTGTTCGAGCTGGTCGAACACCAGGCCGCCGATGTCGCCGTCCGGCCGGTGTTTCCTGTGCGGTACGGGGTCGGTGTACCGCATCCGCAGTGCGAGCCCGTCGGCGGCGCCGCGCAGGCATCGCGGGTCGTCGTCCGCAGTGGCACGCAAGTGCGGCGCCAGCATCGTCAGCCTGCTCGCACCCCGATACGGCTCCCCGGCTCGGAACCGTACCTCGCGGTCCCTGCCGATCGCCCGGACCGTGGTGCCGCGCAGGAGGTCGAGCCGGTGCGCCGCGCGGGCGGCGGCGCGGTCGGCGAGGGCGTCGTGGATCATCGCTCAGGCGCTCGCGCGCAGTTCGCGCGGTTCCGGGTCGCGGTCGAAACACCGCTGGAAGTACTCGTCGACGATCTCCCGTTCGAACTCCGCGCACTTGTTGGTGAACGTCATGCGCAGCGCGAGCGCGGGATCGCCGAGATAGCCGGTGTTCTCCGCCCAGGTCACGACGGTCCGGGTGGACATCAGCGTGGCGAGGTCGCCGGATTCGTGGCCCTGGCGGGTGAGCCGGGCGAGCGCGACCATGGCCGCCGCGGTCCGCTCGTCCACAGTGGACACCTGGCCGCGGACGATGCCGACCTCGGTCTCGGCGGGCAGGTAGTCGAGTTTGGCGACGACGTTCCAGCGGTCCAGCTGGGCGTGGTTGATCCGCTGCACGCCGTGGTAGAGCCCGTCGTGGTCGCCGAGGCCGCTGGTGTTGGCGGTGGCGAAGAGCCGGAAACCCGGGTGCGAGTGGAGGACCTCGTTGCGTTCGAGGAGGGTGAACCGGCCTTCCTTTTCGAGCAGCCGCTGGATGACGAACATGACGTCGGGGCGCCCGGCGTCGTATTCGTCCAGTACCAGCGCGACCGGGCGCCGGACCGCCCACGGCAGGATCCCCTCGCGGAATTCGGTGACCTGCTTGCCTTCCCGCAGGGTCACCGCGTCGCGGCCGACGAGTTCGAGCCGTCCGACGTGGCCGTCGAGGTTCACGCGCAGACAACCCCAGTTGAGCCGGGCGGCGATCTGCTCGACGTGCGTGGACTTGCCCGAGCCGTGCCGGCCGTGTACCAGCACCCGCCGGTTGTGCGCGAAGCCGAGCAGCAGGGCGAGGGTCACTTCGGGATCGAAGCGGTAGGCGTCGTCGCGCGCGGGGACGTGCTCGTCGGGCTCGGCGAACGCGGGGACCTTGAGGTCGACGTCGAGGCCGAACAGCTCCCGCGCGTCCACTGTGGCGTCCGGCATCCGGGTCGTCACGGCTGCTCCTCTCCCGACGCGGCGTCGGTGGTGGCGGCGGTGATCTCGTGACGGCTCATGGCTTCGGCGGCGGCGCGCAGCGCGGGCAGCGTCGTGGTGACGTCGTCGAGCGACAGGCGCATGACCGGGGCCTGGACCGCGACGCCAAGAATCGGCTGCCCGCCGTCCTCGCGGGGCACCGTCACCGCGACGCAGACCAGCCCAGGGAGGAACTCCTCGTCGTCGACGGCGTAACCCTGTTCGGAGATCCGGTCGAGCTCGGCCTCCAGGGCGTCGGGCTCGGTGATCGTCTTGTCGGTGTAGCGCTTGAGCGGGGCGTGCCCGATGAGCTTGCGGCGCTGCTGCTTGGGCATCTGGGCGAGGAACAGCTTGCCGCTCGCCGAGCAGTGGACCGGGACCCGGGAGCCGGGCCGCAGGTAGAACCGCAGCGGCTCCGGCGTCTCCACGCGGTCGAGGTAGACCACCTCGCCGCGGGACAGTGCGGTGATGTTGCAGCTTTCGCCGAGTTCCTCGACCAGGTGCTGCAGGATCACGTGCCGCCCGCCGTTGCGGGAGTCGTTGAGCAGCAGGTTCTCCGCGAGCCGGTGCAGTCGCGCGCCGGTGGTGTAGCTGCGGCCGTCGGCTTCTCGCAGCAGCAGGCCCGCCGACTCCAGCTGCTGGAGCATGCGGTGCAGGGTCGGCTTGGGCAGGCCGGTCTCCGCGACGAGCGCCGGCAGCGAGACCTGGTGGTCGCTGGCCGCGATGAGTTCGAGCAGGGCGAACAGCCGCAGCGCCGGGGTGTCGCCGGACAGCGGTCCGTCCGGCTCTTGGATCAGTTCCACACCGTCTCCCTCGTGTCTCGGAAAACAGTACACCGCGTCTCGGACTTGAAGACAACCCGTTGACTTGGGTGGGTCGCGCCGCCTACAGTCCGAGCAAATCCAAGTTTTCGGAATCTTTCGTTCCAGATTTTGCGACGACGACGTTCAGGGAGCAGGCAGTGAGCGAGCGAGCAACGGGGCCGCAGAAGATGACCCCCTCGGAGGCCTTCGTCGAGACGTTGGCGGCCAACGGCGTGACCGAGATCTTCGGCATCATGGGCTCGGCCTTCATGGACGCCATGGACATCTTCGCGCCGGCGGGCATCAAGCTGATCCCGGTCGTGCACGAGCAGGGCGCGGCGCACATGGCCGACGGCTACGCGCGCGCCAGCGGCCGGCACGGCGTGGTGATCGGCCAGAACGGCCCTGGCATCAGCAACTGCGTCACGGCGATCGCGGCCGCGTTCTGGGCGCACAGCCCGGTGGTCATGATCACGCCGGAGACCGGGACGATGGGGATCGGCCTCGGCGGCTTCCAGGAGGCCAACCAGCTGCCCATGTTCCAGGAGTTCACGAAGTACCAGGCACACGTGAACAACCCGAACCGGATGGCGGAGTTCACCGGCCGGGCCTTCGACCGCGCGATGTCGGAGATGGGGCCGACCCAGCTCAACATCCCGCGCGACCACTTCTACGGCGAGATCGAGGCCGAGATCCCGGTGCCGCAGCGGCTCGACCGCGGTCCCGGCGGCACCCGCAGCCTCGACGAGGCGGCCGATCTGCTCGCCGGGGCGGAGTTCCCGGTGATCGTCGCGGGCGGCGGCGTCGTCTTCTCCGGCGGTGTCGGGGAATGCCGCGAACTCGCCGAGCGGCTCGGCGCGCCGGTGGTGAACAGCTACCAGCACAACGACTCGTTCCCGGCGAGCCACCCGCAGTGGTGCGGCCCGCTCGGCTACCAGGGTTCGAAGGCCGCCATGCGGCTCATCTCCAAGGCGGACGTCGTCCTCGCGCTCGGCACCCGGCTCGGCCCGTTCGGCACGCTCCCGCAGCACGGCATGGACTACTGGCCCAAGAACGCGAAGATCATCCAGGTCGACGCCGACAACAAGATGCTGGGCCTGGTCAAGAAGATCGACGTCGGCATCTGCGGTGACGCCAGGGAATCCGCCGCGGCGCTCACCGAGCGGCTGCGCAAGCGGACGCTCGCCTGCGACGCGACCCGCGGCCAGCGTGCCGACGAGATCCGCGAGGAGAAGGAGACGTGGGAGCGGGAGCTCAGCGCCTGGATCCACGAGACCGACCCGTACAGCCTCGACATGATCGCCGAGCAGGAGAAGGAGGAGCACAACTGGCTGCACCCCCGCCAGGTCCTCCGCGAACTCGAAAAGGCGATGCCCGAGCACGTGATGGTGTCCACCGACATCGGCAACATCAACTCCGTCGCGCACAGCTACCTGCGGTTCGAGGAGCCGCGCAGCTTCTTCGCGCCGATGAGCTTCGGCAACTGCGGGTACGCGCTGCCGACCATCATCGGCGCCAAGGCCGCGTGCCCCGACCGGCCCGCGATCGCCTACGCCGGTGACGGCGCGTGGGGGATGAGCATGGTCGAGATCATGACCGCGGTGCGGCACGACATCCCGGTCACCGCCGTGGTCTTCCACAACCGGCAGTGGGGTGCGGAGAAGAAGAACCAGGTCGACTTCTACAACCGCCGGTTCGTCGCGGGCGAGCTGGAGAGCGAGAGCTTCGCCGGGATCGCGCAGGCGATGGGGGCCGAGGGCATCGTGGTCGACTCGCTCGACGAGGTCGGTCCCGCGCTGCGCAAGGCCGTCGACGCGCAGATGAACGAGGGCCGTACCACGGTCATCGAGGTCATGTGCTCGCGTGAGCTGGGCGACCCGTTCCGCCGCGACGCGCTGCGCAAGCCGGTGCGGCTGCTGGACAAGTACCGCGACTACGTCTGATCCGCCCCACCCCGGCAGGTTCCGGCGGGCGCGGGACCGCGTCGGAACCCTGCCGCCGACTCCCGAAAGCGGTAGCCCGTGACCTTCCCCCTGCACGATCGATGGCGCGAGGTGCTGGCCGACATCCGGCCCGCGGTCGCGCTGGCCGACGGCGACGACCCGCGCGTCGTCCAGGCGGCGGCGCTGCTGCACGACGAAGACGGCGTAGCGCCGCGGCTCGTCGGCGATCCGGCCTCGATCCGCCGGGCCTGCCGCGAGGCGGGCGTCCGGCTGTCCGGCGAGTCCATTGTGGACACGCGGGATCTCGCCGCGGACGCGGCGATCCACGGCCTGATCACGACCCGCCTCGCGAAGAAGCCCGACCGGATCCCGGACGCGCTGGGCGATCCTGTCAGCACCGCTGTCGCGGGCGTCGCCACCGGAACGTTCGACGCGTGTGTCGCGGGCGCGAACCGGCCGACCGCCGACGTGCTGCGGGCGTGCCTGCGGTATGTCGGGCTCGTCCCGGACAGCACGACGTTGAGCAGCTGCTTCCTGCTCGTCCTGCCGGACGAGCGATGCCTGACCTTCGCCGACTGCGCCGTGGTTCCCGACCCGTCGGCCGAGGAACTGGTCGAGATCGCGCTGGCCTCCGCCCGCACCCACCAGGCGTTGACGGGCGAGGAGCCGGTGATCGCGATGCTGTCGTTCTCCACGCTGGGCAGCGCCACGCACGAACGCGTCGAGCGGGTCCGCCGCGCCACCGAACTGCTGCGCAAGCGCGACTCGGGGTACCAGGTGGACGGCGAGCTGCAGTTCGACACCGCGGTCGAGTCGAGTGTCGGACTGCGCAAGGCCCCCGGCTCCCAGGTCGCGGGCAGGGCCAACGTCCTCGTCTTCCCGAATCTCGACGCGGGCAACATCGGGTACAAGATCGCCGAACGGCTCGGCAGGGCCCGCGCGTTCGGCCCGATCCTGCAAGGGCTCGCCGCGCCGGTCAACGATCTGTCCCGCGGCTGCGGCGTCGGCGACGTCCGGGCGACCGCGCTGCTCACCGCGGTCCAGGCCGTGCGGAGCAGGACCGCGGTGAGTGACGGACACTAGTGTCCACCGCCGGAAATTGGTCACACATCTCGACGGCCCAGCTTCCCGCTGGCGGCGTTGCCGGTCCGCCCGAGTACGATCCAGTACGAGGGCGAACCGGCGCCTTGCCAGCAGAAACCTGGATCCGCCGATATGCGCAACGGATTTCCGGCGGAGGACACTAGATGGACCTCGTCCTCGCCGCCCTGGCGGTGGCCGCGTCCTCGCTCATCGGCGGCGCGACCGGCTTCGCGACCTCGCTGCTGTCCACCCCGGGGTTGCTGCTGCTCGGCTACGACGTGCCCTTCGTGGTGACGGTCAACCTCGCGGCGACGCTGGTTTCCCGGATCCTCGTCGTGTGCCGGTCGTGGCGGGCGATCGAACCGAAACGCATCGCCCTGCTCGTCGCGGGCAGCGCCCCGGGCGCGGTGCTGGGCGCGGTGACCGTGGGCGCGGTCCCGGTCCATGTGCTGCGGATCTTCGCCGGTGTCGTGGTGGCGTTGCTGGGCCTTCTCCTTCTCCTGCCGACCACGGACAAAGCGGGACCGGGCCGCGCCGGGCACGTGGCCACCGGGCTGGCCAGCGGCTACCTCGCCACCTCGGTGTCGCTGAACGGCCCGCCGGTCGCGGCCCTGCTCAGTGCGGCGAACCTGCCGGTGCGCGCGTTCATCGCGAACCTGGCCTGCTACTTCATCTCGACGAACCTGATCTCCCTCGGCGCGCTGGCCGTGACCGGCGGGATCCCGCGCCACGGGCTGCTGCCGGTGCTCCCGGTCCTGCTCGGGGCGGCGATCGTGGGCAACCAGCTCGGCACGGCGGTGTCGTCGCGGGTGCCCCGGAAGGTGTTCAAGTACGTCGTCGCGGGGCTTGTCGTCGTGTCCGGGGTGGTGACGGCGGTTTCCTGACCGGCTGCGTTAGCCTTGCCGGGTCAGCGATCGCCAGGACGACGGAAGCCCGTGAACCACACAGGAGCCCAGCCACCAGCCGGAACCCAGGCCATCCGACGCGCGCTCGGGGTGCTGCGGCTGCTCATGGACGAGGGCGGGGAGCTGTCCCTGTCCGCCATCGCCCGGCGTCTCGACCTCACGCCGGGCACCACGCACCGCGTCGTCGGGGCGTTGAGCGTCGACGGCCTGGTGGCCCACAACCCGCACACCGACTGCTACCACCTGGGCGCCGGGGCGATCCTGCTCGGCCAGGCCGCGCAGCGGGTCCACGGCCTGGAGCGGGCGTTGCCGGTGATCCGGCAGGTCAACGAGGAGACCGAGGAATCGGTCAACATCGCGATCCGCGACGGCCGCGAGTCCGTGGTGCTGCTGCGGGCCCAGTCCACTCTGCCACTGCGGTTCGAACAGCACCCCGGGGCCCGTTTTCCCTTGTACGCCACCGCTTCCGGCAAGGCGATCCTCGCGCACTCGCTCGACGTCGAGGCGTACCTGGCGAGCCTGCCGGAGCAGTTGCCCGCGCTGACCACGCACACGCTGGCGAGCCGCGAGGAACTGGCGCTCGAGCTGACCGAGACCCGCGACCGCGGTTACAGCATCGACGACGAGGAGAACGTCGCCGGAGTGCGCTGCGTGGGCGCCGGGGTCCTGGACGACCAGGGCCTGGCGAAGGCCGCGGTGGTCATCCAGGTGCCCACGGTCCGGCTGCCCGACGAGCGCATCCCCGAGCTGGGCGCGCGGGCCATCGAGGCCGCGCGGGAGGTCGCGCAGTTCCTGCCGCCGGACCGGTTCAGCCAGCGCTGACGCCGAGTGCCCGTGCGGTCAGCGAGGCGAGGTGCGTCGGCTGGTGTTCGGAAAGCTGGCGGATCTGCGTCCGGCAGCTGAAGCCGTCGGCGTGGACCATCGTCCCCGGAGCCGCTTCACGCAACGCGGGCAGGAGCTGGTGTTCGGCGACCTGGACCGAGACGTCGTAGTGCCCACGCTCGAACCCGAAGTTGCCCGCCAGGCCGCAACAGCCTTCGCGCAACACCCGCACCTCGCCGGTCACGCGGCCGAGCAGCCGGGCGTCGGCGTCATAGCCCAGATCCGCGTGCTGGTGGCAGTGCACCTGGGTGAGGACGCGCTCCTCGACCGCCTTGATCTCCGGGAGTTCGGCCTCGCCCACGTGCTCGGCGAAGGTGCGGACGGCTTTGCCGAGCAGTTCCACTCTCGGGTCGCCGGGCAGCAGTTCGGCGGCGTCCTTGCGCAACATGGCCGTGCAGCTCGGTTCCAGCCCGATCACCGGCACTCCGCGTTCCAGCCACGGCTGGAGGACGTCGAGGGAACGACGCAGCACGCCGCGCGCCGTGTCGAGCTGTCCGGTGCTGTGCCAGGTCAGTCCACAACAGACGGTGCGGGCGGGGAGGTGTACCTCGTGACCGAGGGCTTCCAGCACGGCGACGGCGTCGCGGCCGACCGCCGGGTCGAAGAAGTTGGTGAAGGTGTCCGGCCACAGCACGACCGGTGTCCGCTCATCCGTCCACTGTGGAGGCTTACGGCGGGCGAACCACTTCCGGAACGTCGGTGCGGCCAGCGCGGGTAGTTCGCGCTCGGCGGCGATCCCGCCGAACCGGTTGAGCACCCGGCGCAGCGGGCTCGCCGCGACGGCGTTGATCACCTTGGCCATCGGTGCGCCCAGTCGCAGCCAGCGCGGTAACGCGCCCATGGTGTGGTGCGCCATCGGGCGTTTGCGGTGTTCGTAGTGCCTGCTCAGGAACTCCGAGCGGTAGGAGGCCATGTCGACGCCCACGGGGCAGTCGGATTTGCAGGCCTTGCAGCCCAGGCAGAGGTCGAGCGCGTCACGGACCTCGGTGGACTGCCAGCCGTCGGTGATGACGTCGCCGGCGAGCATTTCGAACAGCAGCCGTGCGCGGCCGCGGGTGGAGTGTTCCTCTTCGCCGGTCGCGCGGTAGCTGGGGCACATCACGCCGCCGGAGGCGGACACGCATTTCCCGACGCCGACACAGCGGCGTGACGCCGCGCCGAGGTCCCCGCCGTCCGCGTGCAGCGCGAGCCGGGCGCGGGTGGGCAGGACCGGCGGGGCGATGACGGTGCGCAGGTCGGCGTCGAGCGGGGCGGGATCGACGACCCGGTGCGGGTTCATCCCGTTCCCGGGATCGAAGGCGGCCTTGAACTCCGCGAAGGCGTCCATCAGCCGCGGCGGGAACATGAGGGGGAGCAGCTCCGCACGGGCCTGCCCGTCGCCGTGCTCGCCGGACAGCGAACCACCGTGGGCGACGACCAGCTCGGCGGCGTCGGTGAGGAAGTCGCGGTAGGCCTGTTTCGCTTCCGGTGCGGCGAGCGGGAAGTCGATGCGCACGTGCAGGCAGCCGTCGCCGAAATGGCCGTACACCAGGCCTTTGCGACCGTGCTTGGACATCAGCAGTTCGAACTCGCGCAGGTACTGCCCGAGATTTTCCGGTGGCACCGCGGCGTCCTCCCAGCCGGACCACGCCTCGGAGCCGTCCGCGAGCCGGGTGGCCAGGCCCGCGCCCTCCTCCCGGATCCGCCAGAGTTTCCGTTGCGCCACCGGGTCTTCCACCACCAGCAGGCTGGCGCCGACCAGGTCCGCGCGCTCGGCCACCCGCCGCGCGTTTTCCCGGGCCCCGGCCGCCGACGCGCCGCCGGTTTCGAGATACAGCCACGCGTTCCCTGGCGGGAGTTCGCTGCGATCGCCGGGTTTCCGCGCGTCGAGTGCCTGGACGAGCCCGGTTTCGATGCCCTCCATGGTCAACACGGGCAGGTCGAGCAGAGCGGGGACGGCGTCGGCGGCCTCGACGCTGCTGCCGAACCCGAACACCACGAGCGCCCGCGACGACGGCGCCTCCGCGAGATCGACCGTCGCGCTCAGGATCGTCGCGCAGGTCCCCTCGGTACCGACGAGTGCCTTGGCGACGTCGAAACCGTTCTCCGGCAACAGGTATTCGAGGTTGTAGCCGGACACGCGCCGCGGCAGTTTCGGGAACCCGAGACGAATGTCGGAGAGGTATTCGTCGCGCACCGCGCGTAGTGACCGGTAGAGCTGCCCCACGGAATCCTTACGTGCGCATAACGATTCCAGCTCCTCAGGCGAGGTCCGGCCGACTTCCAGCCGGGTGCCGTCGCGCAGCGCGATCTCCAGTGACCGGACATTGTCGACGGTCTTGCCCCACGCGACCGAATGCGAGCCGCACGCGTTGTTGCCGATCATGCCGCCGATCGTGCAGCGGCTGTGTGTCGAAGGATCGGGCCCGAAGGTGAGCCCGTGCGCGGCGGCCTGCTCGCGCAGCCGGTCGAGCACCAGGCCGGGCTCGACGCGCGCGGTGCGTGCCTCGGTGTCGATCGCCAGAACGCGGTCGAGATGGCGCGTGAAGTCGAGGATCACCGCCTCATTGATGGCCTGGCCGCCGATGCTCGTCGCCGCGCCGCGCGGGAGGACCGGCGCGTCGTGCTCCGCGCACACCCGCAGGACGGCCACCACCTCGTCGGCCGACCGGGGACGCACGACCAGCAGCGGGACGTGCCGGTAGTTCGACGCGTCGGTGGAGTGCGTCGCGAGTGTCGCCGGGTCGCCGGCCACCTCGCAGGACACCGCGGCTCGCAGCGCTCCCTCCAGCGTGGCTCGCGAAAGTGCAGGTGACGACATGACATCTCCAGGGAACTCGGGGGTTCACAACGACTGGACGCGGAGCTATGGTGTGCTCGCCACATAGTGGATATACCTTCCACATTTTGTCAATGTCGACGTGAGGAGTGGTCACCCGTGCCCGAACTGCACCGCAACGAGAGTGTGTTCACCTGGGCCGCACCGCCGCTGAAGTTCGGAGCCGGTGCCCTCGACGAACTCGGCGCCGAGGTCGCGGCCCGGCAGGCGAAGTCGTGCCTGATCCTCACCGACCCCGGGGTCCGGGGGACCGGGATCCCGGACCGCGCGCTCGACTCGATCCGCGCCGCGGGCGTGAAGAGCGAGATCTTCGACGGCGTGGGCGTCGAGCCCACCGACGCGAGCATCGACGACGCCGTAGCCTTTGCGCGGCAACAGGATTGGGACTGCTTCGTCGCGATCGGCGGCGGCTCGGCGATCGACACAGCCAAGGCCGTCAACCTGCTCACCACCCACCCCGGCGAACTATTGGACTTCGTCACGCCGCCGATCGGCGCGGGCAAGGCGCCGTGGCTGCCGCTCAAACCGCTGATCGCGGTGCCGACGACCGCGGGCACCGGGTCGGAGTCCACCACCATCTGCGTGGTCGACCTGCTCGGCCTGCACCTCAAGGCCGGGGTGAGCCATCCGTCGCTGCGCCCGTCGCTGGCCGTCGTCGACCCCCGGACCACCGTCTCCTTGCCGTCCGAGGTGACCGCGGCAAGCGGGATGGACGTGCTTTCACACGCGCTGGAGAGCTACACCAGCGTGGCCTTCGACGCGAAGCCCGCGCCGGAGGACCCGATGCGCCGCCCCGCGTTCTGCGGGTCGAACCCGATCAGTGACGTCTGGTGCGAGATGGCGCTTTCCCTGGTGGGCAAGCATCTTCGTGGCGCCGTCCTCAATGGACGCGACCTGACCGCGCGGACGCAGATGGCCTTGGCGTCCACCTACGCCGGCACCGGATTCGGCAACGCCGGTACGCACCTGCCGCACGCCAACGCGTATCCGATCGCCGGCGCCGTCAAGGATTACCGTGCCGAGGGCTACCCCGAGATGCCGATGGTGCCGCACGGCCAAGCGGTGTCGGCCACCGCGGCCGCCGTGTTCCGCTGGACCTACCCGTCGGCCCCCGAACGTCACCTGCGCGCGGCCCGTCTCCTGTCCGGCGGGCAGACCTTCACCGCGACCGACGGGGCCGAGGCCCTGCCGCACGTGCTCGGCGAGCTGATGGCCGACATCGGGATGCCGAAGGGGCTGCACGCCTTCGGCTACGGTGAATCCGACATCGACACGCTCGTGGACGGCACCCTCAAGCAGACCCGCCAGCTCGCCGTCGTGCCCCGCCCGGTCACCCGGCCCGCTCTCGTAGACATCTTCCGCCGCTCCCTCTAGAGAGTGCTGCAGAGCGGCTTGCGTAGCGGTGCGGGTAGCGGAACCTCAGACGCCCTCTCGCTCCGGGATCGCCTCCTCATGAATGCCAAACCACGTCGACGCTGTCCTCGCGAGAGGGCGTCTGAGAACCCGCAGCGGTGCGAGCTGCTGGCCCACAGCAAGCGGCTTCGCCGCTTAGGAAACAGAATCTAGAAGGAAACGGAGTTATCAATGGAGACAACTCCTTCCCGGCCTGGCGAGGAAACCAGGGGCAGTTCCGACGTCCGCCTCGTCGTGGCGTCCAGTGTCTTCGGCACGACCGTCGAGTGGTACGACTTCTTCCTCTACGGCACGGCCGCGGGCATCGTGTTCAACAAGCTCTACTTCCCCGGCAGTGATCCGCTCGTCGCCACGGTCCTGTCGTTCGCGACCTTCGCGCTGGGCTTCCTCGCCCGGCCTGTCGGCGGATTCCTTTTCGGACACCTCGGCGACCGCGTCGGCCGTAAGAAGACCCTGGTCGCGACGATGCTCATCATGGGCGTCGCGACCTGCCTCATCGGCCTGCTGCCCGACTACGCGATGATCGGCCCGGCCGCGCCGATCCTGCTCATCGTGCTCCGGCTGGCGCAGGGCGTCGCCGTCGGCGGCGAGTGGGGCGGCGCCGTGCTCATGGCGACGGAGTACGCGCCTGCCGGGAAACGGGGCCTCTACGGGAGTTTCCCGCAGATCGGGCTCGCGATCGGGCTCACCCTCGGCACCGGCGTGCTCGCGGCGCTCAACGCCGTCACGACGGAGGCGGCGTTCCTCGCCTGGGGCTGGCGCATCGGGTTCCTGCTCTCGGCGGTGCTCGTGGTCGTCGGTCTGCTCATCCGCGTGAAGATCGTGGAGACGCCCGCCTTCCGCAAAATGGCCGAGCAGGAGGGCGAATCGACCGTCCCGGCGCTCGAACTGGTCCGCGACCGGGTTTCCCGGCGGCATCTGCTGCTCGGCATGGGCAGCAGGCTGACCGAGGGTGTGGCCTTCAATGCCTGGGCCGTGTTCGTGATCTCGTACGGCAGCGGGACCCTGCACCTGAACCGGCAGCCATTGCTGCAGGCGGTGATGATCGCCGCGGCCGTGATGGTCGTGTTCATCCCGATCTTCGGCCGGGTGTCCGACCGGGTCGGCCGCCGCCGCGCCTTCGCCGTCGGCGCCGTGACGACATTGGTGCTGGCGATACCCGCGCTGGCCGCGCTGCACGCGGGCAACACGGTCCTGATCACCGTGTCGCTCGTCGCCGTCCTGGGCATCAGCTACCCGCTGATGTACGGGCCGCAAGCGGCCTTCTACGCCGAACTGTTCCCGGTGTCCCGCCGCTGCACCGGGATCTCGGTCGTCTACCAGCTCTCCGGCGTGGTGGCCTCCGGGCTCACCCCGCTGATCCTGGCTTACCTGGCCGGCCGCACCGGCACGAACGGCGTGCTCGTCTACCTCGCGGTGACCACCGCGATCAGCGTCGTGTGCACACTGGCCATCCGCGACCGCGACATGTTCGCCGACGACGTCCGCGCCCCGGTGCCCGCGGCCGTCGTCAGCCCCGGAAACCCCTGACCGGGGCTGCAGGGGTGGTGGGTGCTTCTCGCACCCACCACCCTTTTTTGCGCTCTGGCAACGAAACCTTCCCGTTGTTGCCGCGGAGTTCGCCCGCGCTCCGCGGTTCTCGCGTGCCCGCCGGGCAGGGAACCACCCGGATCGGCAGACGGCCGACCCTCCCGTCGCGAACGGAGCGTTCGCGACGTTCAACCTGGATCCACCGGTGTTTTTGTGGTGGTGGGCTGTGTCGTAGAGGGGCAGATGCCCTCTGACTTGGGATGATTGTTCTTGTCTAGGGAACAAATCTATCTGAGTG
>NZ_JBHYJW010000058.1:0-65394 GCF_042741125.1 Amycolatopsis sp. NPDC058986 | reverse complement strand
AACGCCCGGTCCCATTCCGAACCCGGAAGCTAAGCCTGACTGCGCCGATGGTACTGCAACCGAAGGGTTGTGGGAGAGTAGGACACCGCCGAACATTTCTTGAATAACGGTAGGGCCCCGGTCGAGAACCCCACGGTTCTCCCGGGGCCCTACCGGCGTTTTGCCATGCCGTGAACACTCCCGTCGACCACTGCGCGGACCTCGAATCACCCACCGAGAGCCAGCCGCGGAAAGGCCTCCCAGAGAGGGGCCGGGGCCCTCACGGACCTGCCACCGCCTGGCCGCGGGAGAGCCAGGACTTGCCGACCGGAGCGTTCGGGACAGGCCCCTCACCTCACACGCCACCGAACCCGGTGTCGCCAACGACGCGTACGCGACATTCACCGTCCCCAACGGAGCGTTCGCGACACCGGCGGCGGGCAAGTGCCCCAAGCCGTGTCCCAGCCGAGCCTTGACGTCAGTCCCGTTCGGACGGTTCGGTACGAGGGTGACCGTGGTGGAGTCCTACGTCGAGCGTTCCCCGGTGCCGGAACTGGCGGGGGTGGTGCGGACAGTCTGGATCCAGCGCACCGGCGCGGCGGCGTACGTGCAGCGGCACCTGCCCACGGGCGGGGTCGAGATCCACTTTCCGCTCGGGGGACATCCGCGGCTGCTCGGTCCACTGACCGGCCCGGCCATCGAGGTCATTCCGCCGCGGACCACCATCGTCGGCGTGCGGTTCCGGCCGGGGACCGCACCGCCTCTGCCGGTCGTGCTCGACGACCTGGTGGATCAGCACATCGAGCTGACGCAGTTGTGGGGAAGCACGACGGACCGTCTCGTAGAGGCGATGGCCCTGTCCGGGACGCCCGAGCGGGCGCTCCTGGTTTCGCAGGCCCACCTCGTCCAGGAGTTTCGCAGTGCGGTCCGTGTGGATCCGCTGGTGGGCGAAGCCGTGCGGGCGCTGATGCCCTGGCACCCCGTCGACATCGACAGTCTGGCCACCCACCTGGCGCTCTCCACCAGCCAGTTGCGCCGCCGCTGCCTGCACACGGTGGGGATGAGTCCCAAGGTCCTCCAGCGGACGTTGCGTTTCCAGGGCTTCCTCGCTCTGGCTCAGGCCGGCGCCGTGGCCACCGGGCGGCGAGGTGCGGACGGCATGGCGGGACTGGCGGTCGACGTCGGGTATGCCGACCAG
Organism: Amycolatopsis sp. NPDC058986; assembly: GCF_042741125.1. Classification (NCBI taxonomy): domain Bacteria; kingdom Bacillati; phylum Actinomycetota; class Actinomycetes; order Pseudonocardiales; family Pseudonocardiaceae; genus Amycolatopsis; species Amycolatopsis sp. NPDC058986. Next base: position 64,217 of record NZ_JBHYJW010000058.1, on the reverse strand, counting down.
GCCCACCTCAGCCGGGAATGCCTCCGCCTGACCGGCCTCACCCCACGCCAGCTCCTCGGTGGTGACATCGACCGCTGCGCCTGCGGTCACGAGCACGCCGCCTCCTACAAGCCCTTTCTCATCACCCGTGGCAGACCGCCGCTCCGAATCTGACCATGCGCGATTTGTTCAAGAATCGTTGGCACGTCGCTCATAGAGTTCGTCCTCGTGCCCGACCTGACCGAATTCCGCGCCTCGCTCGACGGCGAGTTGTTCAGTCCCGGTTCGCCGGGCTACGAGGCGATCCGCCGTCCGGCCGGCGCCGCCTACCGGGAGGTGCGTCCCCGGCTGGTGGTCCGGTGCCGTTCGGTTTCGGACGTCGTCGCCACCATCACCTACGCGGCGGCCACCGGGGACCGCGTTGCTCCTCGGGGCGGCGGGCACTGTTTCGCGGGCCGATCGTCGACGGACGGGATCGTGCTCGACCTGTCCGGCCTCGACGGCGTCTCCGTCGCCGAGGACGGGCTCGCCACGATTCGCGCCGGGGCCCGGCTGGGAGCGGTGTACGCGGCGCTGCACACTCACGGCCGGACCGTGCCTGCGGGATGCGGCGCGAGCGTCGGCATCGCGGGGCTCACCCTGGGCGGCGGGATCGGGCTTCTCGGGCGGAAGTACGGGCTGACCTGCGATCGCCTCGTCGGCGCGCAGGTCGTGCTCGCGGACGGCAGCGTCGTGGAGTGCGACCACGACCGCGAACCCGACCTGTTCTGGGCGCTGCGCGGCGCGGGCGGGGGCCAGTTCGGTGTGGTCACGTGCCTGCGCTTCGACACCGTCCCCGAGCCGATCACCACGCGCATCGAGGCGCGCTGGCCGGGCATCGCCGTCGACGAACTGGTCGCCACGTGGCAGGCCTGGGCACCCGACGCCCCGGATGAGCTCACCGTCAACCTCACCCTGGTGTCCGAGCCCGGCGCACCCGTCCGGGCCGTCCTTTTCGGAGCGTCCACTCTCGGGGAGGAAGCGACCCGGGAACTGCTGCGGGAGTTCACCGATCAGGCGGCGGACCTGCGCGCCGATCTGCCCTACTCCTGCCTGAAAGACACTTTCGCCGATCTGGACCCGCGAGAGTTGCCCGAACGAGCTGTGCGGATCCGGTCCGAGTTCTTCTCCCACGCGATGTCCGACCGCACTCTCGCCTCGCTCCTCGCCCAGCTCGGCGAGCCGAGGACCACGGGCAGGCGGGAGATCACCTTCACCGCGATGGGCGGGGCCTACAACAGGCTCGCCGAGGACGCCACCGCGTTCGCCCATCGCGGCGAACGCTTCCTGCTCGAACACATCGCCGACGCGGCCGACCCGTGGGTGGGCCGTTCCTGGGCGACCGCCCATGCCGAAGGGGCCGGGCGGGTCTACCCCAACTTCCCGGACCCCGATCTCGGCGATGGGGCCACGGCGTACCACGCGGGCAACTACCCTCGGCTGGCAGCGATCAAGAGGGCCTACGACCCGCGCCGGTTCTTCGACTTCCCGCAAGCCATTTGATCACCAGCGAAGGACAAAGATGAGCAAGGTCTTCAGCGCACTCGCCGTCTCGGTCGACGGCTTCATCAGTGGTCGCACCCCCGACGGCGAAAAGGAATTCGGACGCGGGCTCGGTGACGCGCCCATGCTCTTCGACTGGTACTTCGACGGGGACACGCCGAGCCGGGTGCTCGACGGGTTCAAGCTCAGCGAGCCGAGCGCCCGGGTCTTCGACACCTTCGCCGCACGAGTGGGAGCGGTGATCGCGGGACGCACCACCTACGAACATTCCAGTCATTTCGGCGGGGGTGGCCCGCACCCGGCGGCGCCGTTCTTCGTCGTCAGCCACCGGCCCGTGCCCGAGATCAGCGAGACGCAGACCCTCGTCACCACCGGCGTCGAGGACGCCATCGCCGCGGCCCGCGCCGTGACTCCCGACGGCAAGGACGTCGCCCTGATGGGCGGCGGCCTGGTCACCGAGGCGCTCAAGGCGGGACTCGTCGACGAACTCGTCCTCCACCAGGTACCCGTGCTGCTGGGCGCCGGGCACAGCTTCTTCCGGGAACTCCCGGAGCACGTCCGCCTCCGCCTGCTGGAAGCCGTCCCGGCACCCGGCGTGACCCATCTCCACTACGAGGTGATCCGATGAGCCGAGCCACCGGCTTCGTCCCGAAATTCGACACGACCAAACCACCGCTGAAGGAGCAGACCCATGCTTGAACCCGACGTGCGCAGCGCACTCGAGGGCACCTCGCTCGCGCACCTCGCCACCGTCCTGCCGGACGGCTCGCCCCATGCGGTTCCCGTCTGGGTCGGTACCCACGGCGACCGCGTCGTCATCATCACCGGTCCGGGCTCGCGGAAAGCACGTAATCTGCGCCGCGACCCCCGGGTGGCGCTGTCCATCGCGCCCGCCGACAACCCGTTCAGTCCCGTCGTCATTCGGGGGCGGGTCGTCGAATGGATCGAGGGTGACCCGGCGTGGGAGATCGTCGACCAGTTGTCCACGAAGTACATCGGCACGCCGTACTCCCGTGAGCAAGAGCGCGTCGTGGCCGTGATCGAGCCCGAACGGCAGACCGTCGGTATCGGCTGACGGTTACGCGGGGCGTCGGCGGAGCAGGTAGACGTCCATGATCCAGCCGTGCCGGGCGCGGGCCTCGGCGCGGGTTTCGCGGATCCGGGCGGACAGCGCGGCGTCGAGCGGGCCGGAAAGCAGGATCTCGTCCGGCGTGCCGACGTACGCGCCCCAGAAGATCTCCAGCCCGGCGTCGGTGAACCTGTCGAACGTCGTCTGCGCGTCGAGCATCACGAAGACGTCGTCGGCGCCCTCGGGCCAGCCCGAAGCCAGGCGGCGGCCCGTGGTGAGCTGCACCGCGGTCCCGATCTGGTTCATCGTCGTCCGATGCCGGGCCACCAGCGCGGACACGCTGCTCACCCCGGGCACGACCTCGTACTCGAACGTCACGGTCCCGCGCGCCAGTACGGCCTCGATCAGGGTGATGGTGCTGTCGTACAGCGACGGGTCACCCCACACCAGGAACGCGCCGTGCTGCCCTTCGGCCAGTTCGTCGCGGATCATCCGCTCGTAGACGTCGGTTCGCCGCCGATGCCAGTCGGCGACCGCGGCCAGGTAGTCCTCGGGCTCACGATCGCGGGGCGGATCGGTGGCGCGCACCACGCGGTACCCGGGCCGGGTCACGAACCGGTCGAGGATCTCCTGGCGCAGGCGGACCAGATCGGCCTTCTCGTCACCCTTCTCCAGCACGAAGAACACGTCGACGCGGTTCAGCCGGTCGATCGCCTGGACCGTGAGGTGTTCCGGGTCGCCGGCGCCGATCCCGATCGCGTAGATCCTCCGCATGCGGGGAAGTCTGCCTTGTCCGGCACCGGGTCCCGCGCGGGGGCGGGGTGGCAAACCCGTACCCCCAAGGGGTATAAAGGCGGTAGGCGGTGATCACCACCGCGGAACCAGCACCGAGCGCCGAGGAGCCGAGCCCGATGACCGAAGCCACCTACATCGTCGAGGGTATGACCTGCGCGCACTGTGCCGGCTCCGTGCGCGAAGAGGTCGGCGAGCTCGCCGGCGTCGCTTCGGTCGACGTGGACGTCGCCACCGGGTACGTGAAGGTCACCAGCGAGGCGCCGCTGACCAGGGACGAGGTCGAGGCGGCGGTGACCGAGGCCGGCTACCGGCTGGTCTCATGACCGCGACGGCCGCGCCGCACCGGGTCGAGCTGACGATCGGCGGGATGACCTGCGCCTCGTGCGCGGCGAGGGTCGAGCGCAAGCTCAACAAGGTCGACGGCGTGTCCGCTTCGGTCAACTACGCGACCGAGAAGGCCCACGTCGAATACCCCGAGTCGGTGTCCGTCGAGGATTTGATCAGCGTCGTCGAGGCCACCGGGTACACGGCGAAGGTGCCCCGGCCCGAGAAGCCCGAGGCTGAGGCCGCCGCGCTTGAAGACGAGACGCGTCCGCTGCGTGACAGGCTCATCTGGTCCGCGGTGCTCTCCGCCCCGGTGATCCTGCTGGCCATGATCCCCGCGCTGCAGTTCACCAACTGGCAGTGGCTTTCGCTGACCCTGGCCGCACCGGTCGTCACCTGGGGTGCGTGGCCGTTCCACCGCGCCGCGTGGACGAATCTGCGCCACGGCGCCGCCACGATGGACACCCTGATCTCGCTCGGTGTCGCCGCCGCCACGCTCTGGTCCCTGTACGCCCTTTTCTTCGGTATGGCCGGGATGCCGGGCATGACCCACGGCTTCGAACTCTTCGCCGAACCCGGGTCCGGCGGTGCCGACATCTACCTTGAGGTCGCTTCCGGGGTCACGACGTTCATCCTCGCCGGGCGCTACTTCGAAGCCCGGTCCAAGCGCCGCTCCGGCGCCGCGCTGCGCGCCCTGCTCGAACTCGGCGCGAAGGACGTCGCTCTCCTGCGGGACGGTCGTGAACTGCGGGTACCGATCGGCGACCTCGGCGTCGGCGATCTGTTCGTCGTGCGGCCCGGCGAGAAGATCGCCACCGATGGGGTGGTCACCGAGGGCGGCTCCGCCGTCGACGCGAGCATGCTCACCGGGGAATCCGTGCCGGTCGAGGTCGGTCCGGGCGACGCCGTCGTCGGCGGCACCGTCAACGCGGGCGGCAGACTGGTGGTCCGCGCGAGCCGGGTCGGCGACGACACCCGGCTCGCGCAGATGGCGCGGCTGGTCGAGCAGGCGCAGAACGGCAAGGCCGCGGTGCAGCGGCTGGCCGACCGCGTGTCCGCGGTGTTCGTCCCCGTGGTGATCCTGCTCGCCCTCGGCACGCTCGTCGCCTGGCTCGCCACCGGTGCCGAGGCCGACGCGGCGTTCACGGCCGCGGTCGCGGTGCTCATCATCGCGTGCCCGTGCGCGCTGGGGCTCGCCACGCCGACCGCGCTGCTGGTCGGGACGGGTCGCGGCGCTCAGCTCGGCATCCTCATCAAAGGCCCGGAGGTGCTCGAATCGACCCGGCGCGTCGACACGATCGTGCTCGACAAGACCGGCACCGTCACCACCGGCCGGATGAGCCTGCTCGACGTCCATGTGACCGGCGGCGCGAGCGAGGACGAGGTCCTGCGGCTCGCGGGCGCGGTCGAGCACTCCTCGGAGCACCCGATCGCGAAGGCCATCGCCGACGGCGCCGCGGAACGCGTGGGCGCGCTGCCCGCGGTCGAGGAGTTCCGGAACACCGAGGGGCTCGGCGTCACCGGGATCGTCGAGGGCAAGGCCCTGATCGCCGGGCGCGCGACGCTGTTGCGTCAGTGGAGCGTCGAGATCGGCGACGAACTCGACGAGGCCAGGATCGCGGCCGAGCAGCGCGGCGCGACCGCGGTGTTCGTGGCCTGGGACGGCAAGGCCAGGGCGGTGCTCGTCGTGGCCGACACGATCAAGCCGACCTCGGCGCAGGCGGTCGCCGAACTGCGCGCGCTCGGCCTGCGGCCGGTGCTGCTGACCGGCGACAACGAGGGCGCGGCGAAGGCGATCGCGGCCGAAGTGGAGATCGAGCACGTCATCGCCGAGGTCATGCCGGAGGACAAGGTCGAGGTCGTCCGGCGGCTGCAGTGCGAGGGCCGGGTGGTCGCCATGGTCGGCGACGGCGTCAACGACGCGGCCGCGCTCGCCCAGGCCGACCTCGGGCTGGCCATGGGCACCGGAACCGACGCGGCGATCGAGGCGGGGGACCTGACGCTCGTGCGTGGTGACCTGCGGTCCGCGGTGGACGCGATCCGGCTGTCCCGGCGCACGCTCGCCACGATCAAGGGGAACCTGTTCTGGGCCTTGGCCTACAACGTCGCGGCGCTGCCGCTGGCCGCGCTGGGCCTGCTCAACCCCATGCTCGCGGGCGCGGCGATGGCGTTCTCCTCGGTGTTCGTGGTGACGAACAGCCTGCGGCTGCGTGGCTTCCGCGCGGTCGCGAACTGACCGTCCCGGAATTGTCGGTGGTCGCCACTACCGTCGGGGGCATGGCGTTATCCGTGCAAGAACGAGAGCAGTTCCTGGCCGAGCCGCACATCGGAGCGCTGGCGGTGGCGTGGGCACCCGATCGCGCCCCGCTGACGGTCCCGATCTGGTACCAGTACACGCCGGGCGGCGAACTGTGGATCAACACCGGGCCGGACTCGCGGAAGGGCAAGGCGATCAAGGCCGCGGGCCGGTTCAGCCTGATGGTTCAGCGGACCGAACCGACGGTGCGCTACGTCTCGGTGGAGGGGCCGGTCACCAGGATCGAGCCGGGTGGCCGGGAGCGGACCACCGAGATGGCCGCCCGCTACCTGCCGCCGGACCAGGTCGAGGGCTACGTGGAATACGAGCTGACGCAGCTCGGTGAGCACGTGGCCGTCTTCATGCGTCCGGAGCACTGGCTGTCCGCGGACCTCAGCCCGGCCCCGCCCGAGGCGGGGTGATCACCTGAGGCGGCTCAGGAACGCACCAGCCGCGCGATGGCGTCGGAGGCCTCGCGGACCTTGAGGTCGGCCTCCTCGCCCCCGGCCGCGGCGGCCTGCACCACACACGTGGCGAGGTGCTCGTCGAGCAGTTCGAGGGAGAACGACTGCAGGGCCTTCGTCGCCGCGGACACCTGCGTCAGGATGTCGATGCAGTACTTGTCCTGCTCGACCATCCGCTGCAGGCCGCGGATCTGGCCCTCGATCCGGCGCAGGCGCTTGAGGTAGGCCTCCCGTTCGCTGCTGTACCCCGCCATGCCACCTGACCCCTTCGTTGTCGTCCGATGCTCCCAGTATACCCACCCGGAGTATGTGGCCCACGATAGCTGACCGGGGTCACGGGATGATCTCCTTCGAGTTCAGCGCGTTGGTGAGCCGTTCGCGCAGCTCGGCGGCCGTGGCGGGTGGGTCGATGGCCGACGGTGGCGAAAGCACCTTCGAGATCACCGTCGACAGGCTCTGGTACGCCGGCGTCAGCGGGCGGACGGCGGCGTCGGACAGTTCGGCCAGGATGTCGGCCTTCATCGGGAACCGCGCGGCGATCGTCGAACGCGGCTGTGCCGGATCGAGCGGTGTGTTGTCGTCGTACACCGATCGGGTGGTAGGGGCGAGACCGTCCTCGATCGCCTGGTATTTCTGGTTCTGGGGATTGCGCAGGCACAACGCGGCCTCGAACGCCTCGGGCTTGTGCTTCGAGTAGCTGCTGACGGCGAAGTTGAATCCGCCGATCGTGACCCGGCTCGGCGTCCCCGGCAGCACCTCGGGGTATCGCGCCCAGCGCAGATGCCCGACGTCGTGTGGCTTCTCCTTGGCGTAGGAGGCGAGGACGTACGGCCAGTTCAGCTCGAACGCGCCCTGTCCACGCTGGAACGCCTGCCGGACCTCGTCCTCCTTCTGACTCGCCAGCGACGCGTCGGTGATCCCGGACGTCGTCAGCTTTTTCAGCAGCTCCAGCGCCCGGACCGCGCCGTCGTCCAGCACCACGGACCGGCCGTCGTCGGACAGGATGTGGCCGCGCAGGGAGGCCACGAGCGTGTTGTAGAAGACGACGAGGCCCTCGTACTGGGCGCCGGTGAACAGGATCGACGACGGTTTTCCCTCGGCCTTCAGCCGCTCGGCCCGCGTGATCATCTCGTCGAACGTCTTCGGCGGCGTGGTGGTGATCCGGTCGTCGTACCAGAGCAACTGGACGTTGGTGTGTTTCGTGGCCGCGTAGAGCCTGCCGTTCCAGCGCGCGGTCGACAACGGGCCGGGCAGGACGTCGCGGGTCGCCTCGGCCTCGGCGGCGCCGGTCCACGGCTCGGCCCACCCCGCTTCGGCGAATTCCGGTACCCACGTGACATCGAGGCCCAGCACGTCCAGCGAGGTGTCGCCTGCCGCGAGCCTGCGCACCAGCTGTTCACGCTGGCCGTCCGCGCTTCGGGGCAGCTTGTGGTACTCGATCCGGTACCGCCCGCCCGATGCCGCCGAGCAGCTGTCCACCACGTGCTGGAGGTTGTTCTGCGGGTTGACGTACAGGGTGATCGTGAGCCCCTGGCCGCTTCCACAGGCGGTGAGCGTGCTCGCGCACAGCACACCCGCCAGCGCCGCACTGGCCATTACCGAATTCGGTCGCACGAAGCCCCCGCTCTCGCCGAGATCCACCGATGATCCGGGGACAGCGGCCCGGGGACAAGCCGGGGGTCAGCCGCCGCCCGCGACGTCGGTGAGCGCGGCGACCGGTTTGATCCGCTGGACCGGAACGGCGGGTTTCTCCGCGCCGGGTTCGGGATCGAGGGCGGAATTGGCCTTCGCCAGCAGGTCACGGCACCCGGCGAGGCTCGCGGCGAGCCTGGCGCGGACGTCTTCCAGTGCGGCCACCTTGCCCTCGGCTTCGGTGACGATCTTCTGGGCGCGGGCCCCTGCCTCGCGCACCCGCCGTTCGGCCTCGGCTTTCGCGGCCGCGTCGCGTTCGGCCAGCTGCCGCATCGCGTCGGCGCGCCGCAGCGCCATCGCCTGCGCGAAATCCTCTTCGAGACGCGCCCGCCGCGCGGCGGCCTCCTCGTCCAGCTCGCGGCGGCGTTGCTCGGCCTGGCGCGAGGCCTCCTCGGCGTCGGCGACCAGTTTCCGCTCCCGCCGGGTGAGCTCGACCGCTTCCAGTTCGGCGTCCCGCCGGGTCTGCTCGGCCTTTTCCCGCGCCCGCGTGGTGATTTCGGCGGCCTCTTCGCGGGTGAGCTCGATCATTCGCCGCGAACGCTCCTGTAACGCGTCCGGCGCGATCGGGGTACGGCTGATCCGGTCGATCCGCGCGCGCAGCTCGCGGTTCTCCTCGGCGAGCCGGGCCGCCTGGCGCCGCGCGTCGTCGCGTTCGGCCGTCCTCCGGCGTAGCTCGGTTTCGGCCAGCTCGACGAATTCCCGGACCTGGCCACGATGGAAACCGCGCCATGCCAGGTCGAAGCCGGTCGCTGAGCGGGCCTTCTCCTCGCCACCACCGGGGATCATGCTCACCTCCCATTTGGATGGTTTCTCCTCGGCCGCGTGTTTTCGTTGCGGTACCGGGGTTTCGGCTGCCACCAGTGTGCCGTATCCGGGGCGATCGCGCCCGTGCCGGTTATTCCTCGACCGGATCCTCCGCGCCCGTGGCGGTGCTGCGCACCCCGGGCAGCTCCGCGAGTTCGGCGGTGAGGTCGGGAAGATCACCGCGGCCGTCCAGCAACAGCGTGACCATCGCGACCCGTTGTCCTTCCTCGGAAACCGTTTCCCGGTCGACCGCGACTCGCACCACGATCCAGCCGCGGCCGGTGCACGTCTCCAGCACGGCGCGGAGCACGCCGTGCCCGTCGTTGTAGCTCAGCCGCACGATCGGCGGCTCCTTGCGGTGCCGCGCGACGAACTTCGCCAGCGGCGGGAAACCCCGCGTGATCACGAATAGCCCGATCGTGGTGGCCACGGCGAGCACCGGCAGGCCGGCGCCCGAGGCCATCCCGACCGCCGCCGCCACCCACACGGTGGCCGCGGTGGTCAGCCCGCGGACCGCGTCCCGCCGCACGAAGATCAGCCCGCCGCCGACGAAGCCGATCCCGGACACGATCTGCGCCGCGATCCGGGACGGGTCGAGCGCGACGTGCTCGGTGCTCAGCAGATCGGCGAAACCGTACTTCGAGACCAGCATGAACACCGCGGAACCGACCCCGACCAGGGTATGTGTCCGCAGGCCCGCGCTCTTGGCCCCGGCCTCGCGCTCCATGCCGATCGCGGTGCTGAGCACCAGGGCGAGCAGCACCGGCGGCAGCAGGGCCCACTGATCACCCGTGGACCACAGGGCGTGCACTGACGATCGCCTCCGTCCTTCGCGTCGATCACCGTCCTGGGTCACCTTGCACCTTCTCCGATTTCGCCGTGCGGGCACCCCGGTGCCCTGGTGCGCACGGCGTGAGAACCGCGGGCCCGGCACCCCGCACATACTGAGCGTCACCGAACTCGCGAGGAGGCCGGGTGTGACGATCAGCGAGCAGAACGCCGCGGTGGCGGAGGACTACGTCGGCTATTCCGAAGTGCGGCGCAACATCCGGAAACTGCTCGAGGAATATCCCGGCGCCACCACGCGGTACGTGCCCGCCTGTCCGGAGTGGACAGTCGGTGACCTGCTCGCGCACCTGGTCGAAATCGCCGAACGCGCGCTGGCGCGCTTCGGGGCCGCCGTGCCGCCCGTGCACGGGAAGCTCCGGCTCGGCGAGCTCCTCGACCGGTGGGACGTCCTCGGTGCCGAGATCGAACTGCGGCTCGAGTCGGCGGGCGGGCAGCGCGGCGACGTCCTGGTGACCGACGCCTTCACCCACGAGCTGGACCTGCGCTACGCCCTCGGCCTCGGCTTCCCCGCCGAGCACGTGGCGTGGGTGGCCAGTTTCGAAGTCCTCGTCCGCGGGTTCTCCGGGTCGATCGTGGAACGCGGGCTGCCCGCACTGCGCATCGTCACCCCGGGCGGCAGCGCCTGGCTCGCCGGGGCGGGACCCGCCGGTGCCATCCTCACCGCGCGGCCCGACGTGCTCTACCGCAGCCTCGCCGGTCGGCGGTCGCTGGACCAGATCAGTGCGCTGACCTGGTCCGCGGACCCCGGGCCCTGGCTGCCCGCGTTCGCATGGGGCCCGTTCCGCCCGCCCACGGCCCGCATCGAATGAGCCGCCGCCGGGTCGCGTGACTCAGCCGGTGGGGGACATCGACGAGAGCATCGCCGCCAGCCCCAGCACCGCCGTCGCCAGCACCACCTCCGCGCCGACCGCGAGACGCAGGCGCCGCAACTGGACCGTCCGTACCGCGGTTCCGCCACCTTGCCCGGCCACCTCGTGCAGGATCGCCCGCCGCGCGACGTTGGCGAGCGCGAGCAGCCCGGCGAACCCGGCGAGCTTGAGCAGCAGGATCACCCCGTAGGTCGTCGACCACAGCGCGGCAAGCGACGGCACCGTCCGGACGCCCAGGTACGCCCCGCTGAGCACGACCACCACGACCGACGTCGCGGCGGTGCGGGAGAACCGGGCCACCACGGCGCCGGGGTCCTCGCCGTCGGAAGGGCGGCGCAGGCACAGCGCCAGCTGGACGAGCCCGCCCGCCCACACCGCGATCGCGCCGAAATGCGCCAGGTCGGCGGTGACCGAGAAGAACATGATCGGATCCGTCACCGCGTGCCCCGAGGCGGAAAAGGTCAGCAGCACCACGAACCCGGCCACCATCGCGAGGTTCTCGTACCGCGACCGCAGCCGTTCGGGCAGCGTGCCGCGCGGCACCAGCAGCCGGGGGACGAGCCAGGCCAGCGCCCCGACGGCGGCCAGCCGCAGCAGGAGGAGCTTCCCGTACGCGACCCGCAGCGTCGAGGCGAGCATCTCCGGGTCGAACACAGCCGACACCCCGCGGCCGGCCACGTACGGGCCCTGCAGGAGGAACCCGGCCACCGCGGTGACCGCCGTGAGCACCCAGCCGTAGCGCAGCACCTGGCGTACCCGCGGGTCGGTCCGCCCCGCCGGACGGCAGGTCAGCACGAACACCAGCCCGCCGAGCAGCGCGACCCCGGCGAACGAAACCCACCGGAACACGGTGAACAACACGTCCACCAGCGCGTCGGTGCCGGTCGCCGCCGACACCGCCCCGGCGGAGGTGACGAGCGGCCCCGCTCCGACGACGAAGGCGAACGTACCCCGTACGGGATGCGAGTCCGCCGAGACGAACGCGTACTCGACCAGGTAGCTCGCCTCGGGCAGGTTCGGCTTCAGCCGGACGGCGAGTTCCTCGGCGACGGTGCCGGGCTGGAACACCGGCCCGTCGTCGACCCGGTTGCCCCGCTGGTCCACGACGTGGATCGCGCCGGGCTGGATGCCGACGTTCTCCGAGAGCACCACCGACACCTGGGCCGGGGACGTGCCGAGCCGGGTGCCGTCGCGGGGTGTCGCGGAGATGATCTCGACGTGTGCCGACGCGGGTGCGGCGGCGAGCACGCCCAGCCCGAGCCAGCCCGCCAGGAACAGCAGCAGCGTGAGACCGCGCCGCGCGGTCCGCGTCCTCACGACCCGGACAGCGCGGGAGCCGTGGGCCGGGGCGCCCCGCAGGAGCAGCCGGTCCGCGCGCGTTCGGCGGCCGGCGCCCGCCGGTGCAGGATCACCGCGACGATCATCGGGATGGTGACGATCGTGTTGTAGAACAAATGCAGTTCCACCCGGGGGATGAACAGCTGAATGATGCTGGACGGCACCTTCTGCCCTGCAAAACGCCAGCCCGTCTGCGCCTGCAGCAGCAGGAGCAGATGTTCGATGTGGTGCCAGAACTGGATTCCCAGCGCCAGGTTCCACCATTGCCGCGAACGCCCCGCGAAACCCTTTCGCAGCAGGAACAAAGCGATCAGCATGACGATCGCGTAACCGTAGTGCAGCCATTCCGAACTGATCAGCCACGGAAAGGGAATACCGAGAACGCCGCGCGCGTCGGGGGTTTTCCACCCCAGCGCGTAGATCTGGAACGCCTGCGCGAGGTGCTCGGCCCAGTGTGCGAGCACGACGACCATGAACGCCGCGAGGGCCAGATGGTGGTATCTGCTGTTCAGGCTTCCCAGAAAACCGGTCGGCCGCGTGATTCCGGACGTCGACATGGCAGGCCCCTTAAGCCGGTCACGAACACGATCGTTTCGACGATAGTCGTTCGTCCTGCTTGGACGGTTACTCCGGATTGCCGATAATGGACGGCCGGTTGCGCCGTTCGGCGGATTGTCCGCGGGTTTTCCGGGGACAATCCGCGCCGTGAAGGTCAGCCGATGCCTTCGGCAGGCGTGGGCGGCGCCGGGATGTGGAACAGCTTCGTGAACAGTTCGAGATGCCCGATCTCGCCCTCGATCCGCACCTTCCCGGTCCGGACGGCGTCCGCGGCGGTCAGCCGTCCGGCCAGGACGTCGACGAAACCGGGGCCGGTCGGCGCGACGACGAGGTCGGCCCCCGGATGCGAGCCTTCGCCCGCCTTGAGGGTGCCGTTGTCGATCAGCGCGTGGACGACCACGCCGTTCTGGTGCCGGATCTCGTAGGCGATGTGGACACCGACGGCGTTGTCGGGGCGGAAGGTGGTGTAGAGCGAAAGAATGGCGGAATCGAGGGTGAGGATTTCGCCGGGCGCGGGATGACCGAGGGAGCGGGCTCCCCACAGGCCGAGGTCGAGCACGATCTGGTCGAGTTCGCTGCCGTATTCGGTGAGCTCGTACACCACGCCGGCGTCCAGCTGCGGCAGGACCCGGCGGCGGATGACGCCGGACTGCTCGAGTTCGTTGAGCCGCGCCGAAAGGAGGCTCATCGGGATCTTCGGCAGGGTCCGCTGGAGATCGGTGAACCGCTTCGGGCCGAGTACGAGGTCGCGGATCACGAGCAGCGACCAGCGCTCCCCGACGAGATCGAGCGCGCGGGCGAGGCCGCAGAACTGTCCGTAAGTGCGCGTGGTCATACGTCGGTCCTTACTTGCTCGGTGGTGCCCACAGTGCGCCCGGTGCCGAAGGCGCGGCGGGCGCACGTCCTCTTCGTCGACTGTGACCGAGACGCCGCCTCGAAACCAGTGCCCTCGGCACCCGTCGGGCGTGGGTTCCTCCCCGGTGGCACATGCGTTTCGCATATCAGGCCGGTGTGGCAGGCACTGGCCGTCCACCCGCCGTCGACAGGAGGATCTGCTGCAACCCGGTACGTCCCACCACGGCAGGGAGTGCTCATGCGTGAGTCAGTGTCGGTACCAGAGCGATCCCGGCCCGGTGCGCGATGACCACCGGGGCGGTCAGTCCGACGCTGGCATTCAAACGGCATCTGCGGGCGGAGATCAGCGAGGGGAACGGTGCCTACCTGTTCTCCGAACAGGGCGTGATCGCCATGCGCGGCGCGCACATCGCGTCGCTGGCCGCCCTGCTGGACGGGACCCGCGGCCTGGACGACCTGCTCCGCGCCCGGCCCGACGGGATGGTGCCCGAGCAGGTGACCGGGCTGCTGGCGCGGCTCGTGGAGGCCGGGCTGATCAGCCTGCGGACACCGGAGGACCAGGCCGCCGACGAGCGCACACTGGCGTACTGGGACGCGGCGGGCATCGACGCCGCCGCCGTCGCGCGGGGAAAACCCGCCGGCGTCCGGCTGATCGCCGTCGGCGACGAGGTCGACACGGCACAGGTCGAGCGGGCGCTGGCCGATGCCGCGCTCGAACCGGACCGCGGCGACCGCGGTCTGGCCACCGGCCTTTCCGTCGTGCTGTGCGAGGACTACCTCGACCCGCGGCTGGCCGACATCGACGCCGAGCACCGCCGGACCGGGCAGCCGTGGCTGCTCGCGCGCCCGGTCGGCGCGCAGGTGTGGATCGGCCCGTTCCTGCAGCCCGGCGAATCGGGCTGCTGGCACTGCCTGGAGAGCAGGCTGTGGGGCCACCGGCACGCCGAGGCCTGCGTCCAGGCGGTCCTCGGCCACGTGGGCCCGGCGCGGCGCCCGGTGTCCACGGTGCCGCCGCTGACCGCCGCCGCGGCGCATCTCATCGCGCTCGAGACGAGCAAATGGCTTGCCGGGTACCGAAATCCGGGACAGCGGTGCGTCTGGGTGCTCGACACGCTCGATCTGCACGGCAGGCTGCACGAGCTGCGCCGCAGGCCGCAGTGCCCGGAATGCGGGGACCCGGGACTGGTGGCCGCGCGGACGGCGCATCCGGTACGGCTGCGCCCCGCGGTCAAGGTGACCTCCTCGGGCGGTGGGCACCGCACGCTCACCCCGGTGCAGGTGCTCGACCGCTATCGCCACCTGGTCAGCCCGGTCACCGGGATCATCAAGGAGATCCGGCGCGACCGGAACGCGCCGCCGTTCATCAACGCCTACCGCTCCGGGCTGAACACCGCCCGCGCGGTCACCGGGCTGGCCGGGCTGCAGGCGGGACTCCGCGGGGAGAACGGCGGCAAGGGCGCGACCCCGATGGACGCCGAGGTCGGCGCGCTCTGCGAGGCGGTGGAACGGTTTTCCGGCAACTACCAGGGCGACGAGCTGCGGGTGCGCGGGTCGCTGCGCTCGCTCGGCGGCGAAGCGGTGCATCCGAACAGCTGCATGCTCTTCGACGAGCGGCAGTACCGGGACCGCGCGCGGTGGAACGCCGAGCACGCGCCGTTCCAGAACGTCTGCGAGCGGTTCGACGAGGACGAAGAGATCGACTGGACACCGGTGTGGTCGCTGGCCGGGCGCCGCAGGCTGCTCCCGACCGGTTACCTCTACTACGGCGCGCCGCTGGAGTGCGGGATCCGCGGCGTACGCGCGGATTCGAACGGCTGCGCGGCCGGAAGCAGTCTCGAGGACGCGATCCTGCAAGGGACACTGGAACTGATCGAACGCGACGCGGTGGCGTTGTGGTGGTACAACCGCACGCCGGTGCCGGGCGTCGACCTCGGCGCGTTCGGCGATCCGCTGATCGCGGAGATGGCCGGGCACTACACCGACCTCGGCCGCGAGCTGTGGGCGCTGGACGTGACCTCGGATCTGGGCGTGCCGGTGATGGTCGCGCTGTCCCGGCGGACCGACGGGCCGCAGGAGCAGATCATGATGGGCCTCGGTGCGCACCTCGACCCGCGGATCGCGCTGCGTCGCGCGGTGACCGAGCTGAACCAGCTGCTCCCCGCCCTCGGCGCCGAGGGCGCGGCGTTCGGCGACGTCGACGCGGACCGCTGGATGCGCTACGCGACCGTGGCCAATCAGCCGTACCTGCGGCCAGCCGCGGGCGTACCGGCCAGGACGCAGGCCGACTTCGAGTTCGTGCACCGGAAGGACGTGCGTGACGACGTGGTCGCGCTCGGCCGCCTGCTGGCGGCCCGCGGCATGGAGATGCTCGTCCTCGACCAGACCCGCCCCGACGTCGAGCTGCCGGTCGTCAAGGTGATCGTGCCGGGGCTGCGGCCGTTCTGGGCGCGCTTCGCGCCCGGCAGGCTGTTCGACGCCCCGGTACGGCTGGGCAGGCTGACCGAGCCGACGCCGTACGAGCGGCTGAATCCGTTCCCGCTGTTCCTCTAGGGAGGACGGCTCCGGGAAGACCGGCGACACGGAGTACAGGAGTTTCAGGGTGACATCGCAAGGCAGGGGCGGGCCGGGCGAGACGATCCAGCTGTGGTCGCTCACCGAGGACGCCTTGGTCGAACTCGGCGAGGACGGCTCGGTCGTCGTGGTCACCCGCTGGGGTGAATTCGAGTTCCCCGAGACCGACGAGCTGATCCGCGAATCACTGCGGCGGATGGCGCTCGGGCCCATCTCGCTGACCAATGTGGCGGCGGCCGTCCACTACGCGGAGCCCGCCACCGAGTACTGGGCCGTCGCGCTGCGCAAGGTGCTCGACCGGCTGGGTGGTTCGGTGGTGCGCACCCTCGGCCTCACCGACGGCGGGGCACCCCTGCTCTCGGCGATCCCGGTGACGCTCGCGCCGAGCTTCGCGGTCCGCCCGGTGCCCGGCGAGCAGCCGGTCAAGCTGTCCCGGTTCGTGTCGATGCGGCCCGCCGAAGGCGGGATGCTGCTGGTTTCGCCCTGCGCCCGTTACCAGGTGCTGCTCGTCCGGCACGCCGCGATCGTGATCGCCTCCTCGCTCGCGGTGCCCACCACGATCGCGCAGGTCGTCGCGGTCACCGGGCTGTCGTGGGCGGTCGTCGCGGACGTCGTGGCGTTCCTGGTGGGCGCCGGGGTCGTGCTGGCCGGTGACGAGCTGGGCGGGTTCGCCGAGGACGACGACCCGGAGCTGGGTTTCTGGGCGCCCGACGATCTGCTGTTCCACATCCGCAGCCGCACCTGGCCGAGCGCGGGCCCGCCGGACTTCGGGGCGGCGCGCGACGGGACGCCGCCGCCGGTGGTCAAGCCGGTCACCGCGGGGCCGACTTTTCCTTTGTACCGCCCCGAAATCGCCGCGGACGCGCCCGGGCCGGCGCTCACCGCGCTGCTGGAGGACGATCACGTCTGCCCGGCGTTCACCGAACGCGAGCTGGACGCGAGGCAGGTGGGTGAATTCCTCTACCGCGCCGCCAGGGTCCGTTCGGTCGGGCCGGCACACCTGCCCTCCGGGCCGAGCCATGAGGCGTCCCAACGGCCGTATTTCAGTGTCGCGTGCCTTTACGAACTCGAGCTGTACGTGAGCGTGAATCGTTGTTCCGGCCTGGCGAAGGGCGTCTACCATTACGATCCGCTCTGGCACACGCTGACCTTGATCAATGACGACGGCGCCGATCTCGGCGCGATGCTGGACATGGCGATGGTCGCGGGCGGCAGCAACCGCAGGCCGTCCCTGCTGCTGACCATCGCCACCCGGATGTCCCGGATCGCCTGGGTGCTCGGCGGCGCCGCGTACACCACGACGCTGGTCCACGTCGGGGCGCTGCAACAGGTCCTGTACCTCACCGCCAAGGGAATGGGGCTGGCCGCGCACGCCGTCCCGGTCGACGCCAGCGACCGGGTGGACCGGGCGCTGAAACTGGAATGGCCCGCCGAGGTGAGTGTCGGTGAGTGCGTTCTCGATTTCCCTTGGTGACCGGATGATCGTTTTCCGCCGCCGGCGGTAGCCGCGGGCGAAGTGCGCGCGCGATTGTTCCTTTCGGCTGGTAATCGTTTTTCCTGTTACCTTTGTCGCCACTGGGGAAGTGGGACGCGGAGGGCGACCGTGGTACCAATGGCGAAAAGGATCAGGGCAACAGGCAGACGGACGCGACCGGCGGCGGCGAACGGAGTATCCGGCGGCGCGGCGGGGTCACGAGCGGTCCCGAGTGGTCTGGACCGGTTGTCCGAAGGGCCCAGGCCGCTCATGATCTCCGCGGTGCACGGGGTGGTCTGCGCCGGGATGGCGCTCCTCGCCGCGCTCCCCGTCCTCGCGCTCGCCGCGTCCTGGTTCGCCAAGGTCATGGGGCTCGGTTACCTGGCCGGGCTGGTCGCGGTGCAGCTGACCTGCCTGGGACGGCCGGGCGGCCGGCGCCACGGCGTTCCCGCGCTCGTCGTGCAGGCCGCGCTGGGCATTCTCCCGATCCTGCAGTTCGGCGTCGCGTGGAGTGTGTTGTCGGGTTTCTTCGCGGGTGGGTTGCTGCTGGTGGCGAAGCCGATCCTCGCGATACCGGGGATGCTCGCGGTGGCCGGGGGCGTGGGGGCGCTGACCGGCTTCCCGGGGCAGGCGGGGACGGGACCGGCCGCGGCGCTGGCCACCGCCGTGACGGCGCTGATCGTGTTCGGGCTGACCTGGTCGGCCCGGCTGGCCGCCGAACGGTCCGAGACCCGTTCGGAGCTGACCCGGCGCGCGGTCGCCGAGGAGCGCATGCGGTTCTCACGGGACGCGCACGACCTGCTCGGCCTCAGCCTTTCGGCGATCACGCTCAAGGGCGAGCTGACCCACCGGCTCATCGTCGACCAGCCGCAGCGGGCGATGGAGGAGCTGGTGGAACTCCTGGACATGTCCCGCAAGGCGCTGGCCGACGTCCGCTCGGTCGCGGCGGGATACCGCGACCTCTCCCTCGACGACGAATGCCTGGCCGCGATCGGTGTCCTGCGGGCCGCCGGGGTCGAGGTGTTCGTGGACCGCGGCCCCGTCGAGTTGTCCCCGCCGGTGGCCACCACGCTGGCCACCGTGCTGCGGGAAGGCGTCACCAACGTGATCCGGCACAGCAAGGCGAGCCGGTGCCGGCTCACCCTGCGGGCTTCGGGCACCGCGGCCTGGCTGGAGCTGGTCAACGACGGCGTCCCCGAGGAGCCGGAGACGCCGTGCGCGAGCGCGGGATGCGGGCTGCGGAACCTGCGGCACCGGGTCGGCGCGCTCGGCGGGGAGCTCACCGCGGACGTGCGGCCGGACGGTTCGCACCGGTTGTTCGCCAGGGTGCCGCTGACCGCCTGCGAGGTGCGGCGCCACCTCGGGTGAGCCGGTGCGCGGGGAGGGCTGCCCGGTCGCTCAGAGCCACTCGGCTTCGGTGGCGATCCGGATCGCGTGCACCCTGTTGCGGGCGTTGAGCTTGGTGACCACCGCGGCCAGGTAGTTCCGGACGGTGCCGGGCGAGAGGAACAGCTCGGCGGCGATGTCGGCGACCGTGCGGCCCCGCGCGGTCAGGCGCAGGATCTCGACCTCGCGCGGGGTCAGCGGGCACTCGTCGGTCTCCCAGGCGGTCAGCGCGAGCTCGCTGTCGATGACCCGGCGGCCCACCGCCACCGACCGCACCGCGTTGGCGAGCTTGTCCGACGGCGCGTCCTTGAGCAGGAAGCCGTTGACCTTGGCGTCCAGTGCCCGGCGCACGGTGCCGGACCTGCCGAGCGAGGTCAGGATCAGGGTGTGGCAGCCGGGCAGGCTCGCGTGGATCTCCATCGCCGCGGTGAGCCCGTCCTTGCCGGGCAGGTCGATGTCGATCACCGCGACGTCGGGCTGCACGGCCTTCGCGGTCGGCAGGATCTCCTCACCGGAGGCGACCTCGGCGACCACCTCGATGTCGGACTCGAGGTTGAGCAGCGCGACCAGCGCACCGCGGACCATGTGCATGTCCTCGGCGAGCAATACCCTGATCACGATGGTCCTCACCCCAGTCCGTTTCCTGTTCCCCGCACACATCGTACGCCATTGTCCCGACCCGACAGTGGTATTCGGCCGCCATACCGGTGATTGCCGCGGCACCCGATCAAGCGGCGATCGTACGCATCTTGTCCGGCGACCGGCGGTATATCGCCGAGGGGAATTCGAGGCCGGGAAATGGGGCCGCTAGCGGTGTCGTCTTCGCCGCCCCATCGGCGGGATTCCCGGCCGCGGTCAGATTGTTCGGGCACGAACGATTTCCGTTGTCCCCGTCCCGCCGGTTCCCCCGTCCGGCCCACCGGGAATCCGCCGTTCAGACCGCGAGCGGCTGCGGGACCACGCGGCGCAGGTCCGGGAGTGCCAGCAGGGCCGGCGGGTCGAACCCGCGGCGGGGCCGGAGCCGGACGTCGGCGAGGCTCGCCGCGACACCTTCGTGGATGGTGACCGGCCCGGCGACACCGACGTACGGACGTGGTCCCCCGTCTTCGAGCCGGCAGGCGCCCCACGCGTGTGCCAGCACGTACCAGCGGCCGACCGGCACGTCCTGCAGGTGGTAGGGCCCGGCCCCGGTCAGGAACGTGTGCCGCGCGGGTGTCCCTTCGGTGATGCGGCCGGGGAACAGGCCGAGGAACACCATGCCGACGTCGGTGGCGGGCGGGCACCGGAGCTGGCCGCGCACGCCCGCCCCGGAACGGGCGCACTCCCGCTGTTCGGGCACGCGCGGGGTCCGCCCCCGCAGCTGCCGGTAGGACGACGGCGGAACGCCCACGCTGCTGCTGAACCGCGCGCTGAACGTGCCGACGCTGTTGTACCCGACCTGATGGCTGATGTCCGTCACCGACGTCGAGGTGGACACCAGGAGGCGCTTCGCTTCGGCCAGTCTCAGCGCCGAGAGGAACCGGCCCGGGGAAAGCCCGGTGACCTGGTTGAACACTCTCGAGAAGTGGAACTTGCTGAACATGGCCGACCGGGCCATGTCGTCGATGGTGAGCCGTTCGCCCAGGTTGTCCTGCATGGTCACGATGGCGCGTGCCACGGCGCGCCGGACGATCTCGTCCATGCTGGCCGCCCTCCTCCTCGTCGCCGGTTCCGCCGATCGTGCCGCCCAGCGAAAAGGCCGATCGGCTGAGAATTGTTTCTGCTACGACTCTAGAAGGGTTCGCGTCTACTTCTTAAGTGCTCCGTGCAATGAGTGGATATGTGTTGTCCACGGCGGGGACATGCGTTTCGCATACCCATTTCCGTGCGTCTTGAGCCGTGGTCACGTTCGGTGATCGCAGCAGGTGGGTCCCGTGTCGGCCGGTCGGACTCGTTGTCGAGGGAAGTTCGGTGTATCCGAGTCGAGCGGCTACTTCGGGTGACGATCACGAGGTGAATTCCCGCTAAATCCTCGTTCTGGTAGCTCTATCGGTCTAGTGCTGCGTGCGCTGCCCGGAGCATGAGCAAAGCACGGACGCACGGTGATGTGGGCACTGGAATTCGAGTGACCGCGAGGGGACTATTTGAAATACGTGAAACGTGCTGATTCACCACTGGGAGCAAAGAATGATCAAGGCAATTTCTGGCGATGTTGTTTCCGTCCTCGCCGACCTCGGTGTCGATGTGAAGAATTGCGATCGCTCGACCGAGCTCGAGATCGCCCACTTCGACCAGTGGGCGAATGGCAATCTCGCCCTCTCACCCACGTCGCTTTGTACATCGCCGGTTCTCGAGGCGGCCTGACCTCCGGCGGCGACCACCAGGGAGGTCGGTGCCCGGCCGGCACCGTGGCAGACCGGTCGTCGGTGGCGCGGCAGGCGCACCCGGCGACCGGTTTTCCATTTTTTTTCGAAGGCGGAATTGTGCGCTGCCGGGGGCTGGTTCTCGAACAGTGCACGAGTCACGTTTGGTGATCGGCCGAATGCGAGCGGATATCCTCACAGCCCTTTCGAACCGGTGGTCCGCCCGTTCTTCCGGCTCCGTGTGACCGCGCTACCCGAATGGCTCAACGATAGTCACCAGCGAAGTGTTTAACTGACACTCCGGGGGCGTGGCGAATGGGGGCCTGGTGATCAAGGTAATGGTTGCCGAGGACATGCACATTGTCCGAGGGGCGCTGGTCGCATTACTCCGGCTCGAGCCAGACATCGACGTCGTCGCGGAAGTCGCCTCGGGAAACGAGATCCTGCCCGTCGCGCGGTCCACCGGCGTCCAGGTGGCGGTGATCGACATCGACCTGCCGGGAAAGGACGGACTGACCGCGGCGGGGGAGCTGCACGAGCATCTGCCCGCGTGCCGGACCCTGATCCTCACCAGCCTTGGCAGGCCCGGCACCCTGCGCCGCGCGCTGGCCGCGAAGGTCAGCGGCTTCCTGCTCAAGGACGCCCCGCCGGACAAGCTCGCCAACGCCATCCGCGGCGTCGTCGCCGGACGGCGGATGGTGGACGGCGATCTCGCGCTGGCCGCGTGGGACACAGTGGACTGTCCGCTGACCGGCCGTGAGATCGACGTGCTGCGGCTGGCCGCCGAGGGCTACGAAACGGTCGAGGTTGCCGCACAGCTGTACCTCTCGGCCGGAACCGTGCGGAACTACCTCACGACCGTGGTGGCGAAGCTCAACGCGCGGAACCGGGTCGACGCGATCAGGATCGCGAAGGAGGCGGGCTGGCTGTAGCCGGGTCTCACGCCGGGACGACGGCGTGCAGCCGGAACCGGCCGTCCGGCTCGATTCCCGCGGTCAGCCTGCCGCCGAGGGCGGTCACCCGCTCGGACATGTTCTCGATCCCGCTGCTCGCCGCCTCCGTGCGGCCGTCGGCCTTGAGCGTGACCGCGCCGTTGCCAGACCGGACACCGTCGTTGACGATCTCCAGGCTCACCCTGTTCTCCACGCGCCGCACCGCGATCTCGCAGTGTTCGACCTCGCTGTGCCGGAGCACGTTCGTGACGCCTTCGCGCAGCACGACGGCGAGCACGGTGCGGACGGGCGCGGGAAGGTCCTGATGCTCCATCTCCAGCCGTACCCGGACATCCGCGGCGACCAGAATGGACTGTGCGGTGCGCGACTCGCTTTCCAGCGACAGCTCCCGATAGCCGCTGGCGACCGAACGGACGTCCGAAAGCGCCTGCCGGGTGAGGCCGAGGATCTCGTCGACCTCGTCGCTCGCCTTGTCCCGGTCCAGTTGCAGGACCCGGCAGGCGAGCTGGCTCTTCAGCGTGATGGCGGACAGCGTCATCCCGAGCAGGTCGTGCAGGTCCCTGGCGAACCGCAGCCGCTCTTCGGCGATGGCGACCTGCGCGAGACGCCTGCGGGTGTTGTCCAGCTCGGTGGCCAGCCGCAGCAGCCAGATCAGCCCGAACACGATCATGCTGGACAGCACCGCCGAGGTCGCGGCGTAGACGACGTAGGTCACCTCCACGCCCTGCGCGATGTTGATCCAGACGACACTGCCGACCGTGAGCGCGAAGACGCTCCAGCCGCCGATCGGGCGAAGCACGAGCAGCGCGTTGCCGGCGAGCATGCCGGGAATGCTCACCCAGTGTTGCTGGAGCGGGATGAGGGGCAGGTAGATCAGACACGCCTGGACGAACAGCAGGGCGTACGTCTGCGGCGACCGCAGGCGGGTGGCCGGGCGGCTGAAGTAGGACAGCTGCAGGGCGAGCAGCGCCAGCAGGTAACCGGCGGTGAGCGCGATCTGCCACCACTCGCGGGTCAGGTACAGCAGCCGCAGCTCCACCCCGATGGTGAAGGTGGTGAAGGTCGCGATGAGCAGGTTCCGGACGAGCCGCGCGTCGGCGGGAGGGCGGCCTTCGCCGGTCCCGCTCGTGGTCGTGTCCGGGATGCCGTCCGCCGGCAGGGGCAGCTCGACACCCAGGCGGTGGCGTCCGCCTTCGTCGAGCCCTGCCGACATCGTGCCGCCGAGCGCGGCGACTTCCTCGCGGAGGGCGGCGAGCTCGTCCTGGTCGATGGCGTCTTCGTCGTGGTTCCCGTCGTCGGTGACGACGAGCGAGAGCCGGTTCTGCCGCTGGGACACCGAGATCTCGCAGTGCGCGACGCCGGTGCGGCGCAGCACGTCGGTCACGCCCGCGCGCAGCGCCTTGGCCAGTGCGGACCTGGTCTGGACGGGCAGTGCGTCGTGGTCCAGATGCACCTGCACGGCGATGTCGGACGCGTTCAGCAGGGATTCCGCGGTCCGGAACTCGTTGGCCAGGGAGACCTCGCGGTACCCGCGCGCGACCGAGCGGACGTCCGAAAGGGTCTTCTGCGCGAGATCGGTGATCTCCGTCAGTGTGTGCTGGGCCTGTTCGGCCGACCGGGTGATCAGGCGGCGGACCAGCTCGCCCTTCAGCGCGATCGCGGACAGGCTCAGCCCGAGCAGGTCGTGCAGGTCCCTGGCGAACCGGAGCCGCTGTTCGGCGACCGCGCGCCGGGCCAGCTCGGACCTCGCGTCGTGCAGCTCGGTGACCATGCGGGCGAGCTTGCTCGTCAGGTAGACGTCGAGCGCGAACGTGCACATGCCGAACAGGGTGTAGAGGATGTCGACGAGGTCGCCGGTCAGCGCCGCCTGGATGACGGCCCCCGAGGCCACGACGGCCCCGAAGACCGGCCAGGCGAACCGGACCGGGAGCACCAGCAGGGCACTGCCCGCCACGAACCCGGGAAGGCCGATCCACAGCTGTCCGAAGGTGACGATGGGGAGGTAGGCGAGGACGGCCTGGCCGAACAGCATGAGCACGCTCAGCCGCGAGCGGAGCCGGGTGGTCGGCCTGCTGAAGTAGAGCAGCTGGATCGCCAGCAGCCCGGCCAGCGCCAGTACGGCGTAAGCGGTGCGGGCGAACCCGAGATTCGCGTTGAGGACGGTCGTCAGACCGACCGCGACGTGACCGAAGAAGACGACTGTGACGACGACGCGGGCGAGCAGCCACGCACGTTTCGGCCGCTGGTCGACGCTCGCGGTGCCGGGCGGCTCCGTGGGCGCGGTCAGGTGGCCTGCTTCTCTCCCGGGTACCGGAGGCGTCACACGGATCTCCTCCGGTATCTCGACGGCCGCGCCTTGTCAAAGGCTTTTGTGCAGGTGCGATCCTAACTCAGCCGAGGCCGGGACCCACGCGGTCGAAGCCGGGTCGTTGCCACGAAAAGGATTCTGTCGCCGGGGTGGGGATGAAGATTACGCCGTTCCGACGCACCATGGGCGGAACGGACTACGGCGGCGGCCGCCGGGTGCTAGCCGCACGGGGTCACCGGCGCGGGATCCAGGACGTCCAGCGCGCGCATGAGGAAGACCAGTCCGGGAACACCGATCGAGCCGATGTGGACGATCCCGTCCCCGGTGCGCCGGAAGAAGCTGACGCCGGGGATCTCGTCGTCCCACGTACCCGCCGAAACCCCGGACGTGGCGGGAAAGTCCGCGCCGAAGTCGTGGCCGATCGCCGAGTAGCAGGGCAGATCCCAGCCGAGGTTCCGCCGGTACTGCGCGAGCTTCCGGTACCGTGCACGGGAAACCATGGCGAGCCGGCAGTCCGCCCGGAACGGGCCGGACAGCATGCGCTCCACCTCGGCCGAGGAACTCGTGCGCGTGATCCGGTCGGGGATGGTGTGGTGGACGAGGAGCCACTGGCGGTCGAGGAACATTTCACGAAGCGTGACCAGACCGTTGTCTCCTTCGAAGAGATAGGCCGTCATCGGAACCGGCCGCGCGGTCCCGGATCCGGGTCTGACGAGCTCCGGCACTGTCATCGTGTATCCCTCCCGCTCCGGCGATGTCTCGCCGGGGCACCGAAAACAGGGTGCTCCGCGATTGTGCCCCCGGCGCTCTCGCCTGCGCACGGGCACGGCGGCGAAGAGCGCACGCTGGAAGACGTGCGCGCCGCCGGGCCCCCGAAGGTTTCGCGGCCTAAACTTCCGACATGGCGAAGTACTTCGACATTCATCCCGAGAACCCGCAGCGTCGCGCGCTCGGGCAGGTCGTGGACATCCTGCGTGCCGACGGGCTGATCGCGTATCCGACCGACTCCTGCTTCGCGCTCGGCTGCCAGCTGGGCAACCGGGACGGGATCGACCGGATCAGGGCGATCAGGAAGCTGGACCACCGTCACCACTTCACCCTGGTGTGCCAGGACTTCGCGCAGCTCGGCCAGTTCGTGCACGTGGACAACACGGTGTTCCGCGCCGTCAAGGCGGCCACACCCGGCCGGTACACGTTCATCCTGCCCGCCACCAAGGAGGTGCCGCGACGGCTGATGCACGAAAAGAAGAAGACGGTCGGGGTGCGCATCCCCGACCACGGTGTCACCCAGGCTCTGCTCGCCGAGCTGGGTGAACCACTGCTGTCGAGCACGCTCCTGCTGCCCGAAGCCGGTGAACCGCTGACCCAGGGCTGGGAGATCAAGGAACTGCTCGACCACGTCCTCGACGCCGTGCTGGACTCCGGCGACTGCGGGGTCGAACCGACCACGGTGATCGACTTCTCCTCGGGGGAGGCCGAGGTCGTCCGCCACGGGGCGGGCGACGCCTCCCGGTTCGAATAGCCGCGAGCGGGGACGCGAGCAGGACGCGCCGGGAGTGGGGGAGCCCGGGCGCGTCCCGCTCGCTCGGGGCGGCTCAGCGGACGCTGAGGCCTTCGGGCAGGTCGGGCGGCGCCGGGATGCGAAAGAGCCGGGTGAACAGCTCGAAGTGCTGGGGCTCGCCGTCGATGTGGACCGCTCCGCACTGCAGGGCGTCGGTGGCGCGGAGCTGGCCGGTGAGGACGTCGATGAAGACCGGGCCCTGCGGCGTGATGACGAGGTCGGCGCCGGGATGGGAGCCTTCGCCCGCCTTGACCGTTCCGTCGTCGACGATGGCGTGGACGATCATGTCGTCGGGGTGCCGGACCTCGAAGGTGATGTGGACGCCGGCGGCGGCCTCGGGGTTGAAAGTGGTGTACAGGGAAAGGATGGCGGAGTCGAGGGTGAACACCTGCTCCGGTCCGGGGTGGCCGAGTGACCGCGCGCCCCAGAGCCCGAGTTCGAGGACGATCTGGTCGAGTTCGCTGCCGTACTCGGTGAGTTCGTAGACGACCCCGGCGTCGAGCTGGGGGAGCACCTTCCGCCGGACGACGCCGGACTGCTCGAGTTCGTTGAGGCGCGCGGAAAGCAGGCTGGTCGGGATCTTCGGCAGCGTGTGCTGGAGGTCGGTGAACCGCTTCGGGCCGAGCATCAGGTCCCGGACGACGAGCAGCGCCCAGCGTTCCCCGATGATCTCCAGCGCGCGGGCGAGGCCGCAGAACTGTCCGTACGTGCGAGTTGTCATACCTCGGTCCTCACATGATCTCGATGGGGCTCAACGATTTCCGGTGATCTCCGTCTTCCGTCACACCGCTTGTTCGCCTTCGGACAACAGGTCGTGGTGCAGCACCTGGAGTTCGTCGCAGGGCTCCACGCCCAGCTCGTCGGTCAGCCTCGCGCGCAGGTCGCGGTAGACGGCCATCGCGTCGGACCGGCGGCCGCTGCGGCCGAGCGCCCGCATCAGCTGCCCGTGCAGCGCTTCGTCGAGCGGGTTCTCCGCGGCGAGCGAACGGAGTTCCCCGATCAGCTCCAGGTGCCTGCCGCTGTTGATCTCCGCCTCGAAACGCAGATGCAGGGTGCCACGCTGCTGTTCGAGCAGGTCCACGGTGTAGCCGGACAGCACCGGTCCACAGTGGACGTTGGCGAGCGGCGGGCCCGACCACAGGTCGAGCGCGGCTCGGTAGGTCATGGCCGCCTCGGCGTGGCGGTGCTGGGACTGCAGTGTCCTGCCCTGCTGCTGGAGCCGGGTGAAGGCGTGGACGTCCACCTGCGCGGGGTCGATGCGGAAGACGTAGCCCGGCGGTTTGGTGACGAGCATGGTTTCCGCGTTGGCGGCCAGCTGGTTCTGCTCGATGCACCGGCGCAGATGGTAGACGTAGGTGTGCAGCGTGGTCCGGACGCTGCGCGGTGGCTGGTTGGCCCACAGCTCGGCGATGATCGAATCGCTGTGCACCATCTTCCCCGGCCGCAGCACGAGCAGGGCGAGGAGCTGGAGGATCTTCGGCGTGGTCGGTGCGTGATCGACGCCGTCTCGGAGCACTTCGAGCGGGCCCAGCAAGGTGAAGCGGACGTCGCTGCCCGAAGGGTCGGCCGCGCCCGGAGCGTGGGCACCGGCGAACCGGTCCGACAAGCCGCTCTCGGAGTACATCAGCGAGCCTCCACTCGATAGTCTTCATCCCCAGTGCGGACCTCGTACCGAACGGCGGAAAACGGGGTCCTGACATCGAATGTGACAGAGCCTCATCGCTCGATCCAGTGAACGGACCACAAGCGGTGACGTGTGTTCCGCAGGTGTTCGTATGTGTTTCGCGGGGATCTCCGGCGGTGCCGGATCTTGCCTGTTCCGGTCTGCGCGCGGCGTGCGGAGAGCGCGTTCGCGGACGGCGTATGCCTGGCCGATAAGCCAAAAGGCGGCCGGGCGGCCGCTGTTGTCACCGAAAGCGGTGCCGCGGTCACTCTTCGCCCTCCGGGCGGGTACCGAGTCGGAGAAAGCGCTTTCCGGCAGCTGCGTAATACCCGTCGGTGACCTGCGTTTCGCATGGGCTCTCCTCTGCGTCCTTCCTGTCCTCCCCCTGCGAATCGCACGTCCAAATTGTGCGGCCGATCGGTTCTCGATCGCTTGTCGACAGCATCGCGATCGGTGGCGTCTTGGCTGAGCAGCAGGAAAAGAGCAGGAGAGAAAAGCGGGGTGGGTCTCATGGTGCTACGAGCGGTCGCGTCCTTGACGCACGAGACGATGTCCGACGAACCGGAATGCCGCGTCGCGTCTTCGGCTTCGCCGTACCCGGTGCCGCCTCCCGTGCTGCAGGCGATCTCGTCGATGCAGGCACGGTACTTCGAGCCGATCACGTTGACGGATCTGGCCTCGGAGGTGTTCGTCAGCCCGTTCCATTTCTCACGGGTGTTCGCGCGGGCCACCGGGGTGACGCCGGGGAGGTTCCTGACCGCGGTCCGGCTGTTCGAGGCCAAACGACTTCTGCTGACGACGTCGCTGACGGTGTCGGACATCGTGTGCAGCGTCGGCTACAGCAGTGTCGGGACGTTCACGAGCCGCTTCACCCAGGCCGTCGGGATGACGCCGACGCAGTACCGCGATCCCGAGGTGGGCGAGGTGCTCGTCGCCGTCGCACCGCACTTCCAGCGCCTGCCCTCGCTGCACACGCTGCGCGACACCGGGTACAACTGCTCGTCGCTGCGCGTGGGCACCGGGGTGATCACCGCCAGGATCGAGATGCCGAAGGGGGCCGCGCCCGCCGACGTCCTCGTCGGCGTCTTCGCCGACGACATCCCGCAGAGCAGCCCGGTCGCGTTCGGCGGGATGGCGGGCGCCGGTTCCGGCGAGGTGACGATCCCCGGCGTGCCGGAGGGGGAATGGACCGTGCTGGCCGTCGCCGCGCACGCACCGGGGACGCCGGGTACGACCTTCTCGGTCGGCACACTGGCCAGCCGGGTGACCGTCGGCTGTCACGGCCGGGTTCGCGCCACCTTCGCCATGCGCGAGCCGCGGCCCATCGAGCCGCCCTTCGCCGTCACGCTGGCGGAACGGCCCACACCACTGGCCGGCCGGTCGGGCCTGCCCCGGCGGCCGTACCTGCGTGCCGTCGCCTGAGCTCAACTATCCACAAAGGACGAATCATGTCGACGCTGTTCGGTTTGTTGCGCAAGAAGATGCTCGCGCCGTCGCTGGCTTCGGTGGGCTTCGCCGAGCGTGGCTTCCCGGTGACCCCGTCCGCGGCGACCGTGAAGCTCGAGGCTGTTCCGCAGGCGGTGGTGTGCGGGTTCGAATGGGCCATCGAAGGCGCGTCGCTGTGGGAACTGGAGCGACGGCTGGAGCTGGTGGAACCGGAGCAGCGCGGGTTCGCCTACGAGGGCGCGACCATGGGGTGCACCATCCTCGACGCGATGCCCGGCGGCGGCCGGAACAGAACCCGCGAACTGCTCGAAGGACCGGGAAAACCACACATCTTCCTGACCTACATCGGGATCGGGTTCGCGATGGCGAGGCTGCCGAGGCCGCTGTGGAAGAACATCCTCCCGGAACTGTCCGGGGTTCCCTATCACCCGACGATGAGCTGGCTCGCCGTGGACGGCTACGGTTTCGACCGCGCCTATTTCGACACCCGCCGCTGGGTGGACGAGCAGCATGAACCGGAACCGTATCCGTGGGCGGACCACCCCGGCTACTTCCCGCGTGCCTTCGACCAGGGGGTCGGCCGCGCGCTCTGGTTCATCCACGGCGGTGATCCGCGCGCGGTGGCCGAGGCGGCGGAGCGTTTTCCCGAGCGGCGGCGCCCGGACCTGTGGAGCGGGATCGGGCTGGCCGCGACGTTCGCGGGCGGGTGCGACCGGGCCGGGCTCGCCGAACTGCGCCGCGCGTCCGGGCCGCACCACGACGAACTGGCGCTCGGCGTCGTGTTCGCGGTGAAGGCGAGGACCTTCTCCTCTTTCGTGCCAAGGCACACGATGACCGCCGCCGGGATACTCGCCGGCCTCACCGTGGAGGCGGCCCGCGTACTGGCCGACCGCACCGAGGTGGCATCGGACTTCGAGGCACCCGAACCACCGTACGAGGTGTGGCGGGACCGGATCCGGGCCGAGTTCTCCGCGGGCGACCAGCGCCGGGCGGGCTGACTCGCCGCCGCGGCGTGGCCGGGCAAGGCAGGAGAACCGCGGGGCAACGGTGAAGTAGACCGGCCTTCACGAAATATGTGAGCCTGAGTGAAAGAAATGCACGGAAGATTTTCCTACCCGCAAGGGGGAGAGTGCGTTGGGCAATGGTTGGCGCGCGCTCAGGCGCCGTATCCTGACTCCGGACGTCTCGGAGACCTCGCTGGACAAGCGTGGTTTCCACAAGAAGAGCCCAGCCGCTCAGGAATTGCTGGAGACGGTGGGTGAAAAGTTCCTCCTCGGGTACGCGCACGCGGTGGAGGCACGGTCGTATCGGCAGGCCGAAGAATGGCTGGAGCGCATTCCCGCGCAGTTCAGGGGATTCGCCTACGAGGGCGCGGGAATGGGCTACGCGATGCTCGACGGGCTGCCCGGCGGCGGCCGTTCGCACATCACGGACTTCCTCGACGGCCCCGGGGACAAGCACAACTACATCATCTACGTCGGTGTCGGCTGGGCGATGGCGCGGCTGCCCCGGTTCCGCTGGCCGTCGCCGTCGGACTTCGACCCGTTGCTGCGCTGGCTCGTCCTCGACGGCTACGGCTTCCATCAGGCCTACTTCAGGACCGAGAAGTACGTGCGGCAGCAGTATCAGGAGCAGGGATTCCCCTGGCCGGACAAGGAACGGAGCGCGTACGCGCTGCGGGCCATCGACCAGGGAATCGGGCGGGCGCTGTGGTTCATCTGCGGCACCGACGTCGACCTCGTGACCGAAACGATCGCCGGGTTCGCGCCGGAGCGGCACGGTGATCTGTACGCGGGCGTCGGCCTGGCTTCGACGTACGCGTGCGGGGTCGACGCGGAAGAACTACGGAAGCTGGCCGAGTTCGCGGGCAAGCACCGCGGCAGGCTCGCACAGGGCAGCGCGTTCGCCGCGGAGGCCCGCGTCCGCGCGGGTCTGCTCATCCCCGAAACGGAGGTCGCCACCGAGGCGATCTGCGGGCTGCCCGCCACCCGCGCGGCAGCGATCACGCAGGAGGTCCGCCCGGCGGTGGTGGTCGACGGCGACCTGCCGGCTTTCGAGACCTGGCGGCAGGAGATCGCCGACGGAGTGTTGGCACACGGAGGTGTGGAGGAATGACCGCGACCTTGGGCTGGCTGCGCAGGCAGCTGGCGGGCATCGTGGCGTTGGTGCTGGTGCTGGGATTGTTCATGGTCGCCCGGCTGCCCAGCGTCTCCGCTTCGGAACAGGACACGATGGCGTCGAAGTACGCCTTCCAGCCGATGTCGATCGCGCTGCCCGCGGCGAAGAAGCAGCAGTCGATCCGGCCGGTGAACAAGACCTACGAGCACATCCGGGCCTGGGTCTCCTCGGTCGGTGCCGGGATCGCGATGGCGGATCTGTCGGGCACGGGCAAACCCAAGGACCTGTGCCTCGTCGACCCGCGCAGCGACCAGGTGGTCGTGACACCGGTGCCGACGTCGGGCCCCCGGTACGCGCCGTTCGCGCTGGACGAGGCCCCGCTGCCGACGAACCCGAACATCGCGCCGATGGGTTGTGTCGCGGGCGACTTCAACGAGGACGGCCGCACCGATCTGCTGGTCTACTACTGGGGCCGCACCCCGGTCCTGTTCCTGGCCAAGGCGGACGCCGCGAAGTTCGACGCGAGCGCGTACGAACCGGTCGAGCTGCTGCCGGGCGAAAACCGCGCCAAGGACGGCACGTACAACGGTCCCAAGTGGAACACCAACGCGGCCACCGTCGGGGACTTCGACGGGGACGGGCACCAGGACATCTTCATCGGGAACTACTTCCCCGACAGCGCCGTGCTCGACCCGGATGCCGACGGCGGTGTGCAGATGAACCAGTCGATGTCGCACGCGCCCAACAGCGGCGGGAAGCACATCTTCCGCTTCACCGGTGCGTCCGCGGGTGCGAAGCCGGCGGCGGCCTTCGCCCACGAGCCCAAGGCCATCCCCGAGGCACTGCAGATGGGCTGGTCGCTCGCGGCGAGCGCGACCGATGTGGACGGTGACGGGCTGCCCGAGCTCTACATCGGCAACGACTTCGGCCACGACCGCCTGCTGTACAACAAGTCCAAGCCCGGACACGTCGAGTTCGCCGAGGTCACCGGGGTCCGCGGGATCACCGATCCGAAGTCCAAGGTGCTCGGCAACGACTCCTTCAAGGGCATGGGCGTCGATTTCGGTGACCTGAACCACGACGGCCTGTACGACATGTACGTCTCGAACATCACCACCTCGTGGGGTATCGAGGAGAGCAACTTCCAGTTCATGAACACGGCCAAGGACACCGCGGACCTGCGGGCGAAACTGGCCAAGGGCGAGGCGCCGTGGACCGATCGCAGCGCCGAGGCGGGCACCGCGTGGTCCGGCTGGGGCTGGGACGTCAAGATCGCCGACTACAACAACAGCGGCGACGCGGTGATCACCCAGGCGACCGGGTTCGTCAAGGGCCAGGTCAACCGGTGGCCGCAGCTGCAGGAACTGGCCACGGCGCACGACGGGCTGCTGTCCAACCCGTTCTGGTGGCCGAACGTCCGCGCCGGTGACGACATCGGCGGTGACCAGACGCTGCACTTCTTCGCCAAGAGCCCCGGCGGTCGCTATGTCGACCTCGCGCCGAAGCTGGGACTCGCCGTCCCGGTGCCCACGCGCGGTATCGCGGTCGGTGACCCGGACGGGACCGGTCTGCTCGACTTCGCCGTCGCCCGGCAATGGGAAGCGCCGGTGTACTACCACAACGTCAGCCCGAAGCCCGGGAAGTTCCTGGAGCTGGAACTGACCACCGACGCGGCGAAGTCGGCGGGTCCGCTGACCGCGCCGGGCAGCCCGGCGATCGGCGCCGAGGTCACCGTGACCACGGCCGACGGCAGGAAGTACATCGACCGCGTGGACGGCGGCAGCGGCCACTCCGGCCGGCGCAGCCACCAGGTCCACATCGGACTCGGGGAGAACGTGTCCGGCCCGCTGAACGTGCACCTGCAGTGGCGGGACCGCACCGGCCAGCTCCGGCAGCAGGATCTGAAGCTGGAGCCCGGCTGCCACATGTTCCAGCTCGGTACCCAGGCCATCCAGGAAGGAATGTGACGGTCATGGCCCAGACAACGGCCCCGGCGCCGCCGAGGCACACCAACAAGGTCGTGACCGCGCTCCGGCGGTTCGCCATCTCGATCACCGTGTTCAACATCGTCGGCTACACCGTGCTCGGCTTCGAGCAGCCGTGGCTGTACCCGTTCATCGCGCTGGCGACCGCCTATGTCACGGAGATCGGCCTCGAGATCATCGGCGCCAACGCGCAGAAGCGGCCGGTCCGGTTCAAGGGCAACGGGTTCAAGGGGCTCGCCGAGTTCCTGCTCCCCGCGCACATCACCGGGCTCGCGCTGAACATGCTGACCTACGTCAACGACCAGTGGCTGGTCATGGTGTTCGGCGTGGCCGTGGCCGTCGGGGCGAAGTGGGTCCTGCAGGCGCCGGTGCGGGGCAGGCTGCGGCACTACATGAACCCGTCGAACTTCGGCATCACGGTGATCCTGCTGGTGTTCCCGTGGGCGAGCATCGCCCCGCCGTACCACTTCACCGAGAAGGTCGACACCTGGATCGGCTGGCTGATCGTGGGCATCATCATCGTGTCGGGCACGGTGCTCAACGCGATGCTGACCCAGCGGATGTGGCTGATCGGGGCGTGGCTGATCACCTTCGCGCTGCAGGCCGTCGCGCGTGGCCTCGTCTTCGACACCGCGATCCCCGGCGCGCTGGGCATGATGACCGGCGTGGCGTTCGTGCTCTACACGAACTACATGGTCACCGACCCGGGTACGTCACCGTCGAAGCCGTCTTCGCAGATCCTGTTCGGCTCCG
Organism: Amycolatopsis sp. NPDC058986; assembly: GCF_042741125.1. NCBI lineage: Bacteria > Bacillati > Actinomycetota > Actinomycetes > Pseudonocardiales > Pseudonocardiaceae > Amycolatopsis > Amycolatopsis sp. NPDC058986. The sequence goes on along the minus strand of NZ_JBHYJW010000058.1, from coordinate 30,223 downwards.
GGGTGGCGCTGGCGTACGGATTCTTCATGGTCGTGCACGTCGCCTACGGGCTGTTCCTCGCCACGGCGGCGGTGTGCCTGATCCGCGGATTGTTCCTGTGGGGCCTGCACTTCTCGAACAAGGCACGGCTGAAGTTCGAGGCGGAGCAGGCGAAGCTGGCGCAGCTGCCGAGTTCTGCCGGTGAAACGAAACCCGACACCGGGGCCATCGCGGCATGAGTGACCACCAGGACCCGGCCCGGACGGCGCTGCCCGCGCCGCCCGGGCCGCCGCGGCGGCAGACGGTCAAGCTGCTCAGGCAGTTGTTCACCGACCGGCTCGCGCTCATGACGGACTCGGCGGCCGGGTACGGCGACGTGGTCCGTATCGCGATCGGGCCGAAGGCGATGTACCTGGTGAACCATCCGGAGCTGGCCAAGCACGTCCTCGCGGACAACAGTGCCAACTACCACAAGGGAATCGGCCTGCAGGAAGCCCGGCGCGCACTCGGGGACGGGCTGCTCACCAGCGACGGCGAGACCTGGCGTGCCCAGCGCCGGACGATCCAGCCGGTGTTCCAGCCCAAGCGGATCGCGCGCCAGGCGGAGCTCGTGGCGTCCGAAGTGGACGGTCTGGTCGGCAGGCTCGCGGCACACGACGGCCCGGTCGAGATCCTGCACGAGATGACCGGCCTGACGCTGGGCGTGCTCGGCAAGACGCTGCTCGACGCGGAACTCGGCGGGTACGAAACGCTCGGCCACTCCTTCGAGGCCGTGCAGGACCAGGCGATGTTCGAGGCCGTCACGCTGAGCATGGTGCCGGAATGGGCGCCGCTGCCCAAACAGCTGCGGTTCCGTACCGCGCGCGACGATCTGCGCCGGATCGCCGACGAACTGGTCGAGCAGCGGCTGGCGAACCCGGTCGAGGGCGGCGAAGACGTGCTGTCCCGCCTCATCGCCTCGGCCGGTGACGACGTCGAAGGCGCCCGTGAACGGATGCGGGACGAGCTGATCACCCTGCTGCTGGCCGGGCACGAGACGACGGCGAGCACGCTGGGATGGGCGTTCCACCTGATCGACGAGCACCCCGAGGTCGGCGAGCGGCTGCACGCCGAAGCCGTCGAGGTGCTCGGCGATCGGCTGCCGGCGCACGAGGATCTGCGGAAGCTGCGCTACACCGCGATGGTCGTCGAGGAGGTCATGCGGCTGTACCCGCCGGTGTGGCTGCTGCCGCGTGTCGCGCAGGCCGACGACGAGATCGGCGGCTACCACGTCCCGGCGGGCTCCGACGTCGTCGTGGTGCCCTACACCCTGCACCGGCATCCGGGCTACTGGGCCGATCCGGAACGGTTCGACCCCGAACGGTTCGATCCGGACAATCCGGCGGGCAGGCCGCGGTACGCCTACATCCCGTTCGGCGCGGGGCCGCGGTTCTGTATCGGCAACAGCCTCGGCGTGCTGGAGGCGGTGTTCGTGCTCGCCATGGTTTCCCGCGACCTGCGGCTGCGCAAGCTGCCCGGCTACGAGGTCGTCCCGGAGGCGATGCTCTCGCTGCGGGTGCGGGGCGGGCTGCCGATGACCGTGCACGCCAGGACCAGCCAGACGCGGTCGCTGGCCGCGTAAATCCATTATGGACAGTGCCGTCGGCGCTGCCCGGTTTCGACGAGGAGGTAGGCCGGTGTCCCCAGCCACCGACGAGGAACGCGTCAAGATCCTGACTCTGGAGGCCTACGCCGACACGATCGTGCCGGGGGAGAAGCGGTCCGAGGACGACCGTGCCGTCGCCGGGGCCTCGGCGGGTCCCGGCGCGGTCGAGGCGGGCGCGCTCGAACTGCTGCACACCGACGCGACCGGCGTGACCGCCGGGCTGCCCTACCTGGCCCAGTCGCTCAACGACCACGCCAAGACGTACGCGGGCGAGCACGGCGTGGTGCTCGACGACGACGTACCGCCGTTCGTGGCCCTGCCGTTCGAACACCGGACCGCGCTGGTGCGGCAGCTGACCGCCCCGGGACATCCGGAGAAGGACGGCTGGGTGAGCCTCGCGTTGTTCAGCAACATGGCCTACGACAGCGCAGCGCACCTGCACACCGCCGACGCGATCCGCGCGGGGCACCCCGGCCTGCTGGCGATGGGCTACCGCGAGCCGGACGCCGACGGGTTCTGGCGGTTCCCAAAGTTCTCCTACGGCCGGAAGCTGGCCGAAGTCCACCCCGACACGACGCCTTCAGGGAGCCCAGCGTGAGCGCGATCGAGAAGACCGACGTCGTCATCGTCGGCAGCGGTTTCGGCGGCTCGATCCCCGCCTACCACCTCGCGGCGGGCGGGGCGAAGGTCACCGTGCTGGAGCGGGGCCCGTGGCTGGCCACCGACGAGTTCGAACACGACTACCTGCTCGGCTCGTCCTACACCCGCGCGTTCGACTTCGTCGTCGGCGACGGCATGAGCGTGCTCGGCGGCAACTGCGTCGGCGGCGGCAGCGTGGTCTACTTCGCCGCGATGCCGCGTGCCCCGCGGTTCGTGTTCGAACGGCACGGCAGCATCGGCCGCCGGATGTGGCCGTCGGTTCTTTCCCGGGACGCGCTGGAGCCTTGGTACGACCGGGTTTCCGAATCGCTCCCGGTGTCCACACAGGACTGGAACGACGTGTCCTACGCCGGCGGGCTGTGGGCGGCGGCGTGTCACCACTCCGGGCGCACCGCGAACCCGGCGCCGGTCGCCGTCGACAACGACCGCTGTGTCAACTGCAACTTCATGATGGCGGGCTGCAAGTTCGACGCCAAACGCTCGCTGCTGACGAACTACCTGCCAGCGGCGCTCGCGCACGGTGCGAAGATCCGGCCGTTGCACGAGGTGCAGAAGCTGGAGCGCACCGAGGACGGGGACTACCGGGTGCACTTCACCGTCGTCGACGACGAGGACTACCGGGTGCACACCGGCTCGGGCGTGATCGACGCGAAGATCGTCATCATCGCCGCCGGCGCGGGCGCCACCCCGGTGATCCTCCAGCGCTCGGAGGCCACGCTGGGCACCATGCCGCACGCGGTCGGCCGGTACTTCTCCGGCAACGGCGAGCGGCTCAACACCGCGATTCTCAACGAGGACAAGGTGCGTGAGGTGCTCGGACTGTCCCGTGAGGACGGTCTGGCGTACGCGGCCAACCACATCGGCAAGGGCCCGACCGTGGCGAACTGGGACAAGCTCGACGGGTCCCTGCCCGAGTACGAGCGGTACTCGCTGGAGCAGCTGTACTTCCCGCCGGGGCTGGGCACGATCCTCGCGCAGGTCCCCGGCGGCGACGAACCTCGGTGGTTCGGGGTGCAGAAGAAGGAAATGCTCAAGCAGTGGGCGTCCTGGCTGACGATCTTCCTGATGACCGAGGACGACAACGAGGGCGTGTTCGGCACTCCACCGCCGACCGGCAACGCGTACCGCATCTCGCAGCAGATGCTCGGCCGCGGCGCGCTGCGCTACGACCCGACCGAGAACACCCGCCGCGGCTGGGCGCTCGCGGACGCGGAGTGCAAGGAGATCATGGAAAAGGACGGCCTGGCGAAGGTCGCGCCGTGGACCAACGACGTCGTCGGCGCCTACACGGTGCACCCGCTGGCCTCGTGCCGGATCGGCGACGACCCGGACACCTCCGCGCTGCACCCGAACCACGAGCTGCGTAACCACCCGGGCATTTTCGTCACCGACAGCGCGTCGGTGCCGGGTGCGCTGACGGTCAACCCGGCGATGACCATCGCCGCGCTCGCCGAACGCGCCGTACCCGGCATCGTCCGCGCCGCCCGGGAACGCGGCGTCGACGTCACCTACGGCGCCCCGGCCCCCGACGGCTCCATCACCGGCCGCCGCGCCGTCAGCAAGCTCAGCCTCGTCGCAGGCAACTGAGGCACGAAACCGCGATCTCGCGTGATCAGAGACGTATCTCGCGTGATTGAGCGGAGATCTCGCGTGATTGGACGAGATCTCCGTCCAATCACGCGAGTGCGCTCTCCAATCACGTGAGTGCGCTTTCTGATCACGTGAGTTCGCCGGTGACGGGAGGTCGGGATGACGCCGGGAGTGGTGCGGCTCGCGTTGCGGCGGGCGGTGCGGGAGGTGCGGTACGTCGAGGTGGTGCGGGCCCGGCGGGCGAAGGGGCTCGTCGGGCAGGTGTACCGGCAGATCGAGCGGGACTTCGGGATGCTCGCGCCGCCGGTCGCGCTGCACGCGGCCGCGCCGCCGGTGCTGGCCGCCGCGTGGGCGATGCTGCGGGAGTCGCTGATCGCGGGCGGGGCGGCGAGCCGGGTGGCCAAGGAGGTCGTCGCGACGTCGGTGTCCGAGGGGAACGCGTGCCCGTACTGCGTCGAGGTGCACGGGATGACGCTCGGCTCGCTGGGCTCACCCGCCGAGGCCGCCATGATCGAGAGTGGCGAGTGCGCCGCGATCGAGGACACGGACACCCGGGAGCTGGCGCGGTGGGCACGGGGAGAAGGGCCGCTCCCCGACGGCATCTCTCCGTCGACGGCGGCGGAGCTGACCGCGGTCGCCGTCGTCTTCCACTACCTCAACCGGATGGTGAACGTCTTCCTCGGCCCGTCGCCGCTGCCGCCCGCGGTTCCCTCCTCGGCGCGGCCGAAAGTCCGGGACGTCCTCGGCCGGTTCCTCAAACCTGGGACGCCACCGAAGCCGGGCGCAGCGCTCGATCTGCTGCCGAAGTCCGCTGTGGAGAGTCCACTATGGACAAACGAAAACCCGGTCATCGCCGACGCTTTCGCCAGGGCGGGGGAAACGATCATCACGGCGGCGAGCTGGATCCCGCCGGGCGTCCGGCGGCTGGTGACGCGCGAGGTGGCCGTCTGGGACGGACGGCCACCCGGGCTGAGCCGGGCCTGGCTGGACCCCGTGGTCGCCGAGCTGCCCGAGGACGAACGTCCGGCCGCCCGGCTCGCCCTGCTCGTGGCGAAGGCGGCATACCAGGTGGACGCCGACGTCGTCCACGATTCCGGCCTCGGCGATCGAGGCCTGATCGAACTGACGGCGTGGGCGAGTTTCACCGCCGCCGCCGAACTGGGGTCCCGTCCGCGTCACGGCGCGGCTCGCCGGGTGATGCCCTGACGGAGCGCCGATTACGGGACCGTGCGGACATATTCGCCCGGCACACAGGGAGAAGACGGGAAGGGGGCCTCGGATTCATGCTTGATCGGACTGCGCGAAACGGACCGGGGCCGGTGACGTCTCGGCAGGCACGACAGCGGGACGGTGCCCGGAGGTGCGGCAGGGCCGGGTGGCCCGACGAACGGCCTGAGAGCTAATGGGAGTGCGGTGGGCATGAGCGTTGAGCGGATTGCGATTGTCGGGATCGGACTGCGGTATCCGGACGCGCGGTCTCTGGCGGAGCTCTGGGAGAACGTGCTGGCCGGGCGCCGGGCGTTCCGGCGCCTGCCCGACGAGCGGATGAACCGCGAGGACTACTACTCACCCGACCCCAAGGCCCCGGACCGGTTCTACGCGCAGAAGGCCGCGGTGCTGCGCGACTTCGAATTCGACCGGGTCCGGTACAAGGTCGCGGGCAGCACTTTCCGCGCCACGGACACCACGCACTGGCTGGCCCTCGACGTCGCGGCGCGGGCACTGGCCGACGCCGGGTTCGCCGAGGGCGAGGGCATGCCGAAGCAGACCACCGGCGTGGTCATCGGCAACAGCCTCACCGGCGAGTTCTCCCGGGCGAACATCATGCGGCTGCGCTGGCCGTACGTGCGCCGCACCGTCGCCGCCGCGCTCGCCGAGCGTGGCTGGGGCGACGACGAGACCGTGACGTTCCTGCGTGATCTGGAAGCGCAGTACAAGGCGCCGTTCCCGGAGATCAACGAGGACACCCTCGCAGGCGGGCTGGCCAACACCATCGCCGGCCGGGTCTGCAACCACTTCGACTTCGCCGGCGGCGGGTACACAGTGGACGGTGCGTGCTCGTCCTCGCTGCTGGCGGTCGTGAACGCCGCGAACGGGCTCGCGCAGGGCGATCTCGACGTCGCCATCGCCGGCGGTGTCGACCTCTCGATCGACCCGTTCGAGGTCATCGGGTTCGCCAAGACCGGTGCGCTGGCCAAGACCGAGATGAAGGTCTACGACGCCGATTCCAACGGGTTCTGGCCCGGTGAGGGCTCCGGCATGCTCGTCCTGATGCGCGAGAGCGACGCCGTCGCGCAGGGCAAGCGCATCTACGCCTCGATCAGCGGCTGGGGTGTTTCCTCCGACGGCAAGGGCGGCATCACCCGGCCGGAGGCGGCCGGGCACCGGCTGGCGATCAGCCGCGCCTACGAGCGCGCCGGGTATGGCGTGGAGACCGTGTCGTACTTCGAGGGCCACGGCACCGGTACCGCGCTGGGCGACGCCACCGAGATCGAGGCGCTGTCCACCGCCCGCCGGGACGCCGACCCGCTCGCCGCGCCCGCCGCGCTGGGCACGATCAAGGGCAACATCGGGCACACCAAGGCCGCGGCCGGGGTTGCCGGGCTGATCAAGGCGACGCTCGCGGTGTACCACCAGGTGATCCCGCCCGGCACTGGGCATTTCCAACCGCACGAGTCGCTGCTCGGCGACTCCGCGCGGATGTACGTCCCCGGTGAGGCCGGGCTGTGGCCACCGGAACAGCCGGTGCGCGCAGGCGTCTCGGCGATGGGCTTCGGCGGGATCAACTCGCACATCGCGGTCGCCGAGGCGCCGGGCGCCGCGCGGCGGCGGGTGCTCGACGAGCGGACCCGCGCGCTGGTCTCCGGACGGCAGGACGCCGAGCTGCTGCTACTCGACGCCGCCGACTTCGACGCGTTGCGGGCGCGGATCACCGAACTGCTCGATTTCGTGCCGAAGTTGTCGATGGCCGAGCTGACCGACCTCGCGGGCGCCCTGCCGACCGAGCTGACCGGCAAGCCCGTCCGCGCCGCGATCGTCGCGAGCACCCCCGAGGACGCCGAGCGCAAGCTGATCCGGCTGGCGGAGCTGGTGTCCGAAGAGGACGGTGAGGTTTTCGCCGTCACCGAAGGGATTTTCGCGGGTTCGCGGACCGGCGCGGCGAGGATCGGCTTCCTCTTCCCCGGACAGGGGTCGGGCAAGGGCGCGGTCGGGGCCCTGCGCCGCCGCTTCGCGGGTGTGGAGGAGATCTACCGGTCCGCGGGCCTGAACGTCGCGGGCGACCAGGCCGCGACCGAGATCGCCCAGCCGAGGATCGTCACCGGGTCGCTGGCGGCGTTGCGTGTTCTGCGGCATCTCGGCATCGAAGCCGACACCGCGGCCGGGCACAGCCTCGGCGAGCTGACCGCCCTGCACTGGGGTGGCGCGCTCGACGAGCACGAGGTGCTGCGGCTGGCCAAGATCCGCGGCAAGGTGATGGCCACGGCGAGCGCGGGCGACGGCGCGATGGCCGGGCTCGCCGCGAGCCCGAGCCGTGCCGAAAAACTCAGCCAGGGCGAGGATGTCGTGATCGCCGGGTACAACGCGCCGGGCCAGACGGTGATTTCCGGCCCAGCCGCCGCTGTGGAGCGGGTCTGCACCCGCGCCCGCGCCGAAGGCGTGACGGCCACCCGGATCAACGTCTCGCACGCGTTCCACTCGCCGTTGGTCGCGCCCGCCGCCGAAGCGATGACCGAGCAGCTCGCCGAATTCGACTTCGCGCGGCTCGACCGGCCCGTGGTCTCCACGGTGACCGGTGACGTGCTGCACGCCGCCGAGAACCTGCGCGAGCTGCTGCGTGACCAGATCGTGCTGCCGGTGCGTTTCCGCGAGGCCGCCGCGAAGGTGGCCGAACGCAGCGACCTGGTGATCGAGGTCGGCCCCGGCCGTGTCCTTTCCGGACTGCTCGAGGAAATCGCTCCCGAAAAGCCCGTTCTTTCGGTCGACACCGACAGCCAGACGCTGGGCGCGGTGCTGCGGGTCGCCGCGGCGGCACACGCGCTGGGCGTCACGATCGACACCGGTGCGTTGTTCGCGGGCCGTGTCGTGCGGCCGCTGCCGATCGACGGCGAGTTCAGCTTCCTGGCCAGCCCGTGCGAGGCGGCTCCGGCGATCGACGCCGAGCTGGCCCGCGAACTGGCCGCCGAGCGCGAGCAGCAGGCCGCCGCGGCCGAGGGCGTCGCGGCCGAGAGCAGTGGGAGCACGACTCTCGACCTGCTGCGGAAGCTGGCCGCCGAGCGCGTCGAGCTGCCGCTGGAGACCGTCACCGCGGACACCCATCCGCTCGACGACCTGCACCTGTCCTCGATCACCGTGGGGCAGCTGGTCAACGACGTCACCCGGGCACTGGGCCGTCCCGCGCTGGAGGGCATGCCGAACTTCGCGACGGTGTGCCTCGGCGACCTCGCCGAGATGATCGACGAGCTGGCGCAGACCGCCAAGCTCGAAGACGCCAACAGCGCGGCCGAAGTTCCCGGTGTCGGCCCGTGGGTCCGGCCGTTCTCGGTCGACTACGTGCCCGCGCTGCGGCCGAATCCCGATCTCACCCCGGGATTCGCGGCCGCCGACTGGCAGGTCTTCTCGACCCCGGGCCACTCGCTGGCCGAGCCGCTGCGCGCGGCACTGGCCGGTGCCGGTCTCGGCGACGGTGTCCTGCTGTGCCTGCCGGCGGACTGCGACGCGTCGAACGTCGGCCTGTTCCTCGACGCGGGCCGCGCGGTCATGGCCGCGCCGAACGGCACGCGGTTCGTCGTGGTGCAGCACGGACTCGGCGCGTCCGGGCTCGCGAAGACGCTGCGGCTCGAAGACCCGTCGGCCCGCACCACGATCGTCGACCTCGCCGAGCCCTCGCCGGCCGACCCGGCCGGCATCGACGAGGCGGTGCAGACCGTGCTGCTGGAGGTCGCCGCGACCGACGACTTCACCGAGGCCCGGTACGACGAGCAGTGGACGCGCACGGTGCCGAAACTCGGCGCCCTGCCGCCCGCGCCGGTCGGCCCGATCCCGGAGCCGCTCGACGCGACCGACGTCCTGCTCGTCACCGGCGGCGGCAAGGGCATCACCGCCGAAAGCGCGCTGGCACTGGCCAAGGACTCCGGCGCGAAACTGGCTCTGCTGGGCCGCAGCGACCCCGCCGAGGACACCGAACTGGCGGAGAACCTGCAGCGGATGGCTTCGGCGGGCATCACCTACCGGTACGAACGCGCCGACGTCACCTCGGCCGAGCAGGTGGCCGCCGCGGTCGCCGCCGTGCAGGCGGACCTGGGCCCGGTCACCGCGGTCCTGCACGGAGCGGGACGCAACGAGCCCGCCGCGTTGTTCAGCCTGACCGAGGAGAGCTTCCGCACGACGCTCGCCCCGAAGATCGGCGGCCTGCGGGCGGTGCTCGACGCGGTCGATCAGGACCGCGTCAAGCTGCTCGTCACCTTCGGCAGCATCATCGGCCGCGCCGGTCTCCGCGGCGAGGCGCACTATGCCACCGCGAACGACTGGATGACCGAGCTGACCGTCCGATTCGGACAGACACATCCGAAGGCGCGGGCGATCGCGCTGGAGTGGTCGGTCTGGTCCGGCACCGGTATGGGCGAGAAGCTCGGCGTGGTCAGCGCTCTCATGCGCGACGGCATCACGCCGATCCCGACCGAGGAGGGCATCGCGATCCTGCGTCAGGTGCTCGGCGATCCCGGCGCGCCTTCGGTGCTGGTGGTCTGCGGCCGCACCGCGGGACTGCCGACGCTGCCGGTGGAGAGCGAGGAACTGCCGCTCACCCGGTTCGTCGACCGCGCCGTCGTGCACTACCCGGGCATCGAGCTGATCACCGAAGCGGACCTGTCCGCGGGCAGCGATCCTTATCTGGCCGATCATCTGCTCGACGGGGACCTGCTGTTCCCGGCCGTGCTGGGCATGGAGGCGATGACCCAGGTCGCGTCCGCGACCCTGCGCGGCAGCCAGGTCACGCCGGTGCTGGAGGACGTCGAGTTCCTGCGGCCGATCATCGTGTCGCCCGCCGGCACCACCACGATCCGGCTGGCCGCGCTCGCGGTCGACGCCGAGACGGTCGACGTCGTGCTGCGCAGCGGCGAGACCGGGTTCAGCGCCGATCACTTCCGGGCCCGGCTGCGGTTCTGCCGCCCGGACGAACTCGGCGAGCGCGTCCCGCGTGACGTCGCGTTGCCGCCGGTCCCGGTGGACCCGGTGACCGAGCTGTACGGCTCGGTCCTGTTCCAGGGCAAGCGGTTCCAGCGGGTGCTGGGCTACCGGCGGGCGAGCGCGCGGCACGCGGTGGCGGAGATCGCGACCGGTTCGGACGTCTCATGGTTCGCACCTTTCCTTCCACAGCAACGACTCCTGGCCGACCCTGGCACGAGGGACGCGATGATGCACGCGATCCAGTGCTGCATCCCCGACGCGACGTTGCTGCCGCAGGGGATCGAAAAGCTCCACCTGGCCGAGCCAGGCGCACAGGATCTCGAATACGTACTGCTCGACGCCCGCGAACGCGAGCAGGACGGCGACAGCTACGTCTACGACCTCGACGTCCGCAATCCCGACGGGACGCTCGTCGAGCGCTGGGAAGGATTGAAGCTGCGGGCGGTCCGCAAACGGGACGGCGCGGGGCCGTGGGTCCCGTCGATGCTCGGGTCCTATGTGGAGCGTGCGGCCGAGCGGATGCTCGGCGGCAGCCGGTCGGTGGTGCTCGAACCGGACCCGGTGGGCATCGAGGTCGCCACGATCGCGCAGCGGCGGGCGCAGACCGCGCTGGCCGCGGGCCGCGCGTTCGACCGGCTGGTCGAGGTGCGCTACCGCCCGGACGGGAAGCCGGAAACCGACGGTGCCGAGGTGACCGCGTCGCACACGTCCCGGCTCACCCTGGTGGTCGCCGGGAGTGGGCAGGTCGCCTGCGACATCGAGACCGCTGTCGAACGCACCGAAGAGGACTGGGCGGGCCTGCTCGGCGAGGAACTGCTCGCCGTCGGGCAGCTGCTCGCGGCGGACGCGGGCGAGCCGGCCACGGTGGCGAACACCCGGGTCTGGAGCGCGCTGGAATGCGTGCGCAAGACCGGCGACATGACCCAGGCGCTGACCGTGCGCCGGGTCGAGGCCGACGGCTGGGCGCTGCTGGCGTCCGGGCAGTTCCGCATCGCCACCTGGGCCACCACGATCAACGACCGGACGGACCCCGTGGTCTTCGCGGTCCTCCAGGGTGAGGAGTGAACGGGCAATGGCCGACTACTACGAGATCCGCCACACGGTCGGTTTCGAGGAGACCAACCTGGTGGGCAACGTCTACTACGTCAACTACGTCCGCTGGCAGGGCCGCTGCCGCGAGATGTTCCTGAAGGAGAAGGCGCCCGCGGTGCTCGAAGAGGTCCGCCAAGACCTGAAGCTGTTCACGCTCAAGGTCGAATGCGAATTCTTCGCCGAGATCACCGCGTTCGACGAGCTGTCCATCCGGCTGCGCCTGGAAGAGCTGACCCAGACGCAGATCCAGTTCACCTTCGACTACGTGCACCTGACCGACGAGGGTGAGCGGCTGGTGGCGAGGGGACGGCAGCGGATCGCGTGCATGCGCGGGCCCAACACGAACACCGTGCCCTCGCGGGTTCCCGAACAGCTGCGTGCGGCGCTCGCCCCGTACGCCACCGGGTCCGTGCGGGGGCTGGGCGGTCCGGCCGATGGCAAGGGGGAGTGACGTGATCGACTCCGGCGACGACTTCGACCGTCCCGCGCTGAACCGGTTCGTGCCGTCCCAGCCGCGCCGGCGGCTGTCCGAGCAGGCCGGGCTGCGCGAGGTGATGGGGCGGTTCGCCACCGGCATCACGGTGCTCACCGCGGGCGGCGAGCGCGGCCACGGGATGACCGCGAACGCGTTCACCTCGGTCTCCCTCGAACCGCCGATGGTGCTGTGCTGTGTCGCGCGGGCCGCGCGGATGCACCAGGCGATCGTGGCCGCGGGCTCGTACGGCGTGTCGGTGCTCGGCGGCGAACAGCGCGAGCTGGCCCGGTACTTCGCCGACTGGCGGCGTCCCGCGGGCATGGCGCAGTTCGAGCGGGTCGACTGGTCGCCGGGACCGAGGACCGGCGCGCCCCTGCTGACCGGCGCGCTGGCCTGGGTCGAATGCGAGCTGGCCGAGATCCACGAAGGGGGCGATCACTCGATCTTCGTCGGCAAGGTGCTCGCCTCCAGCCGCAGTACAAGTGCCGAAGCGCTCGTCTTCTACAACGGCGGCTACCACCGCGTCGACGGCCGCGTCCGGGCCTCGGCCTGAACCGGGAGCGGACGATGGACATCAGCGTCACCGGCGGCACCGGTTTCCTGGGCGCCCACTCGGCCGCCGAGCTGCTGCGGCGGGGACACCGGGTCCGCGTGCTCGCGCGTGACCCGGACCGGCTGCGGCCCGCGCTGGAGCCGTTCGCCGTCGATTCCGGTCGTGTCGAGGTTGTCGCGGGTGACGTCCTCGACGAGAGCGCGGTGGCGCGGCTCGTGCGGGGCGCGGACGCGGTGCTGCACGCCGCGTCCGTGTATTCCTTCGACAGCAGGCGTCGCGCGGAAATGAGGCGCACCAACGAACGCGGCACCGAAGTCGTGCTCGACGCCGCTCGTGCCGCCGGTGCCGGACGGATCGTGCACGTCTCGACCGTCGGGGCGTTGTTCCCGTCGGAGACCGCCACGATCGGCCCGGAGTCACCGGTCGCCGCGCCGCGTGAGACGTACCTCGCGACCAAGGCGGCGGCCGACCGCGTCGCGCGGCGGCACGCGGCCGAGGGCGCCCCGGTCGTCATCAGCTACCCGTCCGCGCTGATCGGGCCGGACGATCCGTACGTCGGTGACCAGAACGCCCGGCTGCGCAACGTCCTGCGCGGCCTGATGCCGTTCTGGCCGTCGGGCGGGCTGCCGATCGGGGACGTCCGCGACACCGCCGTGCTGCACGCGAACCTGCTCACCGGGACGGAGCCCGGCGCGCGGGTTTTCGGGCCGGGGCACTGGGTTCCGACGCCGCGTTATCTCAGCGTGCTGCGTGAGGTCACGGGTCGGGCGCTGCCCGCGCTGTTCCTGCCGCCGCGTGCGATGGTTCCGGTGGGGAGATTCGCCGACCTCGCGCAACGGGTGTGGCCGTGGACCATTCCGGCCGAGTACGGCGCCATCCATGTGTGCGCCGTCGCGGTGCCGGTGGACGGCGATCCGGTCGTCACCGGCGGCGTCGTGGCCCGCTCGTTGTCCCGGACCGCAGGGGACACGGTCGCCTGGTTGCACCGGCGGGGGCTGCTGACCGACCGGCAGGCGGGCGCGGCGGCAGGACGGAAAGCGGACGGACCGGTGACCGCCGGTTCGACAGGAACGGAAGAGGTGTTGTCATGACGACGAACGAGGCCAGGGACACGGGGGTGGCGGCGCCGGAGCAGACGGCCGTGCTCGTCCCGATGCCCCGGCTCGGCCGCGGTATCCGGTGGAGCGACATCCTGGCCGAAATCGAACGCGACAACCGGGCCAGGTCCGGCGGAGACGAGCGAGTCCGGGACGCGGCGTGAGTGACGCTCGTGAGCTAAGCGAGGCGATCGCGTGAGTAGCGGCGGTGAAGCGGGAGCCAGGGCCACCGGCGACGACGTCGTGGTGACCGGCGGCTCCGGCTCCCGCCGCGGTCACCGCAGGCTGCCGCGCCCCGGCGGCGGGGACGCCCACGTCATCCCGCTGGCGCGGGGTACCGAACCGGTGCACCCGCCCGCCCCGGACATGCCGATGGTGCGAGCGCAGCGGGAAGAGCTTCGCGCGCACATCGTCGAAGGCCGGTTCGAGGGCGTCCGGCGCCAGCACTCGCTCGGCAAGCTCACCGCGCGGGAACGGATCGAGCTGCTGCTCGACGCCGATTCGTTCACCGAGATCGAGCTGTACCGGCGGCACCAGGCGAGCGGGCTGGGGCTGGCGGAGAACCGGCCCTACACCGACGGCGTGATCGCGGGCTCCGGCACGATCGACGGCCGCCGGGTGTTCGTGTACGCCCAGGACTTCACGGTGTTCGGCGGTTCGCTCGGCGAGGCGCACGCGGCGAAGATCCAGAAGGTGCTGGACCTGGCGATCAGCACGGGATCGCCGGTCATCGGGCTCAACGACAGCGGCGGCGCGCGGATCCAGGAAGGCGTGTTGTCGCTCAACGGTTACGGCGGCATCTTCCGCCGTCAGGTCGAGGCTTCCGGTGTCGTCCCGCAGATCAGCGTCGTGCTCGGCCCGTGCGCGGGTGGCGCCGCGTATTCGCCGGCGCTGGCGGACTTCACGTTCATGGTCCGCGACACCGCAAGGATGTACCTGACCGGTCCCGATGTCGTCGAAGCCGTCAGCGGGCACCGCGTCAGCCACGAAGAGCTCGGTGGCGCGGACGTGCACGGCACGTATTCGGGCGTGGCGACCGTGGTGCACGACGACGAGGAGAGCTGCCTCGAAGACGTCCGCTACCTGATTTCCTTGCTGCCAGCGAACTATCTCGACCCGGCGCCGGACGCCGGGGCCCGTGGCGCGCATCGCGACCGGCGTCCCCGGCTCGCCGAAATCGTCCCGGTGGAACCGAACCGGCCCTACGACATGCGCGAGGTGTTCGCCGAGATCGCCGACGACGGCGAGTTCTTCGAACTGCACGAGGGCTGGGCCCGCAACGTGCTGTGCGCGCTGGCCCGCGTCGACGGGGCGGTGGTCGGGCTGGTGGGGAATCAGCCGATGGTGTTCGCCGGTGTGCTGGACGGTCCCGCCTCGCAGAAGGCCGCGCGCTTCGTGCGATTCTGCGACGCCTTCGGCATTCCGCTGGTGACGCTGGTCGACGTGCCCGGCTTCCTGCCCGGCGTCGAACAGGAACGCTCCGGCATTATCCGCCAGGGCGCCCAGCTGCTGCACGCCTACTGCGAGGCGACGGTGCCGCGGATCCAGGTGATCCTGCGCAAAGCTTACGGCGGGGCGTACATCGTGATGGACTCCCGCTCGATCGGCTGCGACCTTTCCCTGGCGTGGCCGACGAACCAGATCGCCGTCATGGGCGCGGAGGGCGCGGTGAACGTGCTGTTCCGCCGCGACCTCGCGGCCGCGAAGGACCCGGACGCGTTGCGGGGCAAGCTCGTCGCGGAGTACACCGAGGAGTTCATGAACGCCCAGTACGCGGCCGAACGCGGTTTGGTGGACGACATCATCGATCCGGCGGACACCCGCGCGGCGCTGGCCCGCGGGCTGGCGATGGTGCGGGACAAGCGCAAAGCCGCGCCGTCACGCAAACACGGCAACCTGCCGATCTGAGTGTTCTGGGAGTCCACAGTGGATTATTCCGTGCTGCGCGTGGTGCGAGGTGTGCCGGACGAGGTGGAGCTGGCGGCGCTGATCTCCGTGCTCGCCGGTCTCTCCACGATGGGTGCTGCCTGCGTTGCTCGGGGTGCTCGGGGTGCCGGGGAGGGGCGGCGGGTCTGGGCGCATCCTGCTTGGCGGCCCGGCACTCCGCCGCGTGCCAACCGTGGCGCGTGGCGCGTCTCTTTGTTGCCGAGGTAGTTTCCCGGGCCTGCCGAACGCTGTGAAGGGGTCCTTCACGGCATCAAAGTCCACAAAGGACACAGGCGCGGAGCGCGGAGGTGGCTCAGGCGGCGCGGACCCGGCGCAGCCGGTCGGCGATGCGCCGCTCCCGGCGGCTCGCGTAGATGCTGTGGCCGGGATGTACTGCGGTGTACCGGATCTCGCCGTCGGTGAAACTCTGCAGCTCGGTCCGTTCACCGGGCGAGAACGGCACGCCGCACACCGCGCACGTCCGCTGGTGCGCCGCCGCGCTGAGCGGGGTTCCGGTCCGCTGCCGGGGTACCCGCCAGTCCGGGACGACCCTGGGCCGCCGCGGCTTCCGCGGCTCGGCCAGGCCGTCCGCCGGGTCGTGCCGCGGCAGCAGGCTCACCGGTCCAACCGCCTGACTTCGGCGACCCGCGGCTCCGGCGGGAGTTCGTACCAGATCGGCGCCGACAGGTCGATGTCGGTGTCGTCGTCGGCGAAGATTTCGTACGGGTCAAGGCGTTCGGTCATGGTGTACTCCGTGGCGTGAGAGCCGGCCGGTGAGGCCGGCCACCGGCCCGCGAAGTGGTGGTCGCGGGCGTTTCCGTTGTCCCTTCAGGATCGCCGCCACCCTCCCCCTGCCGACCACTCTCAGCTTGCGCAGCACATCCCCGCCGCATCGGGCAAGTGCGTTTTCCACTGGTTCCCCATTAACTCTCCATCGGCGGAGCGCACACTTCTCCCATGTCCGAAGTGGAGGCCGCATCATGACAGCACAGCTGGACCTGTACGAGGTCGACCCGTTCGAAGAGGACATCGAGCTGCTCGGCACGCCCGTCCCGGCCGAGGAGCCCGTGGCCGTACGCGAGTATCTCGCCGAACACATCGTGCTCGGCTACAACTGAGCACTTCCGGTACGCGAGGTGCCCGCACCGCTACCGAAAAGCAAGGTCGAAGATGACCTCCGCCACGGCCGGGTTCGATACTGGAAACCGACTGTCCGGCCGGAGGTGTCACCTGATCCCGCCGGCGGGCGCCGGGCGGACGGGACGAGTCCGGGTCGCGACGGTCCTGCGGGACGTCGCGCCACCACCAGGCCGGCACCTCGCCGGCGACTGCTGAGTTGAGGAGGCCGGCGGATGGCTATGCGCCTCCAGCTCACTTCGGGGATCGAAATCCTCGAGGAATGGGCCCAGGCCGCCAGCCAGGCCGACCGCAACGTGATCTACGAGGCGCTGTTCTCGATCGCGGACGGTTCGGCCTTCCTGGTTTACGACATTTTCGGCGACGGCCGGAACCCGCACAATTTCGTGATCGTCGTGAAAAGAAACCTTGTCATCAAATTCAATATGCGACGCAGTGAATCCTCTTTCGAGCTGATTTACGTCGGTGACCTCCAGGACGGCGTGATCGCGGCGGCCTGGGAGCAGGAGTACGACGAGACCTGATCATGGGAGCCGGGACCGGGGCGGACTCCGCCCCGTACCGCCGAACGGACCAATCGCTCGCCGCCGTTCCGCCGAATTCCGCGAGTGCCGTGTGGTTTGCCGGTTAACCTGATTCACGCGCCGTCGAGGTCGTGCATATCTCATCTTGACACCCCAATGGGCTTGTGAAACTCTTTCCCTGCTTGATGCGCAACTTTCTGCTCCGGGGGCAAGCGAGGAGGCACAATAAAATGTCGTCACCGGAATTCGCTGGATTGGATGTCTCGACCCGGGTCCGCGCGCGTGACATTCAAATGGCGGGAGTCGCCGACGTCCGCCGCCGGGTGCTGATGATCTCGGGTGCCATCGACACCACCGACCACGACGTGTCGGTCAGCGTCAACCTCCCCGAACCGGGCCGGTGGCAGGTGATCAAGTCGGAGACGAACCTGACCGACAAGACCTGGGTCGCGATGCAGGTCGTCACCGACGAGGACTCCACCTTCGTCAACGATCCCGACACCCTCGTGCTTTCCCGCCAGTTCTCGAAGTCCTTCATGACCCCGGACCAGCGGCGCCTGACGTTCTACGACGGCGAGGTGCGCCCCGGCGAAGCGGTCCTCAAGGTGTACACGCTCGAAGCGGGCGGCCGGAAGCCCACCTACGCCTACTCCCGGTACAGTCCTATCGCGACCGACACCGCCGAGCAGTCCCGGCAGACGCTCGAAGAGCTCGTCACCAACGGGATGCGACAGCGGCCGGTGATCGAGCTGATCGTTCCCGTCACCGTCATCGGCTGAGCATGATCACCTTCGTCCCCGAGCCGCGACTGCTGGATTCGCCGCGCGGGCGGGAGTGGCCGGTGCTGCCGGGAGAAACGGGCGCACCGGCCGGAAACCCACCGCACACCGCGGACGTCGTCGTGGTGGGGGCCGGCCCCGCCGGGCTCGCGGTGGCTTCCGCCCTGTGGCACCACGGAATCCACGACGTCGTGCTGGCCGACCGTTTCGGGCGGCCGTGCCGCCGGTTCTTCGGCCGGGTCGACCGGCTGGGGCAGCGGGTGCTGCGCTCGCCCTACGAACACCACCCCGGCGTCGAGGGCTACCGCGACTGCGAGCTGCTCGACTTCGCGCGGCTCCACTGGGGACTGCTCACCCCGGTGGAACGGCGGGAGATCCGCATGGCGCAGGCCGGGCATCGCTCGGTCGTGCCCGTCGACGTCTTCGACGCCTACTGCCGGCACCTGGCGGCCGGCCACCACGTCACCGAGAAGACCTGGCGGGGCGTGGTGCGGGAGATCCTGCCGACCGCCGACGCGGTCACCGTGCGCGCGGACCGGTTCGGCGTGACCGCGCGCTGTGTGGTCCTGTGTCTCGGCGAGGAACGCAAGGAGGCCCCGGAGCACTGGTGGGGCGGCGGGTTCCCGCCCCCGTCGGTGAGCTACTGGGACCAGAAGCTGCCCGCCTACGGCGAACGGCTCGTCGTCGCCGGCGCCGGGCTCACCGCGGCGCACCTGATCGGCAACGCGCTCGCCGCGGGCAAGCGGGTGCACTGGGTGGTCCGGGAACCGGGAGAGCGTTATCAGTGCGCCGACGTCAACTCCACGTTCTTCCGGCCAGAGGGCAGGGCCCGGTTCGACGGGGTGAGCTGGGACGACCGCCTCGATCTCATGAGCCGTTACCGGCGCGCGTCGATCATGTTCGAGTTCCGCCCGGCGCTGGAACGCGCGGAAGCCGAGGGACGCCTCGTCGTCCATCGCGGCGAGACGATCACGAAAGTGGCGCCCGGCGTGGGCGGCACGGCCGTGCTGCGCCTCGAGAGCGGCGGCAGGGTCACCGGCGACCACGTCGTGCTGGCGCTCGGCACCACCCCGTCGATCGGCACCGGGCTGCTGCCCGGCGAACTGGTCGGCGAGCGCGACGGCTGGCCGGAGCTCGACGGGCGGACGATGGCCTACGCACGCGCCCCCCGCGTGTTCGTGGTGGGCGCGGCGGCGGGCATGGTCCTCGGCCCGGCCGCCCGCAACATCGACGGGCACCGCGTCGCGACGGCACGGGTCGCCGCCGCGGTCGCCGAAAGCGTGCGCCGCGAGGCCCGCCGCACGGAATCCGTCCCCGCAAAGGAAAAGGCCGTCGCCCGTGGCTGATGCGACAGCACCCGATCCCGCCGCGTACGACACGCGGTTCTCGCTGCCCTCGATCGACGATCCGGCCTCGACCGAGATCGGGGTGATCCTGATGGGCTTGGCCGCCGAACGGCTGCTGGCCGGTGTCGGCCTCGCCTGCCTCGCCGACGACCCGGCGCTCGTGACGCTCGCGGTGGACCAGGCCCACCACGGCGCACTGGACCGGCTCGGCACCGCCGCGCTGGTCGAAGCGGGGCGGACCCGCTGGCGCTCGGTACGCCCGGCTATCGAGGCGGGACCCGAGGTGACCGCGGCCGGTTCGCTGCGCCAGGAATGGGACCGGACCACCGAACGGGTCACCGCCGCCGTCCCCGGCCTCGGCCCCGCCTCGGCCGCCTACCTGACCGCCTGCTGGCTGCGCCGCGCCGACGTCGACCGGCTCGCCGTCGGGCGGCCCGAACCCGAGGGAGCCGTCCCCGATGTCCTATCTGAGGTCCTTGCCGACTGAAACGACCCTGCTGGACGTGTTCCGTGCCTACCCGGCGTCCGCGCGGCCGTTGCTGGATTTCCACGAGCTGGTCATGCGCGCGCCGTCGAAGTTCAGCGCGGGCGAGCGGGAACTGATCGCCGCCTATGTTTCCGGGGTGAACGGCTGTGGTTACTGCCACGGCGTGCACACGGTCACCGCCGAAGCCTTCGGCGTCCCCGAAGGACTGCTGACGGCCGCGCTCGCCGATCTCGCCGGCGCACCGGTCGACGAGCGGCTCAAGCCGGTGCTCTCCTATGTCGGCAAGCTCACCAGGACCCCCGCCGAGATCACCGACGCCGACGCCGAAGCGGTCTTCGCCGCGGGCTGGGACGAGCAGGCGCTGCACGACGCCGTGCTCGTGTGCGCGCTGTTCAACTTCATGAACCGCATGGTCGAAGGGCTCGGCATCGAGGCGGACACGGCGTACGCGAAGACCTCAGGGACCCGGCTGCGCGACGGCGGCTACTCGGGCCTGGCCACCCTGCTCGACACCTGACTCCTTTGTGGACCCCCATCTTCCCGAGGCGTCCCGTCCTTCGTGCAACCACTGCTGACAAAGCCCCCAATGAGGTTTTCTCGCTAAGGGTTCTGGGGCCGTATGTGTGTTGCCGGTTGTGTTGTAGGACGCCTGGGGTGCGACAAGGGCGTCCCTGGGACTTCCCTGGGACTTTCCTGCGCTCGCCGACTCCGTTCGCCTGATGTCGCGAACGCTCCGTTGCCGACGATGAGCGTCCCGAACGGAGCGTTCGCGACACGCGCCCCGAACCCCACCGCATGCCGTGAAGGCCTCCTTGCCGGCGCTCAGCGCCGCGAAGGACCCCTTCACCACACCACCAAGCCCCCGGGAAAGCACCCACCAGCAAAACCGCACCCCCGCACCTACCGAGAAAACCCCAATGTGGCATTGGGTGCTCCACCCTTGCCCCCGCCACCACCCTCAACGGAGACGCTCCGCGTCCAGCCTTGATTCCACGCACCGAACGCCACAGTGGGGCGCATGACCGCGGCAAGCGGGCGGTGGCGGAGTGAGCCGGAGGAGACGCCGGGAGGCCGGTCACAACGGACTTGCGACGGCCGGGCGGTTCGTGATCTGATCGGAGCAGCGTCGCGTGCCGGTGGCGGACAGCGTCAGGCATGGAGGCGTCGGTTCGAAGGGTCATTCATGACCACGTTGTTCAATCACACCATCGTCGCCGCGCGCGACAAACGGGAATCCGCTTCCTTTTTCACCGAGATGTTCGGCCTGCCCGAGGCGGAGGAGGGCGGCCCCTTCCTCACCGTCCGGCTGGACGGCGGCGTGCTGTTCCAGTTCGCCGAGCCGGGCGTGGAATTCCCGCCGCAGCACTACGCGTTCCTCGTGACGGAGCCGGACTTCGACGAGATCTACGCGCGGATCCAGGCCAGGGGACTCGACCACTGGGCGGATCCGCGGGGTGAGCGGCCAGGGGAGTACAACACCAACCACGGCGGTCGTGGCGTGTACTTCGCCGACCCGTCCGGCCACTACCTGGAGGCCATCACCCAGCCCTACGGCGCGGACGTGGCGAGCTGACCGCGAGGTCCCGGGCCACCCCCTCGGTGACCCGGGACCTCCTGCGCCCCAGGGGTTTCAGCGCCCGAGGACCTGGGAGAGCGCTTTCCTCAGCACCCCGGCCGGGTGTTCCGGGCACGTGGGCGAGTGCCACGCCACCACGGCATCCGGGCGGACCAGGACCGCGCCGGTGCCGGTGAGTTCCGCGGCGGTGAGCCAGCCGCCTTCGTCGTCGGAGAGATCAGTGACGTCGGTGCCGATCCGGTACACCTCCACGGCGACCCCGGATTCCGCGGCGACCTCGGCTGTGGCCCGTTGCCACGCCTCGCCGTCCGGACCGGTCAACAGCGTGAAGCCGGGGCCCACGAGGTCCAAAGTGGACACCCGGTCGCCGTCGCGGCCGAGCCAGACGTGCGGGATCCGGGTGCCCGGTCGCGCGCCGGGCGCGTATCGGTCTTCCGGGGAGGGGCCGCGGTCGTCGGGGACGAACGCACCCTCGGGGTACTGGACGCCGAACATCGCGGCGCCGATGTCGGCGCGCTGGGCGCCCCCGCCGGTGATCGTCTTGAGCATGGTGCCGAGATGGCCGCTGACTTGACTGGAGAACGCGGCGGTGGCGTAGCCGATCGGGTAGCGCTCGGCGTGATAGCTGTCGAGCAGCGCGCGTGACGCGTTCCCGTCGAGCACCGCGGCGAGTTTCCAGGCGAGGTTGGCGACGTCGGCGATCGCGGTGTTGGCCCCGGCCGCGGCCATCGGCGGCATCGCGTGCGCCGCGTCGCCGGCGAGAAACACTCGCCCTTCGGCGAACCGCTCGGCCACGTACATCCCGGACTCCCACGGCATCTTCGACAGGATCTCGACGTCCACATCGGACACTCCGAGCACCTCCCGCAGCAGGTGTGCCCATTCTTCGTCGTCGAGGTCGCGGGCGCGCCGGTCGCCGACGGCGAAGTCGGCGGTGGAGAACAGCCAGACGTCCGTGCCGTTGACGGAGACGAACGCCCCGGACGCGGCCGGGTTCTCGATCCGGCACAGGTTGAATTCCTTGCCACGCACCAGTTCGGCGAGATCGGCGCGGAAGCACACGTCGAGGTTGTCGGCGAGATGCCCGGCGCCGTCGCGCGGGATGCCGAGAGACTCGCGGATCGGGCTGCGGGCCCCGTCGGCGGCGATCAGGTAGTCGGCGACGACGGTGTAGGGCTCGCCATCCGCGGGGCGCAGTTCGGCGAGTACGCCGTCGGCGTCCTGCTTGAACGTCACCAGTTCCGTGCCGAACCGCAACCGCGCGCCGCGGGCTTCGGCTGCCCGGCGCAGTACCGGTTCGAGCACGTCCTGCGGGCACAACACGCTCGGCGCCGGGCTGAGTCGCCCGAGTTCGGTGTGCTGGGCCGCGACCGCGCTCAGCTGAGGTGTCATTTCGGGCCAGGTCGCTTCCGCCAGCGTCGGCCCGGTCAGCATCCCGGTGAACTTCGCGAGCGGGGCGCCGGCCTCGGCGACCTCCTCGCTCAGTCCGAGCGCGCGGAAGACTTCGTTGCTGCGCGGGTTGAACCGCCGTGCCTTCGGCTGCGGTGAGGTGCCCGCGTGCTTTTCCACGAGCACCGCGCCGACGCCGTGCTGCTGCAGCAGCAACGCCGCCGTCAGCCCGGCCACGCCGCCACCGACGATCAGGACGGGTACGTATTCCTCGGTCATCGTCATTCCCCAGATTCGTGTACGTCGTACATTCCATGTACGTTGTACACGACGTGTACTCTGTACGCAAACCGTGGGAGGTAGTGAGTGGGTGGCTCGAAGGAGCGGGGTTCGTCGAAGGTCCCGCCACCGATCTGGCTGCTGCCGGAGCCTCCGGAACGGAAGTGGGGGCTCGGCCGCGGCGAGATCGTGCGCGCGGCGGTGGCCATCGCGGACGCGGGCGGCGCCGAGGCGCTGACCATGCGTGCCGTCGCGGCGAAGCTCGGGTCGAGCACCCCGATGTCGCTCTACCGGTACGTGCACAGCAAGGAGGGCCTCGTCGACCTCATGCTGGACGCGGCGGGCGCGGAGGTGACGACGCCGGCGCATCCCGGCGAGGACTGGCGGGCCGACCTGACGCTGGTCGCGACGGAGTACTGGGCGATGGCGAAGCGGCATCCGTGGTTCGCCGAGCTGGTGCACAGCCGACCGCCCGCCGGGCCGAACGCCTCACGGGTCAAGGAGTTCATGCTCGCGACGTTCGACCGGCTCGGGCAGGACCTCGGTACCGGGCTGGGTTACCAGCGGCTGATCGAGGGCTATGTGCTCGGGGTGGCGCTCCAGCGAGCCGAAGAGGTGAAGATGTGGCGCCACAACGACTTCTCCTCCCCTGAGCAGGTACGGGAGATGGCTCGTGACTGGTGGGGGGACGGCTCCGGCGAAGGCCCGTACCCGCTGCTGGGCCGGTTCATGCGGGGCTTCCTGCGTGACGAGGACCCGGAGGTGATCGGCCCCGGTGAGGACGCGCAGTTCCGGCTCGGCCTGGACTGCCTGCTCGACGGGATCGCCGCCCGGCTCTGACCGCGCGCACCGAGGGACGCCCTTGTCGCACTCAACGCACCCAGGGCGTCCCTCGGGCCTGCCCGCGACAGGCCGTTCGCGACGTCCCGCTCAACCCCGGTAGACGCGGAAGTAGTGGAACACCGCGGTGGCGGGCGGGGTGTCGCCGCCATGGGCGATCAGCCCGATCCGCGGCGTGGTGCTCGCGGGGAACGTCCAGGTGCCGCCCCATTCCCAGTGGTATCCGTCGAGGCTCGCGCCCGCGCGGAACCGGTGCTCACCGGTACGGTAATCGACGCTGTGCGCGAGCCGGAGCCACGTGGTCGTGGCCGGTGCGGTGAGCGCCATCCCGCCGAAGACGGTCCGGCCCGCGTAGGGGAGTTCGCGACCGTACTCGATCTGCCGGGTGTTCCAGATCGCGACGTGGCTCAGCCGCGCGAAGTCGTCGTCGCTGACGTAGGCGATCAGGCCTGCCTGCTCGAAATTGCGCACGATGCCGACACCGACATCGAGGTCGAATTCGGTCTCGACCACGTAGTCGCCGTTGGGCGCGTCACGCAGCAGGACGCTCGCGTCGTTGCCGGTGCCGACCAGCTCCGCGGCCTGTGTCGGCCAACGCAGCGCCCCCGATTCGACCGTGGCCGAGGGATCGGGCCGTACCCAAGTCCACTGTGGACCCAGTGATCCGGCGAAATCGTCCGAAAAGGACGGATCGAACCAGCCTGCCCGTGGTTCGGGCGCCACCTGCCGTGCGGGGCGGGACGCCGGAGCGGCCGAGACGTTGTCCACTTCGGCCGGTCCCGAGGCGAGAACGGTCAGCCCGCCGTCATCGGGCCACCACGGCAAGTCGCGTTCCTGCTCGGCAACGGGATTGCCGGGACGCCCTTCCGTCACGGCCACCCGGAGGACCTGGCCGACGATCCGGACGGTGAGTGTATGCCAAGTCCCGTAACGGAAACCCGGAGGAAGCGGGGTGCGCAGCATACTGTGTCCATCGTGGACGGTGACGTCGGTGATGAGCGCGGCGGCGGACTCGTCGAGTGTCACGGACACCTGGTCGCCCTGGCTGCGCACGCGTAGCGCGACCCCGGCCGCGCCGCCACCGGTGACGCGGAGGTCGAGGCCGATCTGCGCGTCGGCGGGGATCCGTTTCGTGGACGGCAGCCGGCCGGGTCCCTCGCCGGTGTGGCGCAGCAGGCCGCCGGAGTCCGGATCCGCGTGCGGCACGACGGTCCAGTCCGGCGCCGGGCCCCGCCATCCCGGGCCGAGCCGGGAGCGTTCGAACCGGTCGTCGACGACGCCGGTCGTGACCGGCGCGGGCTGCTCGCCGTCCGAGGCCCCGGCACCGCCGCGGACCATCGGCCAGCCGTCGATCCAGTCCAGCCGGTCGAGCAGCATCGGCCGCCGGTTGATCCCGTACGGTTCGTCGAGGTAGGGCTTGTCGCGCGGGATGGCGTGATAGAGCAGCCAATCCTGGCCGGCCGCGTCGCTGACGACCGCGTTGTGCCCGGTCCCGGCCCAGCGGTTCCCGTTCGGCTGCAACACGGGTGTCCCGCCGACCCGGGAATCGAGCAGCGAGCGGCCGGCGCGGTCGACGAACGGCCCCGCCGGATTCGCCGAGCGACCGGCGAAAACGCTGTAGCCCGTGGCCGGTCCCGCGCAGCAGTTCGCGGCCGAGGCGAACAGGAAGTACCAGCCCTCGTGCCGGACGACGTAACTCGCCTCGTAGCGGTCGGCGATCGCGACCTGGATCGCGTCACCGGTGACCCGCAGCCCGTCGGAGGACAGCGGGACGACGAAGAGGCCGCCGACGTACGAGCCGAAGTAGAGCCAGCGCCGTCCCTCGGCGTCGGTGAGCATGGCCGGGTCGTACGTCCACTGGTACCCGCCGCCCGCCGCGGGACGGGGCGCGACGACGGGGCCGCCGCTGTCGGTCCACGGCCCGGCCGGCGTCGGTGCCGTCGCTACGCCGATGGCCGGGTCCGAGCCGGGATTCGCGGTGGTGTCGGTGACCGTGAAGTAGAGGAGGTAGCGGCCGTCGGCGTAGCGGATTTCCGGTGCCCACAGCCCGGCGCCCGGCGCTGCCCACCCCGGCCGGTTGGCCGGGGTGAACACGTCGGCGACGTAGACCCAGCGCACCAGGTCGGCGGAGCGGAGGATCGGGATGCCGTGGTGGAACCGCTCGCCTTCGTGCAGCGGATCGGCCGTGCCGTAGGCGTACCAGAATCCGTCCTCGCCGCGCAGCACCGCCGGGTCGGCGAAGGTGTCGGCCGCCGGGCTGGAGATCGGATTGGTGAACGTCTGGCGCCGGGCGCTCTCGGCGCTGGAAATTCCGGGGATTCCGGCGAAGACGAGCACGATCGCGAGGACGAAAGTGGCGGCGCTGCGCAGAAGTCCGGTCATCGCACTCCCCCTGGTGGAGGGGAAGACTCCCATGCGTGACCGGCCGATCACGACCGCCGGGTGCCGTATTCGATCTCGGCGAAAGGGGTAACGCTCCGCCGCCTATTGCACGCTGAGAAATTCACCACGGATTGTTCAAATGCGCTACTGATCACTGCTCCGCTATGTCACTATTACTCCGTTCGCGGGTTGAGGGACCCGGTGAACGGCAACTGGGGGTCACCTGGGGTTCGTACGATCGGTGGGCCGAGTTGCCCGTATGTACCAGGCAGATCAGCAGGGGAGGCTATCGCAATGTCCACACCTACGGACGTCACCGACACCACGATCGACGACGAACTCGAGCCGCTCGACCCGTCGGCTCCGCCGACCGAGCCGAGGCCGGAGGACGAGCCGCACGAGCACACCGATGACTGCGGTGGCGGCTGCGGCCAGCACGTCCCGGAATCGCAGCAGCACTGAGTCGGTGGCCCGCCCCGGTTTGCGCCGTGGGCGGGCCATCAACCACTACGTTCTGTACTCTAATGACGTTGTGTGCGTTACTGGACTGACTCAGGCCGAGACCATCGACAAAGCTCGCCTTCTGCACCGCAGAGGTGTTGAGGTGGGGTGCGCCGGCCGGCAGCGCGAGAGCGTCCGGCTGATGCGTCGCGGGCTGGCATTGCTGGATGGAATTCGACCGGTGGACCGGGCGAACGAGCAGGACTGGCTTACCGTTCGGATACGGCTTTCCTGTTTGCTGGCACTGCACTCCACCGAGGTGACCGGAGCGGTCGCGGACGGTCTGGCGAAGTTCGACGAGGTGCGTGAACTCGTCGCCTCGATCAGCAGTCCCGTTTCGAGGGCGGAACTGCACGGGGTGGTCGACCACAATCATGGCACCCTGCTCATGGCCGTCGGGCGCAACGACGAGGCCACCGCGTACTTCGATTCCTCCATCGCCCACAAACGCGATCAACTGTCGCGGGTCGCCGATCAGGCCGCGCTCATGGGCCCGTATATCGGCACCCTCGCCACTCGCGCGATGGCGTGCACTCGCCTCGGCGAACTCGGCCGGGCGCGGGCCGACCTCGTCGAAGCCATCGAACTCGCGGAGAAACACGATCGGGGGACCGACGCGGCCGATGTGCGGCGGACGCTCGGCGGGCTGGAGCTGCGGGTCGGCGACGTCCCGGCGGCGCTGCGCCACTACAACGAAAGCGAGCGCGGCTATCAGGAGCTGGGTGCCGAGATCCCGGCCCGGCTGCGGATCGAGCAGGCGCAGGCGCTGCTGGCGGCCGGGCTCGCGGACGAGGCGGGCAGGCATCTCGACGAGGTGCTCCCGATCATGCGGGAACAACGCAGTGTCAACCGGGACCTCTCCGACGTCGAGCAGTACCGGGCCGCCGCCGCGCTGATGAACGGGGACCTGGAGCTGGCCAAGACGCTGGCCGCGTCCGCGCGGCGGCGGATGGTGCGGTGGGGCTGCCAGACCTGCGTCGCCAACACGACGCTCATCGGGTTCCACGCCGAGTTGCGGGAAGCGCTCGCGACGTCGGAGTTTCCCGCCGGGCTGCCGAGCCGGATGCTGCGGGCCGCCGACGCGATGCCGGTGCCACGGCTGGCCGAGCAGGCCGCCGTCGCGCGGATGCTCGCCGCGCGCCTGGAAATCGCCCGCCGCAGGCTCGCGAAGGCGGACGAGCTGGTGGCCCGGATCCCGCGGCCGGGCAAGCTCACCTCGATCGACTACCAGCTGCTGCGCAGGCTGTGCCGCGCCGAACTCGCCGTCGCGCGCGGGGAACGCGGCAAGGCACTGGCCGAGATCCGGGCCGGGCTCGCCGAACTCGACCGCGTCCGCGATCGGATGGGTGCCGGGCTCGAGCTGGTCTCCGGAGTCGCCGTGCACGGCAGGGAGCTGGCGGAACTCGCGATCCGGCTGGTGCTGGCCGACGGGAACGCCCGCAAGCTGTTCGACTGGCTGGAACGCACGCGCGCGCAGACCTACCGCTACGAGCGGCTCGCGCGGGTCGACGATCCCGAGCTGGCGGAGCGGATCGCCGAGGTCCGCGGCCTCGAACAGGCCATCCACCAGGCACAGCACGACGGGCACCCGGTCGCGGCGCTGCGCGCCCGGCATGCCGAGCGGTTGCGGGAGGCACACCGGCTGGGCTGGCACAGCAGCCGATGGGGCGCGCCACGGCCGGTGGTGACCGCGAGCGGTGTCGCCGGGCAGCTGGGGGACCGGGTGCTGGTG
This sequence comes from Amycolatopsis sp. NPDC058986, assembly GCF_042741125.1. Taxonomy (NCBI): domain Bacteria; kingdom Bacillati; phylum Actinomycetota; class Actinomycetes; order Pseudonocardiales; family Pseudonocardiaceae; genus Amycolatopsis; species Amycolatopsis sp. NPDC058986. The sequence goes on along the minus strand of NZ_JBHYJW010000058.1, from coordinate 2,048 downwards.
AGCTTCGCGACCTCCGGGGGCGAGGTCGTCGCTGTCGTGCTCGGCAGGGGCCGGTGCGAGCTGGTGCGGCTCGGCCCGGCGGGCACGGCCGCGGAAAACGCGCGCATGCTCCACACCGACCTCGACGTCCTCGCGCCGGACAACCTGCCGGCCGCGCTCGCCGACACGGTCCGGGCCTCCGCCCGCAAACGGGCCGACCTGCTCGACACCCAGCTGCTGCGGCCGCTCGCCGGGCTGCTCGGCGACGGCGAGGTCGTCGTGGTGCCGACCGGCGCGTTGTACGCCGTGCCGTGGGGTGTGCTGCCGAGCCTGCGTGGCCGTCCGGTCGCTGTCGCGCCTTCGGCGACCGCGTGGCTCGCCTCGGCGAAGGTGCCCGTCACGGGCGCCGCCGACGTCGTGCTCGTGTGCGGCCCGAACGTGCCCGGCGCGCTCGGCGAGGTCGGCAAGCTCGCGGTGCGCTTCCGCACGGCCAGCGTGCTCGACGGCGATCGCGCGACGGTCGCGTCCGTGCTGAGCGAACTCGACGGTGCCGCTCTCGCGCACATCGCGGCGCACGGCTCGCACGAGCCGGAGAACGCGTTGTTCTCCCGGCTCGAAATGACCGACGGTTCGCTGTACGCGCACGAGATGACCGGGCTGGGCCGTCCGCCGCGGCAGGTCGTGTTCGCGGCGTGCGACCTCGCGCTGAACCGGATCCGCCCTGGCGACGAACCGCTCGGCTTCGCGAGCGTCCTGCTCGCCGGCGGCTCCCGCACGGTGCTGGCCCCGGTGTGCCGGGTGGGCGACGAGGCCGCCGCGTCGACTATGGACGACTACCACCGCACCCTCGCCGCGGGTGCGAGCCCCGCCGCGGCGCTCGCCGAGGCGATCGCCGCCGACCCGTTCCGCCGCCCGTTCGTCTGCCTCGGCGCCGGGTGACGTCTGGCCTTCTGCGCAAGGGAGAGGAGTTCCCGGCGCGCGTGGTGCGGGATGGTTGTCTCGACCTATCGGCGCGCGACGAACAGGGAGAACAACAGCATGGCTGCAACGACCACGCCGTGGGGTGACGCGTCGGCCATCCTCGCCGCCGCGGGGATCGAAGAGGACACCTCGTACTACCGCGAATTCACCGGCGAGGACGAAAAGGCCGTGCTCACGGTCGCGATGCGGATCCAGGAGGGCTGGGAACGCAACGACGCCGACTACTTCGCCGACACCTTCGCCGACAACGGCAGCCTGCTGATGAAGGACGATCAGCTGACCAGCCGTGAGGAGATCCGCGAATACATGAAGGCGGGCTTCGAAGCGCAGTTCCGCGGTGCGCGGGTGCGCGGGTGGCCGCTTTCGGTCAGGTTCCTCAGCGACGACACGGCGATGGTGATCAGCCAGGGTGGCATCCTGCTGGCGGGCGAGACGGAGACCGCGCCCGAGCGGCAGGTCCGGGTCACCTGGGTGATCGTCAAGGAGAGCGGCGGGCTGAAGCTGCTTTCCCACCAGACCAGCCCCATCAAGGGATGACGGAAGGGTATCGGCTCATGGCGGTGGAAGCAGGTTCGGCGGCGCCGGACTTCGCCCTGAATGACCACAACCGGGAGCAGGTCACGCTGAGCGCCCTGTGGCGGGAGAAGAACGTGCTGCTCGTGTTCTTCCCGTTCGCGTTCAGCCAGATCTGCCAAGGCGAGATGTGCCAGGTCCGTGACGAACTCGCCGGGTACGGCGACGAGGACGTCCAGGTGGTCGGCGTCTCCGTCGACACCCCGTTCAGCCTGAAGGTCTGGGCGGAGCAGCAGGGTTTTTCCTTCCCGCTGCTGTCCGACTTCTGGCCGCACGGTGCGGTCGCCAAGGCCTACGGCGTTTTCAACGACGTCGGCGGCATGGCCAATCGCGGCACCTTTCTCATCGACACCAAGGGAATCGTCCGGTTCGCCGAGATCGTCTCGCCACGCGAGGCCCGCGACCAGGCCGAGTGGAAGAAGGCGGTCGCCGCCCTGCGCGGCTGACCCTCCGCGTTTGTGGATCGATGGTCCGTGAAGGCCTCCTTCACAGCGTTGAGCGCTGTGAAGGAGGCC
>NZ_JBHYJW010000057.1:0-65407 GCF_042741125.1 Amycolatopsis sp. NPDC058986 | reverse complement strand
GCCGCGATCCTGGTCACCGACGCCGCCGGGGCGGAACGGGCCGAGCGCATCGGGTATCGCGGCGCGGTGCTGCGGGTCGATCGGAAACTCGACACGACGGGCTGGCCGGTCGCCGCGCCACCCGCGCCGGAGGACCTCGCCTACATCATCTACACCTCGGGCACGACCGGGCGGCCGAAGGGGGTGATGATCCCGCATCGCGGCATCGTCAACCTCGTCGAAGCCGATCTCGCCGAGTTCGGGCTCGGCCCCGGCGACCGGGTCGCGCAGGGTTCCTCGGCGGCCTACGACTCGTCGGTCGAGGAGATCTGGCTCGCGCTGGCCTCCGGCGGCACCGTCGTGGTCGTCGACGACAGCACCGCGCGGCTCGGCCCGGACCTCGTGCCGTGGCTGCGGCGCGAGCGTGTCACCGTCCTCGCGCCGACGCCCACGCTGCTGCGCGCCACCGCTTGCCAGGACCCCGAAACAGAACTACCGGAACTGCGACTCGTCTATGTCGGGGGCGAGGCACTGCCGGAGGACGTCGCGGAGAAATGGGCGCGCGGGCGGCGGATGATGAACGGCTACGGGCCCACCGAATGCACGGTCACCTGCCTGTGGCAGGAGATCCGGCCCGGCGCGCCGATCGCCGTCGGCCGCCCGGTGCCGGGAATGCGGGCATGGGTGCTCGACGAGCAGCTCAATCCGGTCGCGCGCGGCGAAAAGGGCGAGCTGTGCATGTCCGGCCCCGGTCTCGCGCTGGGCTACTACCGCAACGCGGACCTGACCGCCCGGAAGTTCCCGGACCATCCCGCGCTCGGCCGCGTCTACCGGACCGGCGACCTCGTCCACGCCGAAGCCGATGGGACGCTCTTCTACCACGGACGCATCGACTCGCAGGTCAAGCTGCGCGGCTACCGCGTCGAACTGGAGGCGATCGAGACCTGCCTGTCCCGCTGCCCCGGGGTGGCCGGGGCGGCCTGCCGCGTTCAGGGTGAGGGCGCCGGCCAGGTCATCGCGGCGCATCTCGTGCTCACCGAACCGGAGGCCGCGCTGGACGTCGCGGGCCTGAAAGCGCGGGTGGGCAAGGAACTTCCGGCGTACATGGTGCCGACGCTGTTCGCCGGGATCGACCGGCTGCCGCGAGGCACCAGCGACAAGCTCCGCCGCGACCTGCTGCCGGTGATCGCCACCGCGGCCCGTCCGGCCGCCGAGCGGGTGGCCCCGTCCGATCCGGTCGAGGCAGTGATCGCGCAGGCCGTCGCGGAGGTGTTCTCCTCGTCGGGAGTATCGGTCGAGGCCGACTTCTTCACCGGCCTCGGCGGCAGCTCGCTCCAGGCGGCCCTGGTGATTTCCTTGCTGCGCAAGGATTCCCGCACCGAGACACTCACCGTGCGGGATCTGTACGAGACGCGCACGATCGCCGGCCTGGCCCGGCGTGCCGCCCCGCCGCCCACGAGCGATCCGATGACCACCCGGTTCCCGGTGCCCGCGAAACCCGGACATCCGATCGGCGTGACCGTGGTCCAGACGTTACTGCTGCTCGCCGAGCTGCTCGCGCTCGCGCCGGTCGGCTTCCTCGTGGTGTTCCGGCTCGTCCCGTGGCTGGCCGGCACGTTCGACCTGGTGACGCTGGTGCTGGCGGTGCCGCTGCTGTTCTTCCCGCTGCGGCTGCTGGCGACGCCGCTGGCCGTGTGGTTCGCGGTACGGGTCAAGAGGATTCTCATCGGCCGCTACCGGCCGCTGCGGGCGACGGTGTGGGGCGGGTTCGCCCTCCGGCACTGGATCGTGCGGCACGCGGTGCGGGCGATCCCGTGGCGGGCGATCGCCGGGACGGAGTTCCAGTGCATGGCGCTGCGGGCCCTCGGCGCGCGGATCGGCAGGCGGGTGCACCTCCACCGCGGCGTCGACCTCGCCCGCGGCGGCTGGGATCTGCTCGACATCGGCGACGACGTCACGCTGAGCCAGGACGCGGCGGTGCGGCTGGTGCAGTTCGACGACGGGAACCTCGTGGTCGGCCCGGTTTCGCTCGGGCACGGCGCGGTACTGGACGTCCGGGCCGGGGTCGGACCGCACACCCGCGTCGGCACCAACGCCTGGCTCGCGCCGCTGTCGTCTCTCCCCGGTAACGCGGTGATTCCCGACGGCCAGTACTGGGACGGCGTCCCCGCGAAGCCCGTCGGTCCGGCACCCCCGCCGCCGACACCGATCATCCGCGGCAGCTACCTGTCCCCGGTGGTGCACGGCCTCGTGATGATCGCGTGCCGGACACTGCTGGACTGGCTGCTCGCCATCCCCGCGACGGCGCTCGCCGTCGCGCTGATCCTGGCGTTCGACATCACCACCTACGACCGGCTCCTCGTGGTGCTGACGACGCCGCAGGCGTTCCTGCCGCTGCTGGGTACGGCGGCGGTCCTGACCTGCCTGACGCTCGTCGGCACCCTGATGCTCGAAGCGCTCGCCGCGCGGCTGCTCGGGCGGATCCGCGCGGGCACGATCAGCCGCTGGAGCCCCGGCTACGTCCGGGTCTGGCTGAAGACCGGGCTGGTCTCTTCGGCGGGGAACTGGCTTTCCGGCGGGTTGTACTGGCCGGTCTGGCTGCGCTGGGCGGGGATGAAGGTGGGGCGCGGCTGCGAGATCAGCACGATCATCGACGTCGTGCCGGAACTCGTCGAGATCGGGAAGGACACCTTCTTCGCCGACGGGATCTACCTCGGTGGCGCCCGCGTCCAGCGGGGGACCGTGGCGCTCGGGCGGGTGCGGATCTCGCCGGACACCTTCGTCGGCAACCACGCGGTGATCCGCGGCGGCCAGACCCTGCCGCCGGGCATCCTGCTCGGGGTCTGCACGGTGGCCGACCAGCGCGTGATCCGGCCGGGCAGTTCCTGGTTCGGGCATCCGCCGTTCGAGCTGCCACACCGGGAAATCGTGGCGAGCGACCGGAAAACGACCTACGAGCCCTCGGCGATCCGGTACGTCGACCGGCTGTTCTGGGAGTGGCTGCGGTTCGTCATCCCGGTGGTTCCGATGGCAATCGGCGTCGCGTGGTTCTGGGCGGTGGCCGCCGCTGCTCGCGTGCTCCCCGCGTGGCTGTTCTACTCGGTGGGCGTGGCGGCGATCACGACGGCGGCCGCGCTGTTCCCGATGCTGCTGGTGCTCTGTCTCAAGTGGACACTGCTGGGGAAGGTGCGGCCCGGTACGCACGCGCTCTGGTCGTGCTGGTGCAGCCGCTGGGACTTCCTTTACGTGGCCTGGGGACGGATCGGCGCCGGGACGATCTCGCGGCTGGAGGGCACGTTGCTGCTGCCGCTGTTCCTGCGGCGCACCGGGATGAAGATCGGCAAGCGGGTCGTCCTCGGCGACGGGTTCGCCCAGATCGTCGACCCGGACATGCTGGACATCGGGGACGGCGCGACCGTGAACGCCATGTTCCAGGCGCACACGTTCGAGGACCGCGTCCTCAAGATCGACAGGATCGTGGTCGGCGCCCACTCGACGCTCGCCGCGGCCACGGTTCCCTTGTACGGCGCGGAGATCGGCACGCGCACCCATGTCGCCGCGCACAGCGTCGTGATGAAGCACGAGGTGCTGCTGTCCGGCCTGCGGTACGAGGGGGTGCCGACCCGCAAGCAGGACGATTTCACGCCACTGCGCTACGGCCGCCACGCGCTGGGGATCCCGGCACACCGGCGGCCCGGCCGAGGCTGGTGACTGTGCGTTGCGTATTTACCAATGAGGCCGGAAGTAAGCCAACCAAAAAAAGCCGCAGGACCTGCGCAAACGCTTACTTCCGGCCGGTTTGGTATCTACCGGCACTGTACAAGATTCCGCCGGGTTCGTAGGATTTGCCCGGCCGGACGCCGGATCGTTCGCGTGCCGGCGTGTGGAGGTCTTGCTGATGGCCAACCCGGCCCCCCGTGACGCCGGTGAGCTGCCCACGGTCGCCGAACTGCTGGACCGGTCGGAGACCCGTCCGATGCCCCGGATCACGGACGACACCGTGCCGCCGGGATTCGCCCTGCCCGAGCCGGACCCGGGGGACGAGCCGCCGGACCGTGGCAGGCCCGCCTGGGCGCTGAAGTTCGCGTTCGGCGCCGGGGCCTTCGTGGTCCTCGCCGGGGCGGGCGTGGTCCTGCTCTCGCCCGGCGACGTACCGGAGGCCGGTGCGAAACCGGTGCCGCCCGCCACGTCGTCCGCACCGACGACGCCTTCGACGTCCGTCTCCGACAGCGGGATGGCGACGCTGAGCGCCTCGTCGGCCCCCACGACCGCCGCGGCGCAGCTCAACGGCACCGAGGCGCCTCCGCCGCCGGTCGAGCCGACCGGCCGTGCCGAGGAGAACGGCGGCCGCAAGCCCGCGGCCCCGCCTGCCGCCGATCCGTTCGGCGAGTACATGAGCTCGGTGATCAGCTCGATGCGCCGGGACTACAGCGAATGGCCGCGCCGCTGAATCTCGTGCCTCCGGCCGTGTCCCGGTTACGCTGATTCGATGACCCCCGACGACGAACGCTTTCTGCGCGCGGCGATCGAGCTGGCCGCGACGGCGCGCAGGCGAGGGAATCCGCCGTTCGGTTCCCTGCTCGTCGGTGAGGACGGCGCCGTCCTCGCCGAGGAACGCAACACCGCGGTCACCGACGCCGACATCACCGCGCACCCCGAACTGAAATTGGCCCGCTGGGCGGCGCGTGAACTCGACCCGGCGGCCGCGGCGGCCACCACGATGTACACCAGCTGCCAGCCGTGCGGCATGTGCGTCGGCGCGATCGAACGCTCCGGCCTCGGTCGGGTCGTTTTCGCGCTGTCCACGGAGCAGGTCACCGCGCTCAAGCCGTCGGGCGGGTTTTCGCCGGTGCCGCACGAAGGCCCGGCCCTGTACGACGAGGCGCGAGTTCCCGTGGAGGGCTACTACCGGTGAACAGTGGCGGCCCGGTATCGGGACCGGGCCGCCACTGTCCACAGTGGTCGATCCAGCCGGTCAGTCGCAGATGTGGCTGACGACCATGAAGGACGAACTGCATTCGCGACAGCAGCTCGACATCAGCTCCGGCCCGCCGTCCACGGCTTCGAGCGCGGGCAGCAGGTCCAGTTCGTTGATGTTCAGGCCCATGGTTCTCTTCCTCTCGATTCACCCGATGATCGCCGGGACGGCGTCCCGGACGGCTGAGCGCGGCGGGCCGATCAGCAGACGGTCGCCGCCGTGACGCAGGCGCAGCAGGAAGGAGAGCGGCCCGGCGAAGCCGTTGCCGAACGCCGCGACCACGTCGCCGCTCTCATCGGGGGTGAGCCAGCGTTCGCCGCGCCGCACGGCACGGGAGGCGAGACTCGTCGCGGTGTCGGTGCTCCAGTCGAGGTAACGCGCCTCGCCGAACACGTCCGCGCAGTCGAGCAGGAAGTCGCCGTCGGAGGCCAGGCCGTGGCACCACACCGGTGTCGACACCGCGTTCGCGCAGCGCACGGCGTACGCGGCCGCCTCGGCGAGTTCGGCTGCCTCGGTGTCTCCCGTTGCGGCGAAATAGCGCAGCAGGAACGTGCCGGCTCCGTTGGATCCGCTGCAGAATCCGGTCAGCCGGATCCGGTCCGCGCCTTCGTCGGCTTCGCCGCTCGGCCAGAACGCCGCGCGTCCGTCACGATCGGCGATCCCGGCGAGGGTTCGTACACAGCGCGCCGCGGCGTCGAGACCGCGTTCGTCCCCGGTGGCGGACGCCGCATCGAGCAGGAACGTGCCGATACCCGCGACGCCGTGTGCGAAGCCCCAGTGTTTCGTGCCCGCGAGGCTCGACCCGCTCGACGCGCTCCAGCTGATGACGTCGCCGTCGATGTCCGCGATGGCAAGGAGATGATCGGCGCACGCGCGGGCACGGTCGAGCAGATCCGCGCGGCCGGTCATGCGCCACAACGCGAGCAGCGCCAAGCCGGCGCCCGCCGTTCCCTGGTGGACGTCGGGAATCGGCCAGCGGATCGGCAGCCGGGCGGCCAGGTCCAGCCCGGCCGCCTCGACGTCCGGCGCGCCCAGCAGTCTGCCCGCTTCCACCAGGCTCACCGCGGTCCCGGCGCGGCCGAACAACAGTCCCGGGACGATCTTCGGCTCGCGGGGAAGCCGGTCGACGAGCCAGTCCGCGGTGGTCTCGACCAGCTCCGCGGTGTCGTAACCGGCGCGCATGGCCTGGCTCAGCACGGCGAGCACACCCGCGGCGCCGACGTGCACCGAGCACGGGTCGTGCCTGCTCCCGGCGGTGGAATTCGCCCACAGTGCGGGCCGGTCCGGGGTTGTGGTGGCCTCGAGTTCGGCGAGCATGTCCGCGATCAGCCGGTCGGGATCGGGCTGGGCGGGCGGGATGTACCGCGCCGGCCGCGGCTCGCGAAGTGCCGCTCGGACAACGGAAAGACTCGGCCGCGTGCCGGGGTCGTCAGCGAGGAGTCCACAGAGGACGGTGCGCAGCGCGGCCACCGCGGGCTGTCGCGTCGCCATCAGCTCGACCATTTCGACGATCCGGGTGCCGGGGCAGGCGGGCGGATGCACACCGCTCGCGAGGTACAGCATCGTCGCGCCGAGAGCGTAGAGGTCGACCGGGACGCCGGGAGCGGGGTTGATCAGCCGGGTCCGGCCGAGGATCTCCGGCGCGGTGTAGCCGGGCGTGGTCAGCAGCGGGCCGACTTCCCAGGCACGTAACGCCGATTCGAGGTCGATCAGCTTCAGCCGGTTTCCCGGGGTGACGAGGATGTTGTTCGGCGTGAAGTCGCCGAGCACGTACCCGGCCTCGTGCACCCGCTCCAGCAGATCGACCAGCTGGCGGGCGAGGTCCAGCACGAGTTCGGTGGCGGGGCCGAGGCTGTCGCCCTCGGTCGGGCGCAGCGCGCGGGCGGCGAACCGGCGGAGCGGGACGCCGTCGAGTTTCTCCTGGGCCACGAACAGATCCCCGTCCCAGGTGAACAGGCCGTGATAACGCGGGGCGGCATCGGACGAGCCCAGCGCCATCAGCATCCGGGCTTCCGCGCGGGCCCGGATGCGCGAGTCGGACCCGTCGGTGGCGGCTCCGGTGTGCCGCCGGAATCGTTTGAGGACAATGTCTTCGCCGGTCTCGGTGTCTTCGGCGATGTATACACCGCCCCGATTGGACTGCCGGATCGCGGTGCGGACCCGGTAGCGGTCGCCGACCAGTACGGACCCCGGTGTCCGGACGGGCTCGATCGCCGGGTGGAACGGATCCAGTGTCCACTCCGGAACGGCCTTGCCCACGCCGCGCTGATCGTCGACCGGGTTCCCGTCGGCGTCGGTGAGCGCGGCGACGTACTCGCCGCCGTCGGACAACACGAAACCAGGGTCGAAGGCGCCGTAGCGGTAGAACACCAGCGAATTCTCGCGGTATCGCCGATCGGTGAGAATCCACTGGCCCGGCAGGCCCAAGGTCACCTCGTGCAGTTCGGCCGCGATCGCCGCGGCGTGCTCGTCGTCGTCCGGGTACACCGTGATGAACTTGCCCGCCGCGGTGCGGTCCGCGTTCGGCTCGACGAGCCGGTGCAGCTCCCGCAGCGACTTGGTGAACTTGAACGCGCACCGGTGTTCCGCGAGTACTGCGATCGACCGGGAAAGCACGAGACACGCGGACAACGGCGTGGCGGACAGATGCAGCTTCCAGCCCTGCTCGCGGTGCCGGTATTCCCGTGGTAGCACGAAATGCCAGAAGTCGTCGACCTTGTGCCGCCACGAATCCGGATCGTGCCGGGCGAGTACGGCGGCGGCGCAGTCGGCGAGCAGATCGGCGTCCTCGACGGGCATCCTGACCTCATCCCAGGTCGTGGGAACACGGGTGCGATCAGTCTGTGCCGCCTTTCCCGGCGTGGGTATCACTCGTGGTGAGGCCAAAAGGGCAGAGCGGCCTGCCTCAAGGCGCGTCAGGGTGCTCCGCGGGGAGCAGGCCGCCGAGGAAACGGGTGACCGCCCAGTGGAACTCGTCGTCCTCTGTGGACGGTGCGGGTCCGGCCGGTTCGAGGTGATGGCCCATCGGATGCTTGTTGAGCAGGAAGCCGAGCAGGAGGTTGTACAGCGCCCGGTACGCGCGCAGGGCGTCGTCCGGGCGCACTCCCGCCGCGGTCAAGCAGGCGAGCTGGTGCCCGGCGAACGGCGCCGCGTTGCGGGAGACGTACTCGCCTTCGGCGATCACCTTCGCCACCCACTGGTGCGCGGACAGGAACGCGTGGAGATCGAGCCAGACCCGGATCAACCGCTCGCGGGGCGGAAGCTCGGGGTCGGCGGTGGGGAACTCGAGCGCGACGTCGTCGACCAGCAGGCCGAGCAGCTCATTCCGATCGGCGATGTGGCGGTACAGCGAGGCCTGCCCCGTCCCCAGTGCGTGCGCCAGTTCCCGCAGGGTGAGCGCGTCGAGCCCGGACGCGTCGGCGATCGCGCGCGCCTTCGTCACGATCAGCTCCCGGCTCAGCTTCGGCCGGGTACCACCTGGGGTCACCACGCGATCACCGTAGCCCACCTTCTCGACGCCGTGTCTTTATTAGGGTAGCCTTCCCTTGATGCGAACGTTGTTCGCATGGGGAGAATCGGGCGTCGAGCAGGGGATTCCATGGATGTGACAAAGGTGGCCGAGGTGTGCCGGCGGCCGGACGGAACGAGCCGGGGCACCGCGATCCTCGTCGCGATGTGTTTCGCGGTGCTGTCGTACTCGCTGATGCAGACGATGCTCGTCCCGACGATCACCACGCTGCAGCACGAGCTGCGCACCACCGCGGCGCTGACCGCGTGGGCGGTGCTGAGTGCGCCGCTGCTGGCGAGCGCGGTGCTGACTCCGCTGATCGGCAAACTCGGCGACCACCACGGCAAACGCCGGATCCTGATCGGGGTGCTCGTGGTCTATCTCGTGGGCACGCTCGGCGCGCTGGTGTCGTGGAACGTCGGCCTGCTGATCGCGTTCCGCGCGGTCCAGGGCGTCAGCCTCGGCCTGCTGCCGCTGGCGTTCGGCGTGCTCCGCGAATCCCTGCCCGCCGATCGCGTCGCTTCCGGTCTCGCGCTGGCCTCGGGATTGGTCGGTGGTTCGGCGGGGCTCGGGCTGGTCTGCGGCGGTCTGCTGGTGGACTACGTTTCGTGGCGCTGGCTGTTCGCGGTCGGCGCGGTGCTCGTCGCGGTCACCCTCGGCCTGGTACTGCGTTTCGTGCCGGAGAGCCGGGAACGGGGCGGTGGCAGGCTGGACGTCCCCGGTGTGCTGCTGCTCGCGACGAGCCTGACGGCGTTGCTGCTCGCGCTGACGCAGGGCCCGGCGCTGGGCTGGACTTCGCCTTGGGTATGGGGACTCTTCGCGGTGGCGGTGCTCGCCTTCGCCGTGTTCCTGCCGGTCGAGAAGCGCACCGCGACGCCGCTGATCGATCCGGAACTGCTGGTGCACCGCCGGATCCTGCCGACCCACCTCACCGCGGTGGCGCTCGGCGCCGCCCAGTTCGTCCTCTTCGTGCTGCTCCCCAAATTCGCCGAAACCCCGCGCGCCGGCGTGGTGGACTACGGGTTCGGGGTGAGCGTCACCGCCGTGGGCCTGATCATGCTGCCCGGCACCCTGCTCGTCCTGCCCGGCAGCTGGCTCGCCGGCCGCATCGACACCCGCGCCGGCCCACGTGTCCCGCTCGCCACCGGCCTCGGCTGTGTCGCCGCGGGTGCCGCCGCTTTGGCTTTGTGGCACGGGAAAATCTGGCAGCTGGTGGTGTTCTACGCCGTGGCCAGCGTGGGCTTCGGCCTCGTGATGGCGGTGCTGCCCCGCTTGGTGAACGCCGCCGTGGCCCCCGGCCAGATCGCCACCGCGAACGGCGTCAACACCGTGGCACGCACCGCGGGCGGTGCGGTGGGCAGCCAGCTCGGCGCGGCGATCCTCGCGTCGATGCCGATCGCGGACAGCACGATCCCGAGCGACACGGCCTACGGTTTCGCGTTCGGCGCCGCGGCCTTGGTGGCGTTGATCGGGGTGGGACTCGCCAAGGGTATCGCGGGTGAGGCCCGGCTTGGGCTTCCGGCCCGCCGGGGGTGAGGGCCGGGGTTCGGTTTCCTGGCGTGTGGCGCCTGACGCTGTGAAGGCCTCCTTACCGGCGTTAGGTGCCGGTAAGGAGGCCTTCGCTACCTCGAAATCGGTACCTTTGGCTTCAGCGCGTGGCTCGCCGTGGCGGGTTCGCTATCGACTGGGAGGGTCTGGGATGGCCAGTAAGTTCACCGAGCTCGCGATCGACTGCGCCGACCCTCAGGGCCTCGCCCGGTTCTGGTGCGAGGTGCTCGGCTACGAGGTGCGGGGCGAAGAGGACGGGCTCGTCACCATCGGCTCGTCCGCGGTGCCCGAAGGCAGAGACCGCGTCGGCCCGGTGCCGCCGACGCTGACTTTCGCGCGCGTGCCCGAGGGCAAAACCGTCAAGAACAGGCTCCACATCGACCTCAACGCGACCGACCGGGAGCAGGACGAAGAGGTCCGCCGCCTGCTCGACCTGGGTGCGAAACACGCCGATGTCGGACAGACGGGTGAGGAGAGCTGGGTGACGCTGGCCGACCCGGAAGGGAACGAGTTCTGTGTCCTCGCGGGCCGTTACCCCTGAACGGGAGCCGCGCCCAGTTCGCCGGGATGAGCGAGGCCCAGCTGGTCGCAGAAACCCGTGTGCAGATCGAGGATCTGCGTCAGCGGCGCCGGTTTGCGCGTGGTGGCGGCCATATCCTCTTGCGCTTCCTGCGACCACGGGAACGGGTACACCGTGATGCCGTCCCGCAAGCCGAGTTCGGCCACCTCCGTGCGCCAGGTCGGCCAGAGCAGGTCGTGGTAGTGCCCCGCGGCGCCGCCGTCCAGCAGCCAGGTGAGCCACTGGCTGTGCCCCATCTCCAGGTCTTCCCAGACCAGGCTGGTGGGCGAGAAGTACACGACGCTGCCGGGCGCGCCGGGCCTGCCGTGCTGTTCGTGCTCCATCCCGTTCAGCGTGAACACGCCACCGAGCACGTCGTGGGCGACGATCAGGCCCGCGGACGGTTGCCAGTCCGGTTCGACCGTTTCGGGGAACCCGTTGACCTCCGCCATACTGGGCAGTCCGGCCGGGCCGCCGCCCGACCCGCCGTAGACGCGCAGCCAGCCGTCGTGCACCAGGATGCCGCCGGTGTTCAGCGCGATCGCGCCCAGCGGCGAGCGGGCGGTCACCTGGAGCTGGAGCAACGTTGCCCGGCATTGCTCCGGATCCGGTGGCAGCACGACATAGCTGGTGAAGCTGCCGGCGAGTGCGTCGGCCAGCATCGGCCACGACGGGTAGGGCACGTCGACAAGTTCGGTGATGTCTCGCACGGCTTCGCTTCCTGGTTCGGCGTCTCGGGACGGAGCGACAGCGCTGTCCACAGTGGATAGTCATGCGCAACCGCGCCGCCCAGCGGCAGAACCTAACGCGGCGGGACGATTCGAGTAACCCCTCCTGCCCGTCGAGGCCGACTATCGTGCCCGTTCTGCCCCGGCAGCCGCGAGCGTGGCCGCGAATCCGATCGGCGAGGCAGCGGTCTGGTGCAGATCGAACACGACGAGTTCGTTGCGGCCCCGCCGCAGCCATGGCGCAGGGCAGAAGAGCCGGTGCTGCGGGCCGATCGTCCAGTAACGGCCGAGGTTGTGGCCGTTCACCCAGACCACCCCCTTGGTCCACCTCGACATGTCGACATAGGTATCGCCCAGTGCGGGCACGTCGAAGGCAAGCCGGAAGAACAGACCCGGCCTGCCGGGATCGCTGATGCGGGCGCGCAGCGTCTCGATGAACTTCGAGTCCATTGGCAGCGGGAACACTTCCCAGCCCGTCAGTTCGGCTCCGCGCAGTGAGACGGATTCGAGGATGCCCTTGCGGTCGACCAAGGCGTGGCCGAAGTTGGTGCGTCCCATACCTTCCACGGCGATGTCGAGCGTCGGTGCACCAGTCCCTGGTGGAAGGGTGAGCGGCGCGTTGTCGTTGGTGACGTTGAGCCGGGCGGCGAGGGCCGCCGGGATACCCGGGCGCGAGAAACCGCCGGTGTAGCGGCCGTCGACGAACACCGTGGCGTAGTCGTGCACCCAGCGGATGTCCAGCTTTCCGCCGGTGTAGCCGTCGAGCTTGGTGCGGTACAGGACGAAGCCGGAGTTCTGCCCGTGGGCCTCCATCGGCTGCGGTCGCGACGAGCGCAGCGGTGCCGGGAGGTTGTCCCACAGGGACGCGAAGGGTGTGGGGGTGAACGTCCTGCCCTCGGAGGTGTACGTCGGGATCGGCGCGGGGACCGGCGGAAGTGGATCGGGGACGGCACCGCCGACGATCGAGCGGTAGGCGTGGTAACGCGGTCCGGCGGCGCCTTGTTCGGTGATCGGCGCGTTGTAGTCGTAGCTGGTGATGTCCGGCTGGTAGGCGCCGGAATCGTCCCGCGCGTTGGCGCCCGCCCAGAAGCCGAAGTTGGTGCCGCCGTGGATCATGTACAGGTTGAACGACAGCCCGCCCGCCATGAAACCCTTGAGCTGCGCCGAAACGTCGCTGTCCTGGCCCGCGAACGCCGGTTCACCCCAGTGCGTGAGCCAGCCGGGATAGACCTCGCCGGCCATGGCGGGGACGTCCGGGAACGAATGCCGCGCACCCGCGATCTGCGCGGCGTCACCACCGCTGAGGCCGATGGCGCCGCCGGGGACAACGGTGTGGTTCTGCCGGACCTGTGCGAGCCCGTCCTGCGTGTAAAAGGGGCCTGGTACACCGTTCGAGATCCACAGCTGCCGGATTTCCTCGAGGTACGTGGCGTCGCTGCCGTACGAGCCGTACTCGTTCTCGACCTGGACCATCAGGATCGGCCCGCCGTTGGCGACGAGCAGCGGCCGGACGCGGCGGCTCAGCGCCTCGACGTACCGCTGCACCGCGGCGAAGTAGCGCGGGTCCTCGGAACGCCGGACCCGGAGCTTGATGTCCTTGTGGCGCAACAGGTAGGGCGGAATGCCGCCGAGATCCCATTCGGCGCAGACGTACGGGCCGGGCCGCAGCAGCACCCACATGCCCTCCGCCGCGCACAGCCGGATGAACGCGGTGACGTCGCGTCGCTCGGTCTCGAAGTCGAAGACGCCTTCGCGCTCCTCGACGTAGTTCCACATGACGTAGACCGCGATGGTGTTCATGCCCATCGCCTTCGCCATCCGGATCCGGTGCCGCCAGTATTCGACCGGGATCCGCGCCGGATGCAGTTCGCCGCTGCGGATCTGGAACGGCTTGCCGTCCAGCAGGAACGCGCTGCCGTCGGAGGCGAAGCCGAACCGGTGCCGTGCCGTTTCGTTCGCGCCGGCCGTGGTGGCGGGCAGCGCCATCGCCGCCGGGGTCAAGGCACTGAGGACCAGGAATTGACGTCGCCGCACGCTGGGCTCCTTTGCCGGGGAAAGGTCGGTTCTTGGTCCAGTCCAATCCTTGATCGAGAGTAACCCCGCCCCGTCGGACAAGGCAATGCGTGACTCGCCGGCTATGTCTACAGTGGACGATGTGAGGCGGCTCTCCCCGCTTCGGCGATTCGCGGTTCGCGATGCGGGGTACCGCCATACGAATGAACGCTTTCGCGAGGAGGTGCCGCCGATGAGGTGGAGTGTTGTTCCGGTTGTGGCCTTCGCGGCCTTTGCCGCGGTCGCTTGTTCGTCCCCGGCGGGCGATTCGGGTTCGTCGTCCGCTTCGACTCCGCCGCAGTCGAGCCCCGAAACCGATGTCGTGCGAGGCCCGGCCGCGAGCGGCGCCGACGCGCAGGTCAACATCGTGTACGCGAAGGGCGAGGTCTCGCCGCGGCCCGGGGTGCTCAAACTGCAGAAAGGTCAGCGAATCAAGATCAACGTGACCTCCGATGTGCACCAGAACATCGATGTGGCCGGGTATCCGGACAAGAGCGCGGACGTCGATCCCGGTGATCCGGAGGACATCGGGTTCACGCCGGAGCACACCGGCGACATCCCGGTGAAACTGCGCGAATCCGGCACGCTGCTCGTGACGATCAAGGTGATCTGACCGGCGATCCGTTACGCACTGCGCTTTTCAGGCGTTCCAAACTAGTCCGTTTGGTCCTGTCGTTTTTCCGGGGCACCTCATTACCCTCCAGTAAGGGTGGCGTCGATCACATCGCCGGTCCGAGGAGGCACCATGGGGTGGCGCGTGCGGCCAGTGATCGGAGACGGTCCGCGCGAGCGCAGGCTCAGACATGTCACCGCGTGCCTGACGTGCACCCTGCGCTGCGCGCACTGCGCGCTTCCGGTGCGGCTCACCGGAAAAGGCGATCACCCCGGCTACGGCGTCGTCGACGAACACGCCGTGGCCGACCTCGGCGGGCTCCCCGATCTGGGACTCCTCCACCGCTTCTGCCGGGACACCCTCGCCAGAAGCCTGACAGCCGAACTCGCCGTCCGGCGCGCGTATCTCGGGCACGTGACCGAGCTGTACGAAACGGGCGGGCGGATCCGGCGGTACGAGCGGCTGGGCGTGTGCCCGCCGCGGCCGGGAAATCCCGAGCTGTACCGGAAACGCTGGCGGGTGGCGAAGATGCGGTACGCGTGCAAGGCGTGCCGGTACTACACCGGCTCGCATTGAGCCACTCGCCGATCGCGTCACGCAGAAGAACCGCCGTGGAGGACTCGTGCTCGTTCGTCTGATTCTCGGTTTGCTCATGACCGTCGCAGGGCTGGCGTTCGCCGGCAGGCGGGTCGCGTTCCTCGTCCGGCTGATCCGGTCCGGCCAGCCGGACACCGGCCGGTCCGACGAGCTGGGCCGCCGCGTGGCCGCGCATCTTCGCGAAGTGTTCGGGCAGCGGAAGCTGCTGAAATGGTCCGTACCGGGGCTCGCGCACTTCTTCACGTTCTGGGGCTTCGTGATCCTCGCGTCGGTGTACCTCGAGGCGTACGGCGCGTTGTTCGACGAGGACTTCCACATCCCCTGGATCGGCCGCTGGTCCGTATTGGGGTTCCTCCAGGACTTCATCGCGGTCGCGGTCGCCGTGTCGCTGGGCGTGTTCGCGGTGATCCGGATCCGGCAGGCCCCGGAGCGCAAGGACCGGGCCTCGCGGTTCTACGGCTCGCACACCGGTGGCGCGTGGCTGATCCTGATCATGATCTTCAACGTCGTCTGGACGATGTTCCTGTTCCGTGGTGCTTCCTCGGCGGCGGGCCATTTCCCGTACGACTCGGGCGCGTTCGTCTCCCTCGGTGTCGGCGATCTGCTGCGGCCGCTCGGGCTCGGCGTCAACGAGCCGCTGGAGACGGTCGGGTTGCTGCTGCACCTGGGCGTGATGCTGTCGTTCCTGAGCATCGTGCTGTACTCCAAGCACCTGCACATCTTCCTGGCACCGGTGAACGTCACCGCGAAACGGTTGCCCGACGCGCTCGGCCCGCTGTTGCCGATGGAGTCGAAGGGCAAGCCGATCGACTTCGAGGACCCCGGCGAGGACGACGTCTTCGGGCGCGGCAAGATCGCGGACTTCACCTGGAAGGGCATGCTGGACTTCGCCACCTGCACCGAATGCGGCCGCTGCCAGTCGCAGTGCCCGGCGTGGAACACGGAAAAGCCGTTGTCCCCCAAGCTGCTCGTGATGGGGCTGCGCGATCACCTCTTCGAAGAGGCGCCGTATGTCCTGAGCGGCAAGGAGAATCCGGAAGCACGACCGCTGGTCGGCACCGCCGAGGAGAACGGCGTGATCGATCCGGACGTCCTCTGGTCGTGCACCACGTGCGGGGCGTGCGTCGAGCAGTGCCCGGTGGACATCGAGCACGTCGACCACGTCGTCGACATGCGGCGCTATCAGGTGATGATCGAATCCGCGTTCCCGAGTGAGCTGGGCGTCCTGTTCCGCAATCTGGAGAACAAGGGGAATCCCTGGGGCCAGAACAACTCCGAGCGCCTGGCGTGGACCAAGGATCTCGGGTTCGACGTCCCGGTGTTCGACGGTGAACTCCGTGAGGACGTCGAGTACGTCTACTGGATCGGCTGCGCGGGCGCGTTCGACGACAACGCCCGCAAGACCGTGCGTGCGACCGCGGAACTGCTGCACATCGCCGGTGTGGAATACGTCGTGCTCGGCACGGACGAGTCGTGCACCGGCGATCCGGCGCGGCGTTCGGGCAACGAGTTCCTGTTCCAGATGATGGCGCAGCAGACCGTGGAGACGTTGAACGCGGTGTTCGAGGGCCGGGAGCCGCGGCTGCGCAAGATCGTCACCACCTGCCCGCACTGCATGAACACCCTGGGCAGGGAGTACCCGCAGCTCGACGGGCACTACGAGGTCGTGCACCACACGCAGCTGCTGAACCGGCTGGTGCGCACGGGCAGGCTGACGCCGGTGAAGGCGGTCGATGACAGCGGCCCGAGCGTCACCTACCACGACCCGTGTTATCTGGGGCGCCACAACAAGGTCTACACGCCGCCGCGGGATCTGGTCGGGGCCGCGGGCGCCACGCTCGCCGAGATGCCACGGCACGCGGACCGGTCGCTGTGCTGCGGCGCGGGCGGGGCGCGCATGTGGATGGAGGAGCAGATCGGCAAGCGCATCAACCTCGAACGCGTCGACGAGGCCCTCACGACCGAAGCCGAGACGATCGTCACCGGCTGCCCGTTCTGCCGCGTCATGATCTCCGACGGACTGGTGCAGCGGCAGAGCGAGCAGCGCGGTGAGAACGTCGACGTCCGTGACGTCTCCCAGCTGCTGCTGGAGTCGGTGAAACGCGCGACGGCCATGCCCGAGGACGCCCCCGTCGTGCCCTGAGCGTGGGCTCAGCGGAAGGCTTCGGCGTGATCGGTGGCCCAGTCGGCGAAGGTGTGCGGGTCGCGGCCGGTGAGTTCGCGGAACGCCGGTGAGACCGTCTCCGGGTGCTCGACCATGTCCGCCCAGGCGTCGAGGACGGCGTCGACCAGCGTGCCCGGCCAGCCCTGTGCGAGCAGGTCCTCGCGGGCTTCGGAGCGGGACTGTTCCTCCCAGCGGACCGGGGTGCCGATCGCCTCGCCGATCGCGCGGACCTGGTCGCGCTGGCTGAGCGGTTCGGGGCCGGTGAGCGCGTAGGCCTTGCCGACGTGGTCATCTGTCGTCAGCGCCAGCACTCCGATGGCGGCGAGGTCCTTCTCGTGGACGAGTGTGCGGACGGCGGCGCCGTACGGCCAGTGGACGACGCGGTCCTCGCGGATCTGCGGTGCCCAGCCGAGCGCGTTGGCCGCGAAACCGCCACCGCGCAGGAAAGTCCACTGTAGACCGGAAGCGCGGATGACGGCTTCGAGCGCGGCGTGGGAGCTGGTGATCGGGTCCGCCGCGTCGTCGACCGCCGAGGACGACAGGTAGACGACGCGGGTCGCGTGCTCGGCGATGACGTCCACCACGGGCCCGGCCTGCTCGGCGGGGTGCAGCGGCCACACCAGGAACACGCTGTCGACGCCGGTCAGCGCGGTGTGCAGGCTCGCGGGGTCGCTCAAGTCGCCGCGCACCGCTTCGACGCCGTCCGGGAGCTTCGCGGCCTCGGGGCGGCGCACGAGGGCGCGCACGGTCACGTCCTCGCGTCCCGCGAGCTGGGCGACGAGCGCGCCGCCGACGGTTCCGGTGGCGCCGGTCACGAGAATCGTTTTCCTGGTCATTTCCCTGTTCCTTCGTCCGTTGGCTTACTCCGGCGAAGGTAGGACTTAAAGGGAACTTGAAGTCAACGCGACGCGGCCAGCTCGCCGCGCGAGCGCACCTTGAGCTTCCGCAGCACGCTCGCGACGTGCTGTTCCACCGTGCGCCGTGAGAGGAACAACACCTCGGCGATCTCCCGGTTCGTGTGTCCCTCGGCCAGCAGCCGCGCGACGTCGCGCTCGCGTGGAGAGAGTTCGTCGCCGTAGCCGCGCCGACCGCGTCGTGACGGCGTGACCGCGCCGGTCGATCGGTAGGCGTGGCGGCAGCGGGCGGCGTCGCGGGCGGCCCCGAGCCCGTCGAACACCTCGGCCAGCTTGGTGAACGTGGCGGCCGCGGCGGGATCGCCTTGGCGAAGCCGGCAGTGGGCGAGCCGCTCGGAGGCCAGCGCGGCGTGGTACGGCGCGGGCAGCCGCTCGTACTGGCCGCGGGCGTCGTCGAAGGATTTGACCGCATCCGGCAGTTCGCCGTGGTGCGCGGCCACGATGCCGCGGCAAGTGGCCAGCGCGGCGTGGGCCATCGGCGCGTCGAGCGTGCTGATCTCGCGTTCGAATTCGCCGAGCAGCGCACGGGCCGCGTTCGACCGCCCGCCGAGGCAGTACGCGTCGGCGGCGACCGGGAGCAGGTCACCGGCCCAGGCCCAGACACCCTTGGTGCGCAACAACTCCAGCCCGCGATCGGCCTGCGTCACCGCGGCCTCGACGGAGTCCTGGGCGAGCAGCATCGCGGCGATCCCGCCGTGCGCGGCGATCACCACGGGGGTGAAAGCGTTTCCCGGTTGGTCGACGGCGGTCGCGGTGAAATGCTCGGCCGCGCGGTCCCAGGCACCGCGCGCGGCGGAGAGCAGGCCGAGGATGAGGGACAGCTCGCTGGTCACCGGGAGCAGATCGCGGTATTCCTCGATCAGCGCCTCGGCGCGTTCGTCGAGCCCGGCCCAGTTGCCGGTGAGCCAATCCGTGTGCACCCCGGTCGACCGCGCGGTGCCCACGACATACGGTGCGCCGCAGTCGGCCGCGAGCCGCATTCCGCTGCGCAGCAGCCTTTCCGCTCGCTGATGGTGCCCGATCCACGAACACGCGTCGGCGACGTTGCAGTGCAGCCGGGCGAGCTGCCGCTGCTCCTCGGCGCTTCCGACACGGGCCGGAGCGGCGGCGAGCATGGTCCACGCGTGCGCGTCGCCGGTGTGCAGCCGCGACGCGACGTTGTTGGCCATCAGTGTCAGCGCACGGCCGCGGTCACCGGACGACGCCGCCGCCGCGATCAGCTCGTCGACGCGGTCCATCCAGCGCCGATGCTCGGCCAACGGCGTGTCGCTCACCCAAGGCTGGGCGAGCACCGCCATCCCGCGGCCGGCCAGCGCGGGCCGGTCGCCCAGCGCGGCGATCGCCAGCTCGATCTCCACCCGCGCGGCCTCCAAGCTGCCCGCCTGGCGGATCAGCATCAGCCCGAGCGTCAGCCGGACCTCGCCGGACAGCCGTCCGGACAGCCGCTCGTCGGACAGCAGCCGCTCCAGTGTCGCGACGACGTCCCGCTGGGACAGGCCGTTGCACGCCACCGTGCTCAGCTTGACCGCTAGTCTGTCCACATCGGACGGAGTGAGATCGGGGCCGGCCAGTGCCGTGCGGAGCAGGTCGATCGCGGCGGCGAGATCGCCCAGCGCGCCGGCCTGGTCGGCGGCGGCTTCGCCGTAGCGCAGCGCGCCCGCGTGGTCCCCGGCCTTGCGGCAGTGCTCGGCCAGCCGCACCAGCGGCGCCGGATCCCGGTCCCGCAGCAGGCGGACGGCGCGGCGGTGCAGCTCCTGGCGGTCCGGGCCCGCCAGCGTGTCGTACACGGCCTGCTGCGCCAGCGTGTGCCGGAAACCGTAGTGACAGTCGGCGGTCTCGACGAGGATGGCGCGGTCGAGCGCACGCACCAGCGCGTGGCGCGCACGGGCCTGGGCGAGGCCGGAGATCGCCGTCAGCAGGTCCAAGGGCGCCGGTTCGGCGAGCACGGCGGCGGCCTCGGTGATCCGGCGCGCGGCCAGCGGCAGCGCGGTGAGCCGTTCGACGATCGTGTCCCGGAGCAGGGCGGGAACCTCGACGGCGTCGAGAAGTCTTCGCGCCGCCGCGCCGTCCGCCTGCACGGCGCCTTCCGGATCGCGCAGCGCGTGCACGGTTTCTTCGACGGCGAACGGAAGTCCGGCCGTGCGTTCGTGCAACCGGGCGGCGAACTCGGCCGAGACGGCCGGGGTGCCGAGCAGCGCGCCGGTCAGCTGCCGGACGCCGTCGCGGTCGAGCGGTGCGAGCCGGACGAAGACGCTCGCACTGCCCGGCGCCGGCCGGTACGCGCTGCCCAGCGGGAGGCCGCCGGGCACCTCCTCGCCGCGGTAGCTCAGTAACAGGCTCAGCCCCGGCGGGGGATCGCCCATCAGGAACCGCAGCAACTGCCGTGATCCGTCATCGGCCCAGTGCACGTCCTCGACGACGAGCAGCACCGGGCCGAGCGCGTCCAGCAGCGCGCGGACGGCGCGGAACAGCCGGTGCCGGTCCGCCCGCGGATCGCCGAGCGGTGGCGGCGGAGCCGGGAGGTGGGTCAGTTCGGGGAGGTAGGGGGCGAGCGCGCCGGTGAGCGGGCTCAGCGGCCCGGCGGGCACGCCGTCGACGCCGCGCAGCGCCTCGATGACGACGCCGTAGGGAAACGGCTCGCGCAGCGGCTGGCAGCACCCGAGGAGGACCCGGTGCCGTGCCGTCTCCGGCCGCGCGACCAGCTCGCTCACCAGGCGCGTCTTGCCGACACCCGCTTCTCCTTCGAGCATCAGCACCGCGGGTGGCGCGGCGGCGGCGCGGGCCAGCGCGCGCAGTTCGGCCGCCCGTCCGATGAGGACCGGGGAACTCGTCCGGCACACGATCCCGTTGGTCATCGCCCTGCTCCCGATCTAGCGCACCCGAAAGCGGTACAGGCCCAAACCACCTTGTCCGGGTGAACGCAGCTTAGGTCGCGCGGCACCCGTCACGGAACAGATCCGAACGGTCACAGAACTTTCGTAGGGGGTAACGAGCCGGCATTAGTTAGGTAGCCATACGGGCCGCTACCTCGCTTGTTCCCGTGAGTGATTGTCCCCGACAGTGAGACCGAGGTGGCTCTCGGTCACCGCCGGAGCGCGGCCCGTTCGCGCTCCGCTTCTTCTGTTCGAGCGAACGGAGTTGGGTATGCACAACGTCTATCGCAAGGCGGCCCCCGTGGTGGTGGCCGCCTGCGCGATCTCGCTGGGGCTGGCCGCGCCGGCGCAGGCGCAAACCGGGCAGATCCGCAACGCGGGCGTCCCGGGCGCGATCGAGGGCAGCTATCTCGTCGCGCTCAAGTCCGGCGGAGCGCTCACGGCGGCCGCCGGTGACCTCACGCACCGCTACGGCGGACGGGTCACCTATACCTACGACACGGCACTGCGGGGCTTCGCGGCCTCGATGACCGAGGCACAGGCCCGCAAGCTCGCCGCCGACCCGGGCGTCGAGTACGTCGAGCAGGACGGGATCGCGCACGTCACCGGCACCCAGACGAACCCGACCTGGGGCCTCGACCGCGTCGACCAGAAGGACCTGCCGCTGGATCAGAAATACACCTACCCGAACACCGGGAACGGCGCCACGGTGTACGTCGTCGACACCGGGACCGACTACAAGCAGGCGGAATTCGGTGGCCGCGCGTCGAGTGGCCACGACTTCATCGACAACGACGACGACGCGTCGGACTGCCACGGGCACGGCACGCACGTCGCCGGGACGGTGGGCAGCAAGACCTACGGCGTGGCCAAGGAAGCCAAGATCGTCGCGGTGCGGGTGCTGAACTGCCAGGGCCAGGGCTCGTGGGCGCAGGTCGTCGCCGGGATCGACTGGGTGGCCAAGAACGCGAAGGCCCCGTCGGTGCTGACCATGAGCCTCGGCGGGGCCGCCAGCTCCACTGTGGACAATGCGGTGAAGAAGGCGGTGGCCGCGGGCGTCACGAACACCGTCGCGGCGGGCAACGACAACAAGAACGCCTGCAACACCAGCCCGGCGCGGGTGCCCGAGGCGATCACCGTGAACGCCTCGGACAACAAGGACAGCAGGGCGTCGTTCTCCAACTTCGGTAACTGCACCGACATCTTCGCGCCGGGCGTGAACATCACGTCGCTGCGCAACGGTGGCGGGACGCAGCAGATGAGCGGGACGTCGATGGCCACGCCGCACGTCGCGGGCGCGGCGGCGCTGTACCTGACGGCGCACCCGACGGCCAAGCCCGCCGAGGTCGAGAAGGCGCTCACCGGTGGCGCGAGCGCCGGCGTGGTGAAGAACCCGGGCAGCGGTTCACCGAACAAGCTGCTCAACGTCTCCTTCATCGGTACCGGGGCGATGTTCTGATGCGGCGCGGGATCCTGGCCCTCGGCGCCTGCGTGTCGTTGCTGGCACTCGGTGCCGGGCAGGCAGTCGCGGCCGAGGCGGAAGGTGTTGTCGTACCGGCGAAACAGCACTACGGCGACCAGTACATCGTGGTGCTCAAGGATGCCGGTGCGGCGTCGGCCTCGTCGGCGACGCTGGCCCAGCGGTACGGCGGCGAAGTGCGTTCGACCTACGAGCGGACGTTGCACGGGTTCTCGGTACGCGCGATGACGGACAAGCAGGCGCGGCGACTGGCCGCCGACCCCGCGGTGAAGGCGGTGTACGAGGACGGCACCGCCCGGATCGCCGACACCCAGACGAATCCCACCTGGGGCCTCGACCGCATCGACCAGAAGAACCTGCCGCTGGACCAGAAGTACACCTATGCCAACAGCGGGGCCGGGGTCACCGCGTACGACCTGGACACCGGTATAAACCCGGACAACCCGGAGTACGGTGGCCGCGCGTCGATCGGCAAGGACTTCGTCGGCGGCGACGGGAAGGACTGCAACGGGCACGGCAGCCACACCGCGGGCACCATCGCCAGCAAGACCTACGGGGTGGCCAAGCAGGTCAAGATCGTCGGGCTCAAGGTGCTCGGCAACGACTGCACCGGCAACGGGCCGGACTCCGCCGCGGTGGACGCGATGGAGTGGGTCACCGCGAACGCCGTCAAACCGGCCGTGGCGAACATGAGCCTCGGCATGGATCAGGTCGGCGTCGGCGACGACGCGCTGAAGAAGTCCATCGCCGCCGGGATCGTGTACTCGGTGGCGGCGGGCAACAGCTCGACGGACGCCTGCTCGGTCAGCCCGGCGCGGGTGCCCGAAGCGATCACAGTCGGCGCGACGGACAACCAGGACGGCCGTGCCTCGTTCTCGAACTACGGCACCTGCGTCGACCTCTTCGCGCCCGGCGTGAACGTGACGTCGCTGAGCACGTCGAACGGCGGAACGGCGAACATGAGCGGGACGTCGATGGCGACTCCGCACGTCACCGGCGCCTCGGCGCTGTACCTGTCCGCGAACCCGGGCGCCACCGCGCAGCAGGTGCGGGACGCGCTGGTCTCGAACGCCACCGACGGCGTGGTGAAGAACCCGGGCAGCGGTTCGCCGAACAAGCTGCTCAACGTGTCCTTCATCGGCGGTGGCACACCGTCGAAATGCGGCGTCAAGTCGAACACCACCCCGGTGTCCATTCCGGACGCCGGGGACGCGGTGACCAGCTCGGTGACCCAGGATTCGTGTGACGGCGCGGCTTCGGCCTCGCTGCCGGTGAAGGTGGACATCACCCACACCTACAGCGCGGACCTGACCATCGACCTGGTCGGCCCGAGCGGTGCGGTGTTCTCGCTGCAGAAGCCGGGCGGCGCGGTCTCGGCGAGCGGCGTGCACACGACCTACACGGTGAACGCCGCCGCCGAGCGGGCCAACGGCACGTGGACGTTGCGGGTCAAGGACGTCTACCGCTTCGACACCGGCACGATCGACGGATTCTCCATCACGTTCTGATCCTGCCACCGAGCCCCCTTCCCGAGGGGAGTCCGTGCCCCCGGCCACTTCCGGCCGGGGGCACGGCTTTACTCACGTAATCACGCGAGTTCTCCGTTCACGCACGCGAGACCTCTGTACATGCACGCGAGATCTCCGGCGGATCACGACGCCGGGGAATGCCGTGAAGGCCACCTTACGGGCATCAGATGCCCGTAAGGTGGCCTTGACGGAACGGAACCGCAGTGTCCTTATTGGACGGTCAGGGTGAAGGTGGTGGTGGCGGTCTTTCCGGTGGAGTCCTTCGCGGTGATGGTGATCGGGTAGGTGCCGGGCTGGAACGGGGCACCCGCCTGCATCTGCGAGCTGCCCCCGCTGGACACGGTGACGGGGCTGAAGAACGGCGCGAACGGCAGTCCGGAACCGGAGGCCGACAGCGTGATCGTGCCGGTCCCGCCGGAGGCGGTCACCGTGGCCGTGGCGAAGAATCCGGGCCGCACGGTGCCGCTGCCCGGGTTCACGCTCACCTTCAGGTCACCGGCGGGTGGTTCTCCCTTGCCCACGACCAGTTTCAGCGTCGCCGTACTCGTGTCGGTCGTGCCCTTGCCGGAGATCGTGACCGCGTACTCCTTCTCCGGCGTACCTGAAGCGGTTTCGATGGTCACCTTGGCCGTGTCGCCGGAGTTGATCGTCGACGGCTGGAACGTCGCCTTCGCGCCCTCGGGCAGGCCGGACGCGCTCAGTTCGACCTTCTCCGCGCCGTTCTTACCCGCCTTGCTGGTCACCGTCGCCGACACGTACTTGCCGGGATCGACCTTCACCGAACCCGGCGTCACGCCGACCGTGAACTTGTCCTGATCCGGTACCGAGCCGATCTGCTCCTTGACCCAGTCACCCATGTCGTTGTTGAGCCGGCCGTAGACGCTGTACCACTTGAAATCGCTGCGGCTCCACGACGCGACCCCGGTCACCTTGCCGTCCACGATCAGCGGGCCGCCGCTGTCCCCTGGCAGGATCGTGACGTGGCCGTCGCTGTAGCCACTGCAGATCATCGTGGCGTCCTGGAACCCCGCCCCGACACCCTGGCAGTTGCTGCCCGCCACGATCGGCAGGCTGAACTTGTGCAGCGTGACGTCCTTGGTGTCGTCGTTGAAGTCCTTCTTGCCGTAGCCGAGCCCGAGACCCGTCTTGCCCGGTTTGTTCAGGTCGGTGTCCGCGGACGTCGCGACCTTCGCGTACTGCCCGCCGGGCACCGGGATGTCGGCGTCGGTGGTCACCACGGCGACGTCGTAACCCTGATCGAAGTTGACGTACTTCGGGTGGGTTTCGTAGCTGACGACGCCGATCCGCGTGCCGCCGCCCGCGTTGAGGTCGTCAAGGCCGTAGAGGAAGGTCTTCTTGCCCTCGGCGGCCTTGCAGTGCGCGGCGATGAGGATCTTGCGCGGGGCCACGACCGATCCCGTGCAGGTCTCACCCTGCGGCCGTGGCCCGCCCTCGCGCAGCCCGGCGATGATGAACGGGTAGTCCTTGACCGACGCCGGTGTCCCGCCGATGGACGAGGGCTGGACGTCGCCGCCGGGGACGGTGGTGCCGCCCAGCGGCGCCACCGCGGGCGGGTTCCCCGGCGCGGCGGCCGCCACGTTCGGCCACGGCGTGGCGAGGACGGCGAGGCCGACGGCGAAACAGCCCAGTATGCGGTTTCTTCTGCTCACGACAGCTCCTTCGGTTCGAGTAGCTGCCCGTCACTTTCCGGTGACCGCTGGTGGGGTAACAACCCGGGAGCACACCCGTATGGGTACGGAACTATTGCGGCGAAAGGGTTTCCCGCGTCAGCCGAGCGCGCCGAGTACCGTGATGGCCGCGAGGCTGAGGCAGATGCCGAAGTTGACCACCTTGTGGTCGAGGAAGACCGCGACGAACTCGCGGATCGTCGCGCTGGGCCAGAAGTACCACGCCGTCGGCGCACCGATGACCTGGCCGTCGACCTTCGCCCGCCGGGCGGTGAGCGCGGCACGCAGGACGTGGAAGTTGTTGGTGACCACCACACACCGGTAGCCCGGCCGCAGGCCCGTCATGATCTCGCGGCTGAACGTGAGGTTCTCCCAGGTCGTCTTCGACCGGTCCTCCAGCAGGATCCGCTCGCGGGGCACACCTCGTTCGACGAGGTAGTCGGCCATCGCGTGGGATTCGGGCACGTCCTCGTCGGGGCCCTGACCACCGGACGTCACGAGCAGCGGCTGTCCGCCCCTGGCCACGCCCGCCTCGAAGACCGCGCGGGCGCGGTCGAGCCTGCTCGCCAGCAGCGGCGGCACCTTGGCGCCGATCAGCCCGGAGCCGAGGACGACCACGAAATCGACGGCGCGGCGTTGCCGGATCCGGCCATACACGATGGCGTACAGCAGAAAGCAGACGAACAGGAACGACACGTACGCCAGGATCAGCGTCAGCACCGTCACCGCGACCTTCGCCGGGGTCCACGGGATCCGGTTGATCGCCGCGGTGAACGGGAGGTAGGCGAGGATCCCCGCACCGAGCAGCAGCGAGAGCAGGTTGGCCAGGCGCCTGCCTTCGCGGCGGATCATGGTGACGCCGTTGAAGACCAGGAAGATCGCCAGCGCCAGGATCGCCAGCGGGATCAGCAGGAACCCCGACACGACCACGATCTCCGCGGCCTGGGCCGACACCGAGGCCAGCGAGGCCACCGTGCCGAGCGCGGCGAAGAACAGGGTCATGAACAGGTAGACGCCGTTGCGGAGGCGGCGACGTTCCTTCAGGAAGCTGATCAGGAAGAACAGGAACCACACCGCCGCGATCCCGAAGATGACGTAAGCGATCCTCACGGGCGGGGATTAGACCATACGGTCCAGCGCCGACGAGGGAGAACCCGCCGACGCGCCTGGCTGACGGCGGGTACCGACACACAATGGATTTGACAGGGAAAGGTGCCGCGGATCATTTCGTGGGCTTGGCGCGCCGCAGCAGGTACCAGGTTATCGCGGCGGGCACGGTCGCGGTGAGCACGGCGCCCAAGGTGATTAATCCCGGCGCGGTCAGCCGCACGCCGATGACCATCACCACGAGGCCGACCGAGAGCAGCACGAGCAGGCCCAGTCCGGCCGCCACCAAGGTGATGAGGTGGATCGGCCGGAACTCGGCGAACCGCCGTGCCATGCGCGGGTTCTCCTCGACGAGGTGTTTCTCGATCTCGTCGAGTTTTCGCTGTTCGTAATCGTGTAGCGCCATGTTCCAGCACCACCTGAATCATCGTGATCCAGCGTTTCGAGGTGGGAACATGATACGACCTCGGCGGCCGGAAAATCTTCTCCAACCCGATGTCCGGTCACGGCCGGATCTCGTGGCGGGCCGGAATTGAATCGGCCGACCCACCGGAAGCGTGCTGAGCAGGCAAGGAGTAGTCACGCCACCTGGCCCGCCGAGATGATGTCGTGACCACGGTGCGGGACCGTCCGGCCGCACCGTGGACGTCGTCTGTCCATTGGGGACGCACCCGGCACGGGCGGACTCCCTCCCGCCCGTGCCTTCCTCGTCAGTGGTGCTGCTTCCCGTCGACCGGGCGGAGCTCGACGCAGCAGCCTGCCCCCGGCGCGAGCGCGGCCTCCACCGTGTGCGCGCCCAGCCCGCTGAGCACCCCGGTCAGGAAGGCGTGGTTGATTCCGCAGACGAGGCCGGGCGCCTTGGCCGCCAAGGGCTGGAACGGGCAGTTGCGCAGCTGGACGCGGTCCGGTGCCGGGCGGCTCGGCTCGAACCCGTACCGGGTGAGCACGGCCTCGGCGAGGGTGAGCGCCCGCTCCGTGCCGAGCCGCCCCGGCCGGGCCAGGTCCCGTTCGAGACTTCCGGCCCGTTCGCCGTGCTCGGCGGCGATCCGCATCGCGGCCGCGCGGGCGGTCTCGTCGCCGGAGTCCGCGAGCACGGCGTCGGCGAGGATGTCGGCGAGGATCTCGTGCCGCCGGGCCGGGATCCCGACCTGGATCTCGGTGTCGGCGGGCCGGTAGAGCTTCGGCTTGCGGCCCACCCGCGCCACGCCGCCGACGGTGTCGTAACCGAACGTGAGCAGGCCGGTGCGGACGAGCTTGTCGAGGTGGAACGCGGCCAGCTTCCGGGAGATCCCGGCCGCTTCCGCCGCCTCGTCGCGCGCGACCGGGCGCCGCGCCTCCCGCACGTAGGTGTACAGACGGCGGCGCAGGTTGTCCTCGAGGGCGGCGACCGCGGTGACAGCGGCGATGTCCAGTGTCTCCCGCGGCCGTTCGGAAGCGGTCACGTACTCAGCGTATCGGCTATCACAGTTGGTCCAACAGCCACATGTCGGGATCGACACTGGTCACTTGACCTTCCGCAACATAACGCCAATACTTTTTGGTGAAACCAGGAGCCGAAAGCCAGGGTGAAGTGATGTCGAGTTCAGCACTGCGGGTCGTGCACCAGCCGGAGGTCGGTCCCGACCTCGAGGCGGCGGAGGCCGCGGCGGCCGAGTTCCTCACCGCCCTCGGCATCCCGCTCGACTCGGAGAGCCTGCGCGGCACCCCGGGCCGGATGGCGCGCGCGTACGCGGAGTTGTTCGCCCCGCGCCCGTTCGACCTGACGACGTTCCCGAACGACGAGCAGTACGACGAGCTCGTGCTGGCCCGCGCGATCCCGGTCCGGTCGGTCTGCGAACACCACCTGCTGCCGTTCGTCGGCGTCGCCCACGTCGGCTACCTGCCCGGCGAGCGCATCCTCGGGCTGTCCAAGCTCGCCAGGATCGTCGAGCACTTCGCCTGCCGCCCGCAGGTGCAGGAGCGGCTGACCAAGCAGGTCGCGGACTGGCTGTGCGAGCACCTGAACCCCAAGGGCGTCGGCGTAGTGATCGAGGCCGAGCACTCCTGCATGACCTTGCGCGGGGTGCAGGCCGTCGGCTCCAGCACCGTGACCTCGACCCTGCTCGGCACGTTGCGCCAGGACGCCCGCTCGCGCCAGGAGTTCTTCGCGCTCACCGGCGTCAACTCCTGAACCGTCCACAAGGGACGGTCTAGGGCGACGGCCGCGAGCCCAGCAGCAACAGGCACAGTACCGCGACGGCGGTGACCACCCCGGCGACGAGCAGCATCGGGTCCAGCGAGGGCGCGGTGGCCGGTGCGGCCTGCTGGACCACGGAAGGCGCCGACGAGGGCGGCGCGGCGGCCGGTTCGGTGGCGGGTGCGGAACTTGCCAACGGCGCGGAGCTGGACGGCTGGACCGACCCCGGCGCGGAAGGCGCGGCAGTCTTCTTCGACGGCACGGGTGCGGCCGGTGCCGGGCGGGGCGGCGGAGCGGGCGCGGCCGTGGTCGGCGCCGCCAGGACGGTGACGGTGGCCCGCATGTCGGGATGCACCGAGCAGTAGTACGAATACGTGCCGGGCTGGGTGAACGTGTAGCTCCAGCTCTGGCCCTGCGACAACTTCGGGCTGCGGAAGGCCACCGGCGCGCTCGTGGTGACGACGTCGTGCGGGGCTTCGTCGTGCTGCATCCAGGTCACGGTGTCACCGGCTCGGACGGTCAGCGCGGCCGGGCCGTACGCGTAGTTCTCCATCATCACCTGCTGGGCCGCGGCGCCGGCGGAGCGGGGCGCCCAGGCCAGGACACCGCAAGCGAGGAGAAGACCGGCGAGGACGATCGCGGTCCGCCTCATCGGACGAACTCCATCGCGATCTCGACGTGCACGCGGCGGCGCGCGAACCGGGCCTTCCGCCGCGTCTTCGGCAGAATTCCCTTGGCCCACAGGATGATCCGCTCGTCGTCGACGTACCGCAGGTCGCCGCGCAGCCGCAGGTCGCGGGTCGTGCCCGGCAGGACGACCCGGCAGACGAGGTCCACGACCCGGTCGGCACCGAGGAGTACCACCGGTGCTTCGACCACGACGTCCGGGTGGTCGGCGGTGGACAGACCGCGCGGTCCTGTCAGGAACCTGCTGAGAAAGGGGACGCCGACCCGCAGCGACGCGGCGTCGAGCACCACGGTCAGCTCGGGCTCGGCGACGTCGAAATGCCCACCCGAGGCGGAGAACCGGCCCCGCAGCACCGGAAAGCGCAGCAGGCGCAGGGAAGTCTCGATCACGCAGCGGTCGCGGCGCAGCGTGTACACCTCTCGGCGCACTCCGTCGGGGAGGAGAGCGGGCAGGACTTCGGTGTCGGGCATCGGCGGGTGCCTCCCGGGCTGGATGGGGATACTGGGCGGGTGGCCCGGCCGAGTGCGTTTCGGCCGGGCCACCCGTTTCGAGCGGGCGAACAGCTGGTCGGGGTCAGCAGGTCGCCTGGTTCAGCAGCGGTGTGAGCACGGATTCGAGCCACACCGTGTGGGTTTTGATGTACTGGTCGAGGTTGAGCAGATCGGTGACCTGCTGGCCGAGCGATTCCTCCAGGTGCGCGCTCTTGAGGTGCGCGACGATCGGCGCCAGCGTGTCGGCGACGACCTTGTCGGCCGACCCGTTCAGCACCGGGGCGAGCACCGTTTCCAGCCACACCGTGTGGGTTTTGATGTACTGGTCGAGGTTGAGCAGGTCCGTGACCTGCTGGCCGGGCGACTCCTCCAGGTGCGCGCTCTTGATGTGGTCGAGGATCGGCTGCAGGACTCCCTTCGGCAC
This sequence comes from Amycolatopsis sp. NPDC058986, assembly GCF_042741125.1. NCBI lineage: Bacteria > Bacillati > Actinomycetota > Actinomycetes > Pseudonocardiales > Pseudonocardiaceae > Amycolatopsis > Amycolatopsis sp. NPDC058986. The sequence continues at coordinate 35,311 of NZ_JBHYJW010000057.1, read as the reverse complement.
GCACGCGCCGCCGCCGGGCGGGGGCGCGGGCATGGTGTGGGTCGGGCTCGACGGCGGCGCGGAGGTCGGCGTGCCGGGAGTGGTGGGTGGCGCCGGTGAGCTGGTCGGCGATCCGGTCACGGTGAGGGTGGCCTTCATGTCCGGGTGGATCGAGCAGTAGTAGGAGTACGTGCCCGCCTTCGTGAAGGTGTGGCTGAAGGTCTGGCCGTTCTGCAGCGTCGGCGAGGTGAACTTCTCCGGGCCGTCGGTGATGACGATGTTGTGCGGCGCGGTGTCGTGGTTGGTCCAGGTCACCGTGTCGCCGACGGCGATGCTGACGTTCGCCGGGGTGAACTTGTAGCCCATGGCCTCGACGGACTTGGCGGGCGCCGCCTGTGCCGCGGGTGCCGCCCCGCCCGCCTGGGCCTGGGACAGGCCCTGGTAGAGCGGAACGGCCATCGGTCCCTGCTTGGCCAGCGCCGCCAGATCGACGTCGGCGCGTCGCGGCGCGGCCTGCTCGGTCTGCCCGCCCCGCAGGGTCGCCAGGCTGAACAGGGCCGCGGCGAGCGCGACGATCGCCACCGCGAACGGCCACCGCCGGGCGCGGGGCGCCGGTGGCGGTGCCTCGGTGGTGATTTCGGGGTTGTCCATCAAGGACTCCTTTCGGATCCGGTCACCGGCCAGGGCTGGCCGTGACGAGGAAGCTCGCCGCGAAGAGGACCACGAGCACGAGCGTGGTCTCGGCGGCGACGGAATAGACGAACGGGCGGACGACGGCGGCGTCGCCACGCAGGACCACGGCGAAGTCGAGACGCCGTGCGACCCAGCTCTTGCTGCCCTGCGCGATCAGCAGCACGACGGCGAGCACGGCCAGTTTCACCAGCAGGATCCGCCCGTAGCTGGTGGTGAAGATACGGCCGACCGGCCCGATGGTCTCCAGAGCCAGCACGACACCCGCGACGATCACCAGGAGCACCGACACCATCGCGAGCTTCGAATAACGGGGGACGACACGGGCGAGTTCGTCGGAGTCCCGGCGTGCCAGCACGCCGAACAACAGCACCGCGAGCCCGCCGATCCAGGCGGAAATCCCCGCCAGGTGGACGAAATCCGCGAGCTGGGTGAGCAGCGGCCGCTTGCTCTCCACCGCGTGGCCGGTGAGCCCGGACGCACGCAGCAGGCCGAGGACGACCGCGCCCGCGCCGACCCGCCAGGCGGTCGTCGTCGCGGCGGCCCGGCCCCGTTGCAGCACCCAGGCGAGCGCGACGCCACCGAGCAGCCACAGCAACGCCTTCGCGAACCAGACCTGTCCGAAGTGGACACCCAGAACCTGGCTGATCAGCTCCCAGCTGAAGAGGTCACCGGCCGGGCGCTGGGCCGACCACGCGCCCTGCAGCCCGATCCCGGCGAGCGTGCCCGCGAAGCCCAGCACCCAGCCGGTGGTCAGAACCCGCCGCGTACCACGGTGTCCGGCTCCCGCGGGCCAGAGCACGGCGAGGAAGAACAGCCCGCCGGCGAAGAGGGTCAGGCCGAAGTAGTCGACGCAGCGGGCGAGGACGTACCACGCCTTGGCCGGGGTCAGGTCCATGGCTCAGTGGCTTTCCGGCGCGGGGATCATGGCGAGTTCGAGGGAGCCGTCCGGGGCCTTGCAGTAGCCCAGCAGCACCGCGCCGAGCCCGTTCGAGCCCGTGACGCCGAGGCCGGTGGTCACCGCGCCGAGTACCGGCAGACCGCCCACGACGTCCAGAACCTGTTGGGGCACACCGGGTTGACACGAGGGGACGTCCGATCCCGGGGGTGGCGGAGGCGGGATCGGGGTGGTCGGCGGCACGGAGGGCGAGGGCGACACGGGATCGGTGGCGGACGGCGGCGCGGGGGAGGGCCGGACCTCGATTCCGCCCGGCATGGTGGGGGATGGTGGCTGCTGCTCCACGGGCGGCAGCACCGGGACGGCGGGCAGCGGCGAGATCGGCACTCCCGTCGGTGGCCCGCCGGAGGGCAGTGGTGGCTCGGTCGGCGACGCCGGTGCCACCGGGTGCCCGCCGTCGGCGAGCGGTGGGGTGGCGGCGGCCGAACCCGGTCGTAAGCCGATCCCGGACGCGTAGCCGACGACGACCACGACGGCCCCGGTCAGGCTCGCCGCGATCAGGTGCTCGCGACGTGGACCTCGCACTGCCACGGTCAGGTCCTCCTCGTGGGAGAGAGCGGTTCCGGAATCGCCTCGCGGACGAAGGGAACCGGGAAAGGGAAGACGTCCTCGTCGACGTCGAAGAAGGCACAATGGCGAAGGAAAAGAAGCCCTTCGGTCGGCGAGAAGAAAACCAGCCGCCAGGTTTCGGGGTGTGTTCCTGACATGAAGACCAGGTAAAGTCGCCCGCCGTCCGGTAATGGTTCGCCGGTGAGATCGGCGGCCGGACGCCGGAAAATCTACGCCGTTCGGGTGACCAGAGGCTGCGCCGAGGGGCTCAGGGGGCTCGGCGGCGAGAAAGATGATCATGCGAGTGAGAATTGCTTAACAGACATCTTTCATTTCTCGCGGCGCCGCGGCGCTAATGTCGGCTGCCTCAGGCGTACCCGATCCGCCGGATTCGGCGCGTACCCGATCGATCGCGAGGAAATCATGATTCTCGATGAACAGCGGTGGCTCGAAGACGCCGGTCACCGGTTCGCCGCGCGCGTGGCCGTCCTGCTGACGGTGGTGGTGCTCGCCTTGCTGCTGTGGACGCCGGGAGCGCACGCGCACAGCGTGCTGGTGTCGAGCACTCCGGCGAAGGGTGCTTCGATCGCGACCTCTCCCGAGCAGGTCGTCCTCGAGTTCAACGAGCCGCTGGAGAAGGGATTCACCGAGCTGACGGTCATCGGCCCCGACGGCGGCACTCACTGGGAAGGCGGTCCGATGTCCATTGTGGACGCCAAGGTGTCGGCACCGGTGCACCCGCTCGGCTCGTCCGGGGCGTACACGATCCACTACCGCGTGATCTCCGCGGACGGACACCCTGTTTCCGGGACCGTCCCGTTCACGCTCACCGTGCCGGGACCGGCGAACGCGGCGCCGGTCACCTCGGCGGCCGCCGCGCCGGTGGCGGCACCTTCGGTGTCCTCAGTGGACAGTGGGGTCCCGCTGTGGCCGTGGATCACCGGTGGGGTGGTACTGCTTCTCGCCGGCTTCGCCGTCGCGCGCCGGATGGCCCGCGCGCCGGAGCGCGCGGGCCGCTGAGGTCAGCGCAGGCGCTGTGCCCGCAGGACGGTGTCGCGGTGGTGCGGGTTGCCCTCGGGCACGTGGGCGCGCTCGCGGGTCTCGTGGACCAGGATCTTCCAGTCGTCATCGAGCAACGCCGCGACCTCGGACGGTTGGTAGAAGTCGCGCGGGTCCGGACCCTGCCCGCCGTTGTGCTCGTGGTGCTCCAAAGCGCCGTCGAAGTCGTGGCCGACGAAGAGCAGGGTCCCGCCCGGTGCCACCGCGGCCAGCAGGCCACGCACGGCGCTTTCCTTCCGGATGGGGAAGTAGTGCGCGGAAACGAGGTCGAACGAAGCCGCGGGCGGGGAGGACACCGCGAGGTCGGTGCGGACCCAAGCGACGTTCTCACCGCCGTGCGCGGCGGCCCGTTCGAGGGCCACCTGCGAGACGTCGATCGCGGTCACCCGCCAGCCCTTTTCGGCCAGCCACCGCGCGTCGGCACCTTCGCCGCAGCCGACGTCGAGTGCCTGCCCCGGTGTCAGGCCGGCGACCTCGGCCACCAGCGTGCCGTTCGTGGCCCCGCTCCAGAGCGAGTCCTGCTCCCGGTACCGGCCGTCCCAGAATTCCGCGTTCACGTAGTTTTCTTCGCTCACAGTGCGTTCCGCCGTTCGGTCAGTGCGTTCTGGACATCTTCGGAGATGAGGTCGGCGTTGATGGCGCCTGCCGCGGTGGCACCGGCCGCCGCCGACGCGAGGACCTGCAGCCGCGGGTCGGTGACATTGCCCGCGGCCCACACGCCCGGCACCGAAGTCCGGCCGTCGGGGTCGGCGGCGAGGTAGGTGCCCATGCCCGTGGGATGCGGCGCCGGTTCCAGCCCGAGCGGTGCGAGGAATCCGGCACGCGCGGTGAACCGCGGCGCGATTACCAGCGCGCTCAGCGGGATCGCCATGCCGCTCGACAGCCGTACGCCGCTGAGCCGGTCGTCGGTGACGGTCACGGCCGTCACCTCGTCCGGCACGACCGGGATCTCCAGCGCGGTGAGCTGCTCCAGTTCGTCGTCGGCGGGTTTCGCGGCGGTGTGCAGCAGGAACGTCACGTCCGCCGACCACTGCCGGAACAGCAGGGCCTGGTGCATGGCCATCGGCCCCGTGGCGAGGACGCCGATCGGCTGGTCGCGGACCTCCCAGCCGTGGCAGTACGGGCAGTGCAGCACGTCCCGGCCCCAGCGCTCGGCGAGCCCGTGGATCCGCGGCAGTTCGTCGGTCAGCCCGGTCGCGACGAGCAGGCGTCGCGCGTCCACTGTGGACCCGTCGTCGAGTTCGACGGTGAACTCCCCGGAGGCCCCGGCCACCGACACGACCTGCCCGGTGACGATCTCGCCGTCGTATCCCTCGACCTCCCGTCGCCCGATCTCCAGCAGCTCGCCCGGCGGCATCCCGTCGCGGGAGAGGAATCCGTGCATGTGCTCGGCGGGCGCGTTGCGCGGCTGCCCGCCGTCCACCACCAGCACCGAGCGCCGCGCCCTGCCCAGCATCAGCGCGGCGCCGAGTCCCGCACCGCCGCCCCCGGCGATGACCACGTCGTAGCGGCCCCGTGTCTTGGTCATGGTGACCACCTCCGCGATCCACCATGCGGGAGACTTCGCCAAGTTGACAAACTTCTTTGCCGAAACTGCAATAAGGGGATGAGCGACGACTTCGAAGAGGTGCTCACCGCGGTCGGGCCTCGCCTGCGTGAGCTGCGCAAACGTGCCGAACTGACGCTGACGGACCTGGCGGAGGCGACCGGCGTCTCGGTCAGCACGCTGTCCCGGCTCGAGTCCGGCAGCCGCAGGCCGAGCCTGGAACTGCTGCTCCCGCTGGCGAAGGCCTACGGCGTCCCGCTCGACGAGCTGGTCGACGCCCCGTCCACCGGCGATCCCCGCGTCTATCCTCGCCCGTTCAAGCGGCACGGGATGACCATCATCCCGCTGACCCGCAGGCCCGGCGGGGTCCAGTCGTTCAAGCACATCATCCCGGCGGGGCCCGACCGCCGGGAGCCGGATCCGCGGACGCACGAGGGTTACGAATGGCTGTACGTCCTCAATGGACAGCTGCGGCTGGTCCTCGGCAAGCACGATTTCGTGCTGCGCGCGGGCGAGGTCGCCGAGTTCGACACCCGGGAGCCGCACTGGTTCGGCAAGGTGGACGAGCGGCCGGTGGAGTTCCTCAGCCTGTTCGGGCCGCAGGGCGAGCGGATGCACGTCCGCGCCCGGCATCGCCGGGACTGAGGCGGTTCAGGTGGCGTCGGGATCGACCGGCGGGCGCTCGCCGGGCCGCAGTGGCGTGGGCGGCGGGGTGACCGGTGCGCCGTTCGCCACGGGCTGGGCCGCCGCGGGGGCGGGCTCGTCGAGCAGGTAGCTGGTGACGACCGTCTTCGGGTTGAACTCGCGGAGGCTCTGGAGGTCCTGCAGGGGCTTGCGGAGCTGGTCGAACTCCGGGCCGAGCTCGGACTTGAGCTGCTCCTGCGCGCCGCTGGCATACGCGCGGACCTTGCGGATCGACTGGCCGAGCCACTGGAGCGCGCCCGGCAGCCGCTCGGGGCCGAGGATGAACAGCCCGGCCACTACCAGGACCAGGATGTGCTCGATGCTGAGGCCGAACACGCTTCACCTCCGGACCCATTCGTCGGATTTCGCCCGGTTACGCGGAAAACACGCCCGTGCGCCTACCCGATCCTACCGGCGAACGGTGAACGACCGGGGGGCTCCGGATGCCGGATCGGTCACCGGGTGCCGCTTCTCAACGGGACGCTGTCCTCGCCCCAGGTGTTCACGATCGGGTGTCAATCCTGTGCTCTGGGTGAGATGAAGCGGTGATCTCCGTGCGCTATCACCTGCGTGCTACGTCGAATGGGGGTGTGTGTTCCGCCATTTGAGGGTAGTCAGACGGACACGGAACGCCTACTTTACTGGCAAGTAGAGAATCCGCTGAGTCCTGAGGACGCTGCGTCACGTCACGAACGTGAGGAGGCGGGATGGCGACCGACTTCGACCGTGCCGGTGAGCACCGGCGCGAGGAACTCGGCGGGCTGCTGGAACAGGGCCCGTTCAACGTCGCGTTGCGCGCGGCGATCGTTGCCAGGGGGCTCAGCCTCGACCGCATCCAGGACCGGCTCGCCCGCAAGGGTGTCCAGGTCAGCCTCGCCACGCTGAGTTACTGGCAGTCGGGCCAGCGCCGCCCGGAGCGGCCGACGTCGTTGCGGGCACTGGAACATCTCGAGAACGTGCTGGAGGTCCCGCCGAACTCGCTGCGGAACCTGCTCGGCCCGCCGAGCCCGCGTGGCAGGCGCGGCGGCAGCCTGCCGGGGCTGGCCGATCTGTGGCCGGCGAAACCCGAGGTGGCCGGGCTGCTCGGGGATGTGCCGACCACCCCGGACCGTTCGCTGCGCAGGCTCACCCTGCACGACCGGGTGCTGGTCGGCCCGGACGGACGGGAACGCGCCGTGCGGTGCACCCAGGTCATGCGCGCCGACTGCGGTGGCCCCGACCGCGCGCTGCTCGTCTACGACTGGGACGGGAGCGCCGGCGAGGAGCCGGTCGTGACCGGGCTGCGGAACTGCACCCTCGGCAAGGTGGTGACCAGCGAGGTCAGCAGCCTTTTCGCCGCCGAGCTGCTGTTCGAACGTCCGCTGACCAAGGGCGAGCACGTCCTGATCGAGTTCGAGGTGCACAACCCGCGCCGGGAACACGCCGAACCGGCGACCACCGAGGCCTACTTCCGCCGGTTCCGCCGCTCGGTGCGGGAATACCTGCTCGAGGTCTGCTTCGACCCGGCCGCGGTGCCCCGCCGCTGCCAGCACTTCACGTCACCGCCGGGCGACACCTCCGCCGAGACCGCGCAACTGCTCAAGCTCGGGCTGTCCGATTCGGTGCTGGCGCTCGGCCGCGACGTCGGCCCCGGCCACTTCGGCATCCGCTGGTACTACTGAGTTTCGTGGACTCCGGTGTCGCGAACGACGCGTACGGGACGTTGAGCGTCGCCACCGCGTCTTTCGCGACGTCGTCCTTTGTAGACCGATGTCCGGCGAAGGGAACATCCGTGGCGTCCAGCGCTCTGAAGGCCCCCTTCAGAGCGCTCCGGGAATCACCGCACGGAGCGCACCGGGGCGATCGCCGCCGCCCCGGCGAGCGCGCACGCCGCGGCGAGCAGGTAGAGCGGTGAGTACCCGCCGAGCTCGGCGATCACCACGCCCGCGATGGCCGGGGCGAGCGCTTGCGGGGCGGTGTTGGCGAGGTTGACGACGCCGAGGTCGCGCGCGTGCGCGTGGGCCGCGGGCAGCACCTGGGTGATGAGCGCGTTGTCCACGGCAAGGTAGACGCCGTAGCCCACGCCCATCAGCGCGGCCGCGAACAGCGCGGCGGAGAACGTGTGCGCCAGCGACAGCACCACCATCGCGGCGGCGACGACGGCCGAGGAGACCACGACGAACGGTTTCCGCAGCCCGCTGCGGTCCGACCATCGCCCCGCGACGACGCTGGTGAGCAGGATCCCGGCGGTGTAGACGACGATCAGCAGGAACACCGCCCGCGCCGGGTCCTCGTGGTGGACGACGTCGCGCAGGTAGTACAGCAGGTACAGCGTGCCGACGGCGTTGGCGAGCTGGATGCCGAGGCGGCAGCCGAAGGCCCAGCCGAGGTCGTGGGTGAATTTCGGCGGCCCGGCGGGACCGCGCTCGATTCGCGGCGTGTCCGTCGGCAGGAGCACGAAAGGGACGATGAGGACAAGCAGCAGTCCCGCCAGCAGGCAGTACCCGGCGACCCGGCCGGTCACCACCGAGCTCACCAGAAAACTGCCCAGAATCAACGAAAGCGGTAGCGGAAGCCCGACGAACGCCGACACCACACCCCGTTGGCGCACCGGCACGAGATCGGGCACGGACGCGGTGAGCGCGGCGTACATCGCGTTCGTTCCCGCCTGCACCACGCACCAGGTCAGTGCCACGCCGAGGATCGTGTGCTGCAGGCCGAGCAGGACGAGCCCGGCGGCGCACACCAGGCCGCTGCCCAGCACCCACGGCCGCCGCCTGCCGAACCGCGAGGCCGTGCGGTCCGACAGCGCGCCCGCGACCGGGCACACCACCATGGAGAGCACCGCCGCGACAGCGGTGATCCAGCCGAGGTTCGCCACCTTGCGCGCCGGGTCGATCGCCTCGATCTGCAGCGGCAGCAGCACCTGGATCGGCGTCAGCACCGCGATCGACATCCCGAGCGTCGCGGCCGACAGCGCGGCGATCCACCCGGGACGGACCGCCGCCGTCGGCTCGGTCACGACGCCGGTCATCGGATCTTCACCCACGCGGTGCCGCTACGGTCGCCGAGTCGCAAGGAGAACGCCAGACGCCCCTCCCGGTCGGCCAGGACCGTGCCGGGCCGGGTGCCCGAAGGGTCTTCGACATGGACGGTGTAGCGCAGGCCCGGTTCGTACCAGGCCGCCGTGCGCACCCGTGCCGTCCCGCTGCCGGCGAGGGCGAAACCTTCTCTGTCCACATGAGACAACACGGCGAACTCCCGGTGGGAACGGGAGAAACTCACCGACCAGTCCCATACGGAGAAATCGGGCTCGGCCGAGGTGTAGGAGAACGGGTCTGGAGTGGACGGTGGATCGGCGAGGGTCTCGGCCAGCAAGGGGACCGTCGCGCGGAGATCGTCTATCCACTGTGGCCAGTCGTGGACGCCGCGCCGGTGGTACCAGCGGTGGCCGATGCCCAGCGTGGTGAGTTTCCGGTGCATCCGCACCGACTGGTGGTACACGATCGCCTCCACCGGGTCGGGGCGGCGGTGGTCCCGGTCGGCGGGCACGCCGTTGCCGGTGTGCACGGCCAGCGTCATGCCCCGCAGGTTTTCCGCCAGGTCCCACGGGTTGTGCGCGCGCCAGCGGGCCGCGCGGGTGAGCCGGTCGCCCCAGATCGCCCCGAACCCGCCGCCGTCCCGCCGCGCCGCGATCTCGGTGATCCACGAGTACCGGTTCGTGTCGAGCACCCCGGAGAAGCTCGCCGCCGCCACGAACAGATCCGGATGCCTTGCCGCATAGGAGAACGCGCCGAACCCGCCCATGGAAAGACCGGCCGCCGCCCGTCCTTCGCGACGCGCGATCGTGCGGAACGTGGCGTCGACCCAGGGCAGCAGTTCGCCGAGGTGATAGGTCTCCCAGCGGGGCTTGCCGAGACGGCCGGGCTTCTCCCAGTCCGAGTAGAAACCGTTACGGGCGTCCGGCATCACGACGATCAGCGGGAACTTCTCGGTCGTTTCGGCGGCCTGGCCCTTGTCGGTCCACGAGCGGTAGTCGTCGTCCCCGCCGTGCAGCAGATAGAGCACCGGGAACCGCCGATGGGTGTCCACTGTGTACTCAGTGGGGAAGAGGATGCGCAGGCTGGTCCGGCCGCCGACCGCCGTCGAGTCCACTGTGTACTCGACGAGCCGCGATCCCAGTGCCTGCCGGGAAACGACGGCCAGCCCGGTCCGCGTGGGTGCGGCCGTCACCGGTGCGTGGCCAGGCGTTCGGCGCGCACGGCCGCGCGGCGGACCTTGCCCGCGTCGTCCCGCAGCGGCTCGTCCACTCGCTCGAAAACCCGGGGTAGCTTGTACGGCGCCAGCCGGGACCTGAGATGTTCCAGCAGTGCCACCTCGTCGAGCGGTCCGTCGGTCTGCACCACCGCGTGCACGATGTTGCCGTAGTCCTCGTCGGGAAGCCCGATCACACAGCTGGACAGCACCGACGGATGCTCGTCGAGCGCCGCCTCGACCTCGGCGGGGAACACGTTCGCGCCGCCGACAAGGATCATGTCCGGTTTGCGGTCGGCGAGGTAGAGATAGCCGTCGGCGTCGAACCGGCCGACGTCGCCCTGGGATTCCCAGCCGCCGGGCAGACTCGTCGGGGTATCACCGAGATACCGGTAGGTCGCGGGCGCGCCGGGCGCGGACCGCATCCAGATTTCCCCGGTCTCGCCGGTCGGGACGTCGCGATGTTCGTCGTCGAGTACGCGGATTTCGCCGGCCGCGACCTTGCCGACGCTGCCCGGGTGGGCCAGCCATTCCTCGCCGGTGATCAGCGTGCCCGCCTGCGCCTCGGTGCTCGCGTACAGCTCGTGCAGCCGTTGCGGGCCGATCCAGTCGAGCCATGCCTGCTTCAGCCAGACCGGGCACGGTGCCGCGCCGTGCAGCACGACCCGCAGGCTCGACAGATCGGCCGCGTCCCGCTCGGCCTCGGGCAGCCGCCACATCCGGTGCATCATCGTCGGCACCAGGAAAGCCCAGTCCACACGGTACTTTTCGATGGCCCGCACGGCTTCCGCCGCGTCGAACCTGGGCAGCACCACGACGTGGTTGCCGGTGAACAGCGCCGACGCGGACATCATGAACGGCGCGTTGTGGTACAGCGGCCCGGCGGCCAGATGCACGCCGTCCGGTGTCATTCCGAACAACGCCGCCACCCCGGCCAGGACGTCGGCGTATGCGGCTTCTCCGGCGACGATGATCTTCGGACGGCCGGTGCTGCCGCCGGAGGCGGGCGCCTTCCACGGACCGGGTTCGACGGCGGGGAGCGGTTCGTGGTTCTCCGGCGGGGTGAACCCCGGCGGCACGTGTTGCCGTCCCGCCACCTCGGGCCCGACGACGAGCGCCGGATCGGCGAGCGCGAGCACCGCTTCCAGCTCGGCGGCCGGGAGCCGGTAGGACAGCGGCTGCGGGGTGGCGCCGAGCTTCCACGTCGCGAGCGCGGCGAGGACGAACTCGATCCCGTTGGGCAGTGCGATGGTCACCAGCGAACCCGCGCCGACCCCGAGATCCGCGTACGCGTGCGCGAGCGCGGTGCTGCGCAGGTCGAGTTCCCGGCGGCTCAGCGTCCGGCCCCCGCAGGTGAGCGCGGCGCGGTCGGGGGCGGCAGCGGTGAGGTTGGCGAGGCGGGCGGCCAGGGTCGTACGGTCCATATGGTCAAACTCCCCATCATCGCGTCGTGTCCTCCCGCCGATGATCGTCAGAATGGGATTTTGTGACAATGAAGCCCGGGCAACGTTGTACTCGAGGCGCGTCTCCGTCCCCGTTCGCTGGAGGTTTCCACCATGACGGCTCCCGCACTGGACGAGCTGCTCGGCGATCCCGCGCGGCTCGACGCGATCGTCGACCGGCTCGTCGCCCGTATTCGCGAGGCGGTGCCCGAGTACGCCGCCGTCACCGACGAGGCACTGCGGTCGGGGAACCGGCGTATCGTCGCCACGGCGTTGGCGCACCTGCGCGAGCACCGCCTGCCCGACACGGCCGAACTGCGGGAAATCACCGAGATCGGGGTCGCACGGGCGAGACAGGGTGTCAGCCTGGCCGCGGTACTCGCCGCCTACCGCGCCGCGGGCGAGACCTGCTGGGACCTGATCGAGGCGCGGGCGCGGGAACACGGCGCCGACGACGCGGCATTGCTCGTCACGCTGGGACTGGTGTGGCGCTGGTTGGACGTCGTCACGGTCGCGGCGGCGACGGCGCATCACGAGGTCCAGCTGCGGGTCGCGCGGGAGGACGAACAGCGGATCGGCGACTCCCTGCGCGCGCTGCTCGCGCCGACGACGTCCCCGGCGTCGAGCCGCGGGCACCTCGCCGGCCTCGGCCTCGACCCGGACGGCAGGTACGCGGCGGTGCGGGGCAGGCTGGCGCCGGGCGTCACGGTGTCCGTGCTGCGGGAGTCGGTGCCCTCGGGGGTGGTGCTGGCCGCGGTCGGCAGGGAGGACGTGGCGGGCGTGCTCGGTGCCGGGGTGTCGCTGGAGACCTCGCTCGGCACGTTCGGGATCGGGCCGGTGGTGGCGCCCGAGGAGCTGCACCTGTCCGCGCGCTCGGCGGGCCGGGCGCTGGCCGCGGCGTTCCGGCTCGGCATGGGCGGGGCCCACGAACTCGCGACACTGCGGCTCGCAGCGGTCGCCTCCGCCGACGAGGAGCTGACCGCCATCCTCGCCGAGCGGCTGCTGGAACCCTTGCGGGACAAGGGACGTTACGGTATGGACATCTGGAGTTCGGTCGTCGGCTACCTGGAACACGGACTGCGGATCGACGAGGCCGCCGCCGCGTCCCCGGTGCACCCCAACACCTTGCGGCGCAGGCTCGCCCACTTCGCCGAGTTCACCGGTGCGGATCTGCGCGACCCGGCCGACATCGCCGAGCTGTGGTGGCTCGTCCGGCTGGGCCGCACCCCGGCGCACTGACCCGCACGGGTGGGTGAGAGCCGGACCACAGCGTGTGATATTCACAGTTTCACAGTCCGCGTACTTGCAGGTGAAAGACCTGGCAGAGCGCGGTAAACGGAGTGCGCCGGTCACCAGGATGGGTACTGCCGTACCGATCCGGGCGAGGAAACTTCCCGCTCGCAAGGTGCTGGCTGGTTGCTTGCCGCCGCACGCACCTGGTGAGCTGTGGCCTGTACGGGCGTCCCATTCTTGCAGTGCTTCTCCGCCAATGCTTTCCGAGCTCCCCGAGGTACTCCCATGAGTCTGCGGCTGGCCAACAAGAACGAGACCGGTGCCGGGCCCACGAGGGTGCGGCGGCGCTGGCTCCTGCCCGCGATCATCGCGCTCGCGTGGCTGGCGTTCGGCGTGCTCGGCGGGAGTTTCCCCGGGCTGCTCTCGGAGGTGCAGAAGAACGACGGCGCTTCGTTCCTGCCCGCCGGTGCCGAAGCGACCGAGGTCGCCCATCTCCAGGAACGCTTCGCCGGCGGCAAGATCCAACCCGCGCTGATCGTGTACAGCCGGGACACCGGGATCACCGAGGCCGACCGGGCGGCGATCGCGCGCTCGGCGACGGCCGTCGGGAAGCTCGGCGGGCTCACGGGCCCGGTCAGCCCGCCGATCGACTCCGACGACAGGAAAGCCGTCCAGCTCGTCGTTCCCGTGTCCGGTGTGGACGGTTTCGCCGCCGGGGAGACCGTCCGGGAGATGCGGGACGTCGTCCATGCCACGACGCCGCTGGGGCTGTCGGCCGCGATCACCGGGCCAGGCGGGTTCAACGCCGACTTCAGTGAGGTGTTCGGCGGCATCGACGGGAAACTCCTGGTCATCACCGCGATCGCCGTCGTCGCGATCCTCGTGCTGGTCTACCGCAGCCCGTTGCTGCCCATCGTCGTGCTGGCCAGTGCCGGGCTCGCGCTGATCGCCGCGTCGGCGGTGGTCTATCCGCTGGCCAAGCACGGTGCGCTGACGCTCAACGGACAGACCCAGGGCATCCTGTTCATCCTGGTTTTCGGCGCCTCGACCGATTACGCCCTTCTTCTGGTGGCGCGATATCGGGAGGAACTGGCCCGCAGAGACAACGCGCGTTCCGCGGTCGTGGTGGCACTGCGGGCTTCGGCGGAGTCCATTGTGGCCTCCGCGGGAACCGTGGTGCTCGGCCTGCTCTGCATGCTGTTCAGCGAACTGACCTCGAACCGTGGCCTCGGCCCGGTGGCCGCGATCGGCATCGCCGCTTCCTTGCTGACGTCGCTGACCTTCCTGCCCGCGATGCTCGCGTTGCTGGGCCGCGCCGCCTTCTGGCCCGTGCGGCCCGCGGCCGGTGCGCGACACGGGCTGTGGTCGCGGATCGGGGCGCTGGTCGGCCGTCGCTACCGGTGGGTGTGGGCGGGGACGGCAGTGGTGCTCGCCGCGCTCGCCGCCTTCGCGCCGACCCTGAAATCCGACGGGGTGAGCCAGGCCGACGTCTTCCTCACCAAGGTCGAGGCGGTGACCGGCCAGGACACGCTCGCCGAGCACTTCCCCGGCGGGGCGGGCAATCCGGTGGTGATCGTGGCCAGGCAGGAGGCGGCCGAACGGGTCGCCAAGGCCGTGGGCGTGGTGCCCGGGGTGGACGGCGGCGCGCGGGTGAGCCTCGATCCCGCGACGGGGCGGCCGAAGGTGCTCGACGGGCTGGTCGAGATCGACGCGACGCTGCACGACCCGGCGGATTCCGCCGCCGCGATGTCCATAGTGGACAAAGTGCGGGACGTGGCAGGCGCGGTGCCCGGCGCGGAGGCGAAGGTCGGCGGTCAGACGGCGATCCAGCAGGAGATCCGCGACGCCGCCGAGCGGGACCGCGGGGTGATCATCCCGATCGTGCTGCTGGTCATCTTCGGCGTGCTGGCCCTGCTGCTGCGCTCGCTGCTGGCGCCGCTCATGCTCATCGCGACGGTCGTGCTCTCCTTCGCCGCGACGCTGGGTGTCGGCGCGCTCGTGTTCAACCACGTGCTGGACTTCCCCGGCTCGGACCCGTCCGTGCCGCTCTACGCGTTCGTCTTCCTGGTGGCACTGGGCATCGACTACAACATCTTCCTGATGACCCGCGTCCGCGAGGAGGCGTTCAACGACGGCACCCGGGCGGGCACGCTCGAGGCGCTCGCCGTCACCGGCGGCGTGATCACCTCGGCAGGCGTGGTGCTCGCCGCGACGTTCGCCGCGCTCTCGGTGCTGCCGATCCTCTTCATGGCGCAGATCGCGTTCCTGGTCGCCTTCGGTGTCCTGCTCGACACCCTGCTCGTGCGGTCACTGCTGGTCCCCGCCCTCAGCGTCCACATCGGACGGAGAGTGTGGTGGCCCGGCAGGCTCCGGCACGGGGCGGCCTGAGCGGATCCGGACCGCGACCACCGCACCGGCGATGACGACCACGGCCGCGACCGCCGCCGTCGCGGCGAACCCGGAAAGGAAGGCGAAATGCGCCTTGCCGGGATCGGCGCCGACGGGCACCAGACCTTGGGTGACCGCTTCGTCCGGGAGGACTTCCTTGGCACGCCACGACATCACCACACCGAGCACGACGATCCCGGCCACGCCACCGAGCTGGGTGGCCACCTGTTGCAGCGCGGAGGCCAGGCCCGACATGGCGACCGGCGAACCGCCGATGATCACCTGGGTCGAGGCGATCAGCGCGATCCCGGTGCCGAGGCCGAGGACCAGCGACGCGGGCAGCGCGTCGGTCCAGCCGGTGTCCACGTCGAGCAGCGTGAAGCCCAGCATGCCGACCGAGACCAGCACGAATCCCCAGATCGCGGGGCGGCGCGGGCCGAACCTCGCGGCGAGCGCGCCGCCCAGCGGGGCGCTGAGCACGACCACCACGGTCACCGGGAGCAGCCACAGTCCCGCGGCGACCGGGTCGAGGCCGCGCACGTTCTGCAGGTACAGCGTCAGGAAGAACAGGAGGCCGAACAATGAGAAATAGCTCAGCACCGTGAGCACGGCACCGATGGCGACGCCGGGCGCGCGCAGCAGGGAGGTCACCCGGAGGCGGCCGCCCGCCGAGCGCGATTCGGCCACGGTGGCCAGCGTCAGCAGCGTGGTGAGTCCCGCGATCGGCGCGTTGACCAGGAACACCGCCTGCCAGCCCGACCACTGCACCAGCAGGCCCGCCACGATGGGCCCGGCCGCGATCGACGCCGCGGACGCCCCGCCCCAGACACCGAGCGCCAGCTCCAGCCGGTGTGGCGGGAAGGCCATCCGCAGCAGCGCGAGCGCCGCGGGCTGCAGCATCGCGCCGCAGATCCCCTGCAACGCGCGGAGCGCGATCAGCATGGCCACCGTCGAGGCCATGGTGATGAGCACGGACACCGCGCCGAACCCGATGACCCCGGTGAGGAACACCGCCCGCCTGCCGTACCGGTCGGCGATCCGGCCGGCGGGGAACAACGCCAGCGCCAGTGCCAGCAGGTACGCGGTGGTGATCCACTGCAGGCCGGACAGCGACGCGCCGGTGTCCTTGCCGATCTCGGGTCCCGCGATCGTGAGTGCCGTGCCGTCGAGGCCGACCATGGCCCCGCCGAGCGAAACCGCCAGCAGTGTCCACCCGGGGTTTCGCGAGAATCCCACCTTCTGGGAGGAGTCAGAATATGTCATGAAACGACCTTCCCGGTACCGGCGATGAGGGTGCCAGAAGCGGAAACGCGTGTTCGGTGTCCGTTTCGGGCCCGCCTTGTTCCCACGATAGCGGCGACCGCTTTGCGGGCAAACAGGGAGACCGGAGAAAATGTATACGGACGATGAAATCGAGGTAACCGCCGAAACGTCGCCGTCGCCGAACCGGATCGACCTGGCGCTCCGCTCGCGCGCGCTCGACAGAACCACCTCGGCGTTATTGCTGACGCCGCGTGGCTGGTCCCCGGATTCCCGGCGGACGTGGCCGGTGCTCTATTTGCTGCACGGCGGTGACGACGGGCCGGAATGCTGGCTGACGCGGACCGATATCGCGCGGCGGGCGTTCGACGACGACGTCCTCGTCGTGCTGCCGGACGGTGGCAGGGCCGGCTTCTACACGCGCTGGCGCGCACCCGACCAGTTCGGCACGACTCCGGACTGGCCGCGGTTTCACTTGGTGGAGCTGAGAAATCTCGTCGAACGGTGGTATCGCGGGAATGCGGTGCGCGCGGTCGCCGGGGTGTCGATGGGCGGATACGGCGCCCTCGTCTACGCCGCCGGGAACCCCGGCCTGTTCGCGGCCGCGGCCTCCTACAGCGGCATGGTGCACACCACCAGGCCCGGGACGCCGCTGCTGCTCCGGCGTTATCTGCACACCGTCGGCGAACGGATGGACGCGATGTGGGGCAGCCGCTGGCTCGGCCGCGATCGCTGGCTGCGCAACGATCCCTACCACCTGGCCGACGGTCTGGTCGGCACTCCCGTCTATCTCGCGGCGGGGGACGGGAACCGCGTGCGAGGTGATCCGCCCGCGCCGGGGGACCGGCTGCTGGAACGGATAGTCGGCCCGGCGAGCCACGATCTGGCGCGGCGCCTGGCGTCGCTCAGCTGGCCCGCGACAACGAGTTTCGGTCAGGGGACCCATGATTGGCCGTCGTGGCAACGAGAATTGACGCGGTCCTGGCCCTTTCTGCTGGACGCGCTGCGGTCGCCAGGCCCGTGACGGACAACGGATCGACGCGGCGCGTCAGGGGCGCCCGCGGCTGTCGATCAGTGCTGCCCGAAACCGCGTTCGGGTATCGTTAATAATGAATGTTCGCCGTCTCGAATACCGCGACTGTGAATACTGTGAAAAAGCACCTACGGTCGTCTGGATTTCCTTGCGGTGCACTGGAGAACCCGCATTTCCGGTGCAGGTGGCCCGGCTCACAACAGTTGCGCTCTTGCGTGAGTAAAAGTGCGGCCGGTAACGTCCCTGCCGCCTTGCAATGTCGCTTGCACACACAGGCTGTGAACTGGCAGATCGGCGTGTAGTCGGGGCCGCCGCACGCGGTTCGCCGCTTTCACATCCGGAAAGTCCGCTCGTCCGGCCATGCCGGGCGGATTCGAAGAACGCACAAGGTGGGAGCGTCATGTCCAACCAGGAAATCGATTTCGTGGCCGAATTCAGCCCGCTGACCGCCGCGCTGGCGGCCCGCCGGGACTCCGACCGGCCCGCCTTCACGTTCGTCGACTACGGCGACGAGCGGGACGGGGTGGAGACGACGCTGACCTGGGCGGAGCTGGACCGGCGCGCCCGCGCCGTCGCGGCGAGGCTGAACCAGGTCACCGAGGCGGGTGAGCGGGTCGCCGTGCTGTGCCCGCAGAACCTGGACTACGTCGTCGGCTTCTTCGGCGCGCTGTACGCGGGTGTGATCGCGGTGCCGCTGTTCGCGCCGGAGGTGAGCTCGCACGGCGAACGCCTCGTGGGAGCGCTGGCCGACAGCGACCCCGAAGTGTGGCTCACCTCCAGCTCGGCCGTGTCCAGCATCAAGGAGCTGATGAACGCGCATCCGGTGCCCCAGCCGAAACAGCTCATCGCGGTGGACACTGTGGACAGTGCGCTCGCCGACGGGTTCGAGGCCCCCGCCGTCGAACCGGACCAGCCCGCGTACCTGCAGTACACCTCGGGCTCGACCCGCCGCCCCGCCGGCGCGGTGATCACCCACCGGGCGATCTCGGCGAACGTCCGTCAGGTGGTGGCGGGCTTCGGCGTCGGCGAGGACAGCACCTGCGCGGGCTGGCTGCCGTTCTTCCACGACATGGGCCTGATCCAGCTCGTCGCGCTGCCGGCGCACACGGGGGCGCACTCGGTGTTCACCACTCCGTTCGCGTTCACCCGCCGCCCGGTGCGCTGGCTGAAGCTGATGAGCGGGCGCAACGACGTGATCACCGCTGCTCCCAACTTCGCCTTCGAGTACACCGCCGCGAAACTGTCCAAATCGGACGGCGCGGCGGAGCTGGACCTGTCCGGCGTGCGCTCGGCGATCAACGGCAGCGAGCCCGTCCGCGCGGAGACCATCGCGGGATTCCTCGACGCGGCGGGCCCGCTCGGCTTCCGCGCCGAGGCGCACCGGCCCTCCTACGGTCTGGCCGAGGCGACAGTGTTCGTCAGCACCACGCCCCAGCGCCCGCCGCGGGTGGCGATCCTCGACCGCGCGGAACTCGGTGCGGGACGGGCGGTTCCGGTGCCCGAGGGCGACGACCGCGCGCTGCGGCTCGTCTCGGCCGGGGTTCCGGTCGGCCAGCAGGTCCGCATCGCCGACCCTGCCATCGGCGCGCCGAGGATCGACGGCGAGGTCGGGGAGATCTGGATCCACGGTGCCAATGTCGCGGACGGATATTGGCGCCAGCCGGAGCGTTCGGCGGAGACTTTCGACGGGCACCTCAAGGGCGCGACGCCGGAAGGGGGCTGGCTGCGCACCGGCGATCTCGGCGTGTTCCTCGACGGCGAGCTGTACATCACCGGCAGGCTCAAGGACCTGATCATCATCGACGGCAAGAACCACTACCCGCAGGACATCGAGGCCACCGCCCAGGAAGCGCATCCCGTGCTGCGGCGGGACCGGCTCGCGGTGTTCAGCGTGACCCACGACGGCCGCGAGGCGCCGGTGGTGGTCGCCGAGTACTCCAACCACGTGGACGCCGGGGAACTCGACACCGGTGAGGTCGAACGCGCGGTGCGCGCGGCCGTCGCCAAGCACCACGACCTCCGGCTGCACGCCTTCGTCCTCGTCCGGCCGGGCTCCGTCCTGCGCACGTCGAGCGGCAAGATCGCCCGCTCGGCCACCCGGGCCCGTTACCTGAAGGGAGAGCTCGCATGACCAGAGCTCAGCTACGCCACTGGCTGGCGGGACGCCTCGCCGAGATCTGCGGGCTCCCGGTGTCCGATGTGGACGTCGACCGCCCGCTGCGCGAGTACGGCCTCACCTCCCGCGACGCGGTCACGCTGACCGGTGAGCTGGAGGACGAACTGGACCGGGAGCTGCCCACCCAGCTGTTGTGGCAGCACCCCACGATCACCGCGCTGGCGGCCGCGCTGGTGCCGGAACCCGAAGGGGAGACGTCGATCTCCTCGTCCGCGTCGGCGGGCGCGGAGATCGACGCCGCGGCCGAGCCGATCGCGGTGATCGGCGTCGGCTGCCGCCTGCCCGGCGGCGTCAACGGTCCCGACGAACTGTGGCGGCTGCTGATGGCCGCGGAAAGCGCGATCTCGAAGGTGCCCGAGGGCCGCTGGGAGCAGTTCGGCCACGACTCGCCGGAGCAGGCCGAGGCGCTGGCCCGCACCACCCGCTGGGGTGGCTTCCTCGACTCGGTGTCCGAGTTCGACGCCGAGTTCTTCGGGATCTCCCCGCGCGAGGCGAGCGCCATGGACCCGCAGCAGCGGCTGTTGCTGGAGGTCGCCTGGGAGGCGCTGGAACACGCCGGGATCGCGCCGGACCGCCTGCGCGGCAGTCCTGCCGGCGTGTTCGTCGGGATCAGCGGCAACGAGTACGGCCAGCTCACGTTCGGCGACGTCAGCCGGATCGACGCCTGGAGCGGAACGGGTTCCGCGCTGAGCATCGC
This sequence comes from Amycolatopsis sp. NPDC058986, assembly GCF_042741125.1. Classification (NCBI taxonomy): domain Bacteria; kingdom Bacillati; phylum Actinomycetota; class Actinomycetes; order Pseudonocardiales; family Pseudonocardiaceae; genus Amycolatopsis; species Amycolatopsis sp. NPDC058986. Next base: position 15,384 of record NZ_JBHYJW010000057.1, on the reverse strand, counting down.
GGCGAACCGGCTCTCGTACGTGCTCGACCTGCGCGGCCCGAGTGTGGCGGTCGACAGCGCGTGCTCGTCCTCGCTCGTCGCGGTGCACCTCGCGATCCAGAGCCTGCGGGCGGGCGAGAGCGACGTCGCGCTCGCCGCCGGGGCGAACCTGTTGCTGAGCCCCGGGGTCACGGCCAACTTCGACCAGATGGGGATCACCTCGGCCGACGGGCTGTGCAAACCGTTCGACGCCTCCGCCGACGGCATCGCACGGGCCGAGGGCGCGGGTGTCGTCGTGCTCAAGCCGTTGAGCAAGGCACAGCGCGACGGCGACCGCGTGCTGGCGGTGCTGCGGGGTTCGGCGGTGAACTCCGACGGCCGTTCCAACGGCCTCACCGCGCCGAACCCGGCCGCGCAGCAAGCGTTGCTGCGTGCCGCCTGCACCGCATCCGGCATCCAACCGTCCGAAGTGGACTACGTCGAGGCACACGGCACCGGCACCCTGCTCGGTGACCCGATCGAAGCGAGCGCGCTCGGCGCGGTGCTCGGCGAGGGACGTCCCGCGGACCGTCCGCTGCTGCTCGGTTCGGTGAAGTCGAACCTCGGCCACCTCGAAGCCGCCGCCGGGATCGCCGGCCTGATCAAGGTCGTGCTGGCGCTGGCGAACCGCCGCATCCCGGCGAGCCTGCACTTCACCGAGCCGAACCCGCACATCCCGTTCGAGGACCTGCGGCTGTCCGTGGTCGCCGAGCAGCAGCCGTGGCCGGGACAGGGCAGGCCCGCGCGGGCCGGGATCTCCGGGTTCGGCTTCGGCGGCACCAACGCGCACGTCATCGCCGAACAGGCACCCGTCGCGCCGCACGAGGAACCGGCGTCCGGCGGCCTCGGCCAGTACCTGCTCGCCGCCGCTTCGCCGGAGCGCCTGCGCCTGGCCGCCGGACGGCTCGCCGACTGGCTGAGCGACTCCGGGCACCTTCCACTGGCCGATGTGGAGCATTCGCTCGCCCGCCGCGCCAGTGGGCGCCACCGCGTGGTGGTGACCGCGGGCGATCACGACGAGCTGGTCTCGGGTCTGCGCGCGTTCGTCGCGGGGACAGTCGTTCCCGGCGTCTCGACCGGACGTGCCGATGCCGCCGGTCCGGTCTGGGTGTTCTCCGGGCAGGGCTCGCAGTGGGCGGGCATGGGACGGCGGCTGCTGGCCGACGAGCCCGCCTTCGCCGCCGCCGTGGACAAGGTCGACGAGGCGATGCGCGGCGAGGGCCGCTCGATCCGCGCCGTGCTGGAGTCCGGGGTGGAGCCGGTGGGATTCGCCGCGCTGCAGCCGGTGTTGTTCGGGATCCAGGTCGCGCTCGCCGAACTGTGGCGCCACTACGGCGCCGAGCCCGCCGCGGTGATCGGGCATTCGCTCGGCGAGGTCGCGGCGGCGGTCGTCGCCGGGGCCATCTCGCTCGCCGACGGTGCCCGCATCGCCGTACGCCGGTCGAAGCTGCTGGCCACCACCGCGGGCAAGGGCACCATGGCCCTGCTGGAACTGCCCGCCGACGAGGTCGCCGAACTCCTGCGCTACTACCCGGACGTCGATCTCGCCGTGTACAACGCGCCGGGCCAGACGGTGGTTTCCGGTGCCCCGGAACAGATCGCGTCGCTCGTCGAGACGGTCGGGCGGCGCGGGCTGCTGGCCAAGGCGATCAATGTCGACGTCGCCAGCCACTCCCGGATCATCGCCCCGGTCGTCCCCGAACTCGGCGCGGAACTGGCCAACGTCTTCGCGCACGAGCCGTCGGTGCCGGTGTACCCGACGGCCGTCGAATCGGGCGCTGTCGAGTCGAACACCGTGCGTTTCGACGCCGGCTACTGGACGGCCAACGCGCGTAACCCGGTCCGGTTCACCCAGGCCGTCGAGAAGGCTCTCGGCGACGGCTTCGGCACGTTCGTCGAGATCTCGCCGCATCCGGTGCTGCACCACGCGATTCTCGAAACCGCGGGCGAGCGCGCGGTGACCGTGCTCGGCACGCTGCGCCGAGGCGAGGACGAACGCCGCCGGTTCCACATCAACCTCGGCGCCGCGCTGGCCGCGGGCGACCGGCGGCCGCGGACCGCGGGCAGGCTGCTCGATCCGCCGACCACGCCGTGGCAGCACCGCGAGCACTGGGCGCCGAAGCTCGCCCGGCCGGAGGTGGCCGGCACGCATCCGCTGCTCGGCGTGCACGTCGAACTGCCGGACGCCGACACCCACCTGTGGCAGGCGGATCTCGGCACGGAACGCAGGCCGTGGCTGGCCGATCACCGGATCGACGGCACTGCGATCCTGGCCGGCGCCTGCTACGTCGAAATGGCGTACACGGCGGCGTCGACCGCGCTCGGCCGCCCGCCGGAGCTGCTCGAACTGCGGGGTCTCGCGCTGCACGCGCCGCTGCCGCTCACCGAGCACACCCGCGTCACCACGACGTTCACCACCGCCGACGGAAAGCTGCGGGTCCACACCCGCGGCGAGGACGGCTGGATCCTGCACTGCAGCGTGATCGTGGCCGAAGCCGCGGAAACCGAACCGGCGCGGGAGTCCGGTTGCGAGCCGGAGACGTCGCTGGCGCCCGCGGAGCTGTATCACCGGTTGCGCTCGCTCGGTGTCGACTATGGACCGTCGTTCACCGGCGTCCTCGATGTCAGCGTCGGCGAATGGTGTGCGACCGCGACCGTGGAGGCGCCGGAAAGCGTTCCGTCCGGCGGATTCTTCGTGCATCCGGTGGTGCTCGACTCGTGCCTCCAGACGTTCGCCGCCGCGCTGTCCACAGTGGATTCCGACGACGCCTACCTGCCGATGGAGTTCGGCGCGGTGCGGGTCTTCGGCGATCCGCGGACCGGCATGACGAGCCACGTGTCGGTGGAGGCGCCGGAGCCGGGTGCCGGTGGCGTGCTCGGCAGGCTGCGGCTGATGGACGCCGACGGCGTCGTCGTGCTGGAGATCGCCGACGTGTTCGCGCGGAAGCTGTCCCGGAACTCCGTGCCGCTGAAGGAAAAGCTGCTGACTCACGAATGGCGTCCCGCCGAGCGCCCCGACCGGTGGCCGACAGGTCCGGTCGCCGTCCTCGGCGGCACGCCCCGGGTCGACGAGGCCGTGCGGGTCTTCACGACGGCCGGAATCGAGGCACGGCGCGTGGACGACACGGCCGGGTGTGCCGGTGCCGACCACGTCGTCGTGGTGGTGGACGACGAGTCCGCCGACGGTCCCGACGCCGGGGTGCGGGCGGTCGGTGAGGCCGCGGAGCTGATCCGCGTACTCGCCGAAACCGGTGGCACGCCACGGGTCTGGCTGGTGACGTCGTCGGCCGCCGCGGTCGAACCGGGGGAACCCGGCAAGCCCGGCCTCGCCGCATTGCGTGGCCTGGTGCGGGTTTCGGCCTTCGAGCACCCCGCCCTGCGGGTGACCTGGCTCGACGTGGACACGTCCGAGGCGCTGGTCGGCGAAGTGGCCGGTCAGGCGGCCGAGGACGAGGTCGCCTGGCGCGGCGAACAGCGGTACGTCGCGAGGCTCGCGGCGACGTCGTTGCCCTTGCCGGGTGAGGAGCCCGTCGTGCGGCCGGACGGCGGCTACGTCGTGACCGGCGGTCTCGGCGGGCTGGGTCTGACGCTCGCCACGCGGCTCGCCGCGCTCGGCGCCGCCAAGATCGTCCTGAATGGACGGTCGGCACCGAAACCCGCGGCGCAGGCGGTCATCGAGGAACTCACCGCGGCGGGCACCCTGGTCGAGGTCGTGCTCGGGGACGTCGCCGAACCCGGCGTCGCCGAACGGCTGATCGCCGCGGCGGGCCGGGACGCCGTCGCGCGCGGTGTGGTGCACGCGGCCGCGGTCTTCGACGACCGGACGGTGTCTCGTTTGGACGATGGTACGCTGCGGAAGTCATGGCTGCCCAAGGCATATGGTGCCTGGCGGCTGCACGAGGCCACTGTGGACACCGAGCTGGACTGGTGGCTCGGGTTCTCTTCGGCGGCCGCACTGCACGGCCTTCCCGGGCAGCCCGCGTACGCCTCCGCGAACGCGTATCTGGACGCCGTCGTCGCGTTGCGGCGGGCGAGTGGTCTCCCAGGGGCCACGATCAACTGGGGGACCTGGGCCGAGGTCGGCGCCGCCGCCGGGCTGGAGGTTCCCTGGCTCACCCCGATCGGCCCGGACGAGGGGCTCGGGCTGATCGAGGAGGTCCTCTCCGCCGGTGGCGGCGCTTTCGGCGCGCTGCGGCTGAACACCGCCCGGCTCGCCACCGCGTTCCCCGACCTCGTCGCGGTGCCGTTCTTCGGTGACCTGCTCGCCGGGCACACCGTGTCGGCACCTTCGACCGACTGGCCGGGACTCGACGCCGTGCGGGACCGCGCGCCCGCCGAGATCCGGGTGCTCGCCGGTGAGCAGCTGCGGGCGCGGATCGCGTCGGTCATGGGCATGGAGCCCGGCGGACTGGCCGAGGACCTGCCGCTCACCAGCCTCGGGGTCGATTCCCTGCTCGCGGTCCGCATCGGCAACGGCCTGCAGCACGATTTCGGGGCCGTGCCCCCGGTGTCGCTGCTGCTGCGCGGCGCGTCACTGGCCGATCTGCGTGAGTGGCTGTTCGGCGAACTCGGTGTCGCGGGAGCGGCGCTGCCGTCGCCGCGCAAGCCGTCGTCGGTGCGGGTGCCTCCGCGTGACGCGGCGGAGCGGCTCGTCGTGTCGGTGTGGGAAGAGGTGCTGGGCGAGCCGGTCGGCGTCACGCAGGAGTTCGGCGGCGACACCGCCGCGGCCGAACGGGTCGCCGAGCTGCTGAGCGTGCGCGCCGGACGTCCGCTGAGCCGCGCGGAGCTGTTCGAGCGGCCGACGGCGGAGCTGATGGCCGAACTCGTGCGGGACGCGGTCGCGCAGACCGGCCCGGTCCGGGTCCTGCGGGAGGGCGGCGCCGAGCCCCCGGTGTTCTTCTTCCACCCCGGCGGCGGGGACACCGCGGTGTTCCGGCAGCTCGTGGACCTGCTGCCGGGCGACGTGCCCGCGTACGGCTTCGACCGCGTCGACGGCACCGGAACCGTGGAGGACCGTGTCGAGGCGTATCTGCCGCGGTTACGCAGCGTGCAGCCATTCGGGCCGTACCGGCTCGGGGGCTGGTCGTTCGGCGGATTCCTGGCGTTCGAGGCGGCACAGCGGCTGACCGCGGCGGGCGAGCGGGTCGAGCTGCTGGCCATGGTCGACCCGATCCTGCCGCTGCCACAGGACTCCGGACTGTCCGAAGTGGACGAGCTGGAGCGCCGGTTCGAGCGGTTCGGCGAGTTCCTGCGGACGAGCTACGGACGGCCGGTCGAACTGCCCTACGCCGAACTGGCCCGGCTCGACGACGAGGGCCAGGCGGACCTGCTCATCGAGACGATCCTCGCCGCCGGCGTCATCGACTCGCGGGTGAGCGGCGCGATCCTGGCGCACCAGCGCAGCTCGTTCCTCGACGCGCGGCTGCTGGAGCGCTACCAGCCGTCGGCGTATCAGGGCCGGACGGTGTTCTACAGCGCCGCCGACGCCGTCCCCGGCGGGCTGCGGGATCCGCGCTTCGACCGGTCCGATCCGGTGCGCGGCTGGGACGCGGTGTGCCGGGACCTGGAGGTGGTGACCGTGCCGGGGCATCACCTGTCGGTGCTCGACCCGCCGAACGTCGAGGTCATCGCGGCCCATCTGACCAGGGCACTGGCGAGCGGCACCGCTCGGCAGCGTCCCGTCACGGCACGACGGGAGTCTTGATCGGAACTCGCGCCGTGTCGTGCAGGCCTCCTTCCCCGTGTCCCGCGCGGGGAAGGAGGCCTATGTCATGCTGACGGACCAGCGCGTACCCGCCGAACGGAGCAGTCACGAGGCGCACGTCACACGAATCCACCCGATGTGGTGAAAACGGAGTAACCCAGGCGGGTGCGGTGCAGTTGGGCCAGAATGATCCTCTGCCTATCGGCTGGGTGGTGATGGGACACGTGCTGCGTGCTGTTGACGTACCGAGGATTGCGGATTCGCTGCTGGTGGAGGTGACCACGTATGTGGGCCGCCAGGCGGAGCTCGCCGAAGCGGCGCGGCTGATCGAGACGGCGTCGCTGGTCACGCTCACCGGGCCGGGCGGGGTCGGCAAGACGCGCCTGGCCCAGCGCGTGGCCGAGGGTGCGCGCGGGTCGTTCCGGGACGGGGTGGTGTTCGTCGGGCTCGCGGAGCTGGGCGAGCCGCAGTTGCTGGTCAACATGGTCGCCGACCGGTTGGGGCTGGGCGACCGCTCCTCGGGCCCGCCGATCGACCTTGTCGTGGACCAGCTGCGCGACCGGCGGCTGCTGCTGGTGCTGGACAACTGCGAGCACCTGGTCGAGGCGTGCGGCAGGCTGGCCGACACGCTGGTCAGGTCGTGCCCCGACGTCGTGGTGCTGGCGACGAGCAGGCAGTCGCTCGGCGTCGAGGGGGAGCGGGTGCTGCCGGTGCCGCCGCTCGCCGTCCCGCCCGCCGGGGAGCCCGCCGAATCGGCGCGGTACGACGCGCTCCAGCTGTTCGTGGACCGCGCGACGGCGGTCGTGCCCTCGTTCGCGGTCACCCCGGACAACGCCGAGGACCTGGCCAGGCTGTGCCGCGCGCTGGACGGCCTGCCGCTGGCGATCGAGCTGGCCGCGGTCCGGCTGCGGTCGCTGTCGGTGCGGCAGCTCGCCGAGCGGCTCGACCACCGGTTCACGCTCCTGACCAGGGGCTACAAGGGCGGCCCGAGCAGGCACGAGACGCTGCGGGCGCTGATCGACTGGAGCCACGAGCTGTGCACCGAGCGGGAGCGGCAGTTCTGGTCGCGGGCGTCGGTGTTCTCCGGGAGTTTCGATCTCGACGCCGCCGAAGAGGTGTGCTCGGGGGACGGTCTCGACCGCGCCGCGGTCCTCGACGTCATCGACGGGCTGATCGACAAGTCCTTGCTGCTCCGCGAGGAGGAGCAGGGCGTCGCGCGCTACCGGATGCTGCAGACGGTCCGGCAGTACGGCGAGGACCGGCTGCGTGCCGACGACGATCTCACGCGGTGGCGGCGCCGGCATCGCGACTGGTGCCGGGAGCTGACCAGGGGGTTCGAGGCGGGTTGGTTCGGCAGCGAACAGGGTGCCTGGATCGCCAAGCTCCGGGAGGAGCACGCCAACCTGCGGGCCGCGCTGGACTTCTGCGCGAGCGACGCCGAAGAGGCGGTCGTCGGGCTGCGGATGGTGTACGCGGTCAAGGAGTACTGGGTCCGAAGCCTCAACACCGAAGGCCGGATGTGGCTGAGCAAGCTGCTGGAGGCGGCGACACCGGACGCGCCGGGGCGCGCGGCGGCGCTGTGGATGTACGCCTTCCTCGCGCTGGTCCAGGCCGATCGGGACGCCTTCGAGAGCGCACTGGCCAAGGCCGCCGAGATCGCCGAACGGACCGCCGACGCGAAAGCGCTCGCCTTCGTCGACCACGTCCGCGCCTACTCCCTGCTGATCGACAACCGCAGCGAGTGTGCCGCGTCGTTGTTCGGTGCCGCCGCCGAGCGGTTCCGCGAGCTGGGCGACGAGGCCGCGGAGCTGTGGTCGACCTACAACTACGGGCTGGCGGTGAGTCTGACCGGCGATCGCGACCAGGGCCGTCGCGTGCTCCAGGAGTGCATCGAGCGCTACGCCGCGCGCGGTGAGATCTCCTGGCGCTGCTGGGCGCTGTGGTCCCTCAGCGCGGCCGAATACCTGCACGGGGACATGGAAGCGGCGACCGTGGCGGGGCTGGAGCTGCTGAGGCTGCAACCCGGGGGCGACCGGACGATCGTCGCGTTCGCGCTGACGGTCATGGCGGGCTGCGCCACGCACACCGGGCAGCCGCGCCGGGCGGCCAGGATGTTCGGCGCCGCGGCCGAAATCTGGCGTTCGGTCGGCGCCTCGCTGAACACCTACGCGGCCTTCGAAGAGCCGATGCAGCGCGACATCCAGCTGGTCACCGGCGAACTCGGCCTCGAAGAGGCGGCGCAGGAGTTCCTGCGCGGGACCGCGCTCACGATGGACGAAGCGGTGGCCTACGTGCTCGACACCGGGTCGCCGGACGACGATCCGCGGCCCGCGGACAACGCCGACGTCGTGCTCACCAAACGCGAGGCGCAGGTCGCCGAGCTGGTCGCCGAGGGCATGACGAACCGGGAGATCGCCGAAAAGCTGGTGATCGCCCGCCGCACCGCCGAGACCCATGTCGATCACATCCTGACCAAACTGGGGTTCAGCAGCCGTGCCCAGATCGCCGTCTGGGTGGTCTCGCGCCGGTCATGACGCCGTGCCCAGCCGGAGCAGCTCGACCCGCACGGCGATCTCCAGCTCGAACCGGGCTTCGGCGCACGCGAGGCTCTCGGTGAGCTGACCGCTGAGCTTGGTGACGCGGTGCCGCAGCGTCTGCGGGTGGACGCCGAGCCGCCGCGCCGCCTCGGCGATGTTCCCCCTGGCCGCCAGCCATTCGCGCAGGGTCACCAGCTGGGCGGTGCGATCGCGGCCGCTCAGCCCGTCCAGTGGCGCGAGCCGTTGCTCGGTGAGCCTGCCGAGCAGCGCGTCGTCGGCGAGGAGGATCAGCGTCTGCAGGTGATCCGCGCAGTCGATCAGCGGCCGGGCGGGGAGCAGACCGCGGTTGGCGAGGTCGAGGGCCCGCCGGGCGACCCGGAACGCCGCGGCCGCCTTGGCGAGCGGCGCCACCGGGCCGATCGCGATCCGCCAGCCGGGCAGCGCGGCGGCGATCTCCCCGGTGTCGAGGCGGTCCGCGGCCATGAGCAGCGCGGGCCGCGCGGACGTCGGATCGGCGAGCACCGCGCCGTCGAAAGTGTTGGGGGGCAAGGATTCCGCGTCAGCCGGCGCCTGGAGCGCGACAACGACGACCTGCTCGGGCAGTGGCCATCCGGCGGCCGCCGCGGCTTCGGCGAGGTCACTCCCGCCAGGTGGCTGCTCCGCCACGGCCAGGCGGAGCAGCCGGATCCGGGGGGTGGTCGCGGCGGCCTCGGCCGCCGCGTGCCCTTCCTCCGCCCACGAGGACAACATGCGGACGTGCAGGGAGATCGCCTCGGCGCAGCGGGACAGTGTTTCGGTGCTCAGGCCGTGGTGACGGGCGTGGTCGGAGAGGCAGCGCCAGGCGATCTGGCCGCCGACCCGGCAGGCCGTCCGGAGCGCCCGCGGCGAATGGCCGCGAGCGAACTCGGCGCGGCCGAGGTCGCGGAACAGCGCGGCCGACTCCTGGCCGGCACCGGGCCGCGAGGGCGCGTCGAGGCAGCGGACCAGCAGCGTCTCGACGGCGGTGGTGAACACGCCGCCGAGCGGCCCTTCGAGGAGGCTCGTGTACTCGGGGACCGACCGCCGGATACCGCCGATGATCGACCGGGCCAGCGTCCCCGCCTGCGCCCGCAGTGCGTCGACCACGGAGGGCGGAAGCAAGGCCCTGCCGTGGTCGACGGGTCGGTCATCGACACGCTGCGCTGTCTTCACGTCATGCAGAGTGCCCGTCCGGCGGCCGGGCATCATCCGTAGATCTACGGAGAACGCTACGTATTCAGTACTCGGGGGCGTCCCGGACCACTGAAATCGGTCCAGAACGCCCCCGAGTGGGGTGCTCAGGGCAGGGTCAGCCCATAGGCGGACAGCGCCGCCGGGACCGGCTGGAAGAACGTCTCGCCGCCCGAGTTGCAGTCACCGCTGCCGCCGGAGGTGAGGCCGAGGGCGGTGGAGCCGTCGTACAGCGAGCCGCCGCTGTCGCCGGGCTCGGCGCAGACGGTGGTGTCGATCAGGCCGGTGACGGTGCCCTCCTCGTAGTTCACCGTCGCGTTCAGCGCGGTGACCGAACCGGAGTGGACCCCGGTGGTGGAGCCGCTGCGGGTCACGTTCTCCCCGACCGTGGCCTCACCGGCGCTGGTGATCCGCGTACCGTCGTTGACCGCGCTCGGCGCGTCGACGCCGGAATCGTAGGCGGCCCACGAGTAGTCGTGCCCGGGGAAGCTGGCGTCCTGCGTCTGGGCGATGTGCTGGGAATTCCCGGAGTCCGCCCACCAGTCGTTGGTCGCCACGCCGCAGTGCCCGGCGGTCAGCATCGCGGGGTTGCCGCTGCGGTCGTGGACGTTGAAGCCGAGCGAGCACCGCAGGCCCTGGCCCCAGATCGCGTCGCCGCCGCTGATGAACGTCCGCAGCTTCCCCGCGGTCCGCTTCAGCTGGGCCTTGGCCCCGAAGCCGTCGACCACGCCGGTCAGCTTCGCGAGGGCGGCGCCCGTGACCGTCGAGTCGGCGGTCACCAGGACGTGCCCGGAGCGGGGGTCGACACGCCACGCCGTGCCGGGGATCCGGGCCGAGCGGTCGAGCTCACCGGTGACGGCGGCCAGCTCGGAGGCACGGTAGGCGACGAGCTTCGGCACCGCGCCCGCCGCGCGGACCTGGTCGGCACCGGCGGCGTCGGTGACGGTGACGATCAGCCGCGAACTCGCTTGGTCGTAGTAGGAGCCGACGGTCCGGTCACCGAGACCGGACGTGACCTTGGCGGACAACGTCGTGGCGCCGCGGGCGTCGAGCGGACCCGCCGCCGCCGGACCGGGTGCGGCGAGCACCACGCCGGTGACGAGTCCCGCGGCGGCACAGACGACGATCCCTCGTCTGGCCCGCCGGTGGATGCGTGCTGTGGACATGGTCATCTCCGTCCTCTGGGGATTCGAGCGATGACACACCGGTGCGGACGAGCAGGAATTGGCAATGTGCGCGCGACGACCAGGTTACGGTTTCACGAAATACCGCTCCACCCACGAAAGTCGCGAACCCCGCCGGTTCGCACAACGTGCGAACCCTTCGACGTTTTCCTTGTGCGCCACGGTTTTTGTCCGATTCTACGGCAGCATGAGGCGGGCCGGGTGCTGAAGGGCGCTTTCAGTGCGTTCGCCGTGCTGAAGGACGCCTTCAGCGCATTGAGTGCATCGAAGGCGTCCTTCAGCATTTGTCCGGCGTGGCCTCCCAGGCACGGGCGAGCTGAGCGCGCAGCAACGGAAGCGGGCTGTCGTCGGTCCCGTATACGCGGTCCGCGAGCCGGATCAGCGTGTCACAGCGGGCCAGCAGCAGGGCTCGTGCGCACAGTTCGGGATCGTGCCCGGCGAGCCGCGCCACCCGCAGAGCCGCGGCGGCGCCGACGGAGATGACGAGCCCGGCGACGTCCTCGGCCGGGTCGCCGAAAACCGCGTCCGTCCAATCGAGAACGCCGCTCACCCGTCCCGTCTCGGTGACCAGGAGATGCTCGCCCTTGAGGTCGTGGTGCAGCAGCGTCGCCGGGGCCGCCGGGGGAAGCGGGCAGGGGAGCCGGTGCGCGAGATCGGAGCCGACAGCGCCATCCTCGGCGAGTCGGACGGCGGCGCGCACGGCTTCCCCGCTGAGTTCCGGCAAGGACCGGGCGGGTGCCACCGGTACGTCCACCGTGGCCGCCGGGACGGACCGCAGTCCGGTCAGCAGTGCGGCCAGATCCTGTTCACCGGCCGCGGAGACCGGCTGTTTTTCGGCCGACACCCCGGAAAGCCGCGTGTCCAGCGTGTAACCGAGCCCGGGGGCCCACTCGCCGTGGGCGACACTCCGGGGCACGTCGATCGTGAGGTGGGGACGGATCGCTTCGCGCAGCGCGACTTCCCGGCGCTGGCCCGCGGTGCTGTCGACATCCTGAGCCATCCGCAGGACGTGACCGGTGCCGACCCACCAGGTGGCGTGGTCACCGCCCTCGTCGACACGGCTCATTCGCGGTTCTCCTGGCAGTACGCGGCGGAGCAGGTGCCGCACGGCGACGGGTTCGGGTGTGGTCATGGTCAGCCGATCATGACAGCGCGCGCACCGCGGGCGCGAACGGATTTGCGACCTTCGCGAATCCCGTGCTAGCTTTTTCTCGCGCCCCGTATGGGCCTACGCATGGAGGTAGTGGTTTCTCCGCGGCGGAAGCCGCGCAATCACCTTGGTGAACGGCACGGTTTTCCCGTGCCCGCTGCCTCCTGCGCGCGTAGGCCACGGGGTTTTCCTGTGTCCGTTCCCGGGTGCCACCCTCCGATCTTTCATCGGATCCGGAAAGGACTCAATGACCGAGGAAAAGCCAAGCGAGACCTTCGACGTCGGTGCCTTCCAGCGCCGGGTCATCGACGAATTCCGTGCCAACGCGGGGAAAGTCGCCATGTTCGGCGACGAGGCTTCGTTGGCGCTGGTGACCACCACCGGGGCGAGCAGCGGGCTGCCCCGTACCGTTCCGCTGTCCTATGTGGACGTCAAGGGGCAGAAGGTGATCGTCGCCTCCGCGATGGGCGCGCCCCGGAATCCCGCCTGGTACCACAACATCCGGAAGAACGCGAGGGTGACCGTCGAGACCGGCACCGAGACGTTCGAGGCGCTCGCCGCGATCCCGGACGGGCCGGACCGGGACGCGCTGTTCGCCGAGGTGGTCGCGATCGAACCGGGTTTCGGGGAGTACCAGGCGAAAACCACGCGGCCGATCCCCGTGGTCACACTGCATCGCGTCGACGAGGGTGCCGACCGGGTGCGGGGCATGGGCGACTTCGTCGTCGAGGTCCACGACTGGCTCCGCAAGGAGCTCGCCGAGCTGCGCGGCCAGGCGGACGAGATCGCGGACGGCAAGGCCACGACGTTCACCAGGACCGCGGACCTCGGCCGGGAACTGCGCGAGCACTGCCTGAACTTCTGCGAGGCGCTGAAACACCACCACCACGGTGAGGACGCCGGCGCGTTCCCGATGCTGGCTCGCCGATTCCCTTCGCTCGCACCGGTTCTGACGAAGCTCGCCGAGGAGCACGCGGTCGTGGCTCGTGCGCAGGAAAGAATTCGCGTACTCGTCGAGGCGTATGTCCCGGGGGAGGACGATCCGGCCCGGCTGCGAGAGGAACTCGGCCGGCTGGCCACCGGCCTCGAAGCCCATTTCGCGTACGAGGAACGGTCGATCGTGGCCGCGCTCAACACTCTGGGCCCCGCGCCGGAAATACCCTGACGGTGCCGCTGTCTTGCAGTGCCGGGCCCCTGTCCCGAACGCGTCGTCGGCAATGGGCCACTCGCGACATCGCAAACTTGCTCGCTGAGAAAATTTTCTCGGCGAGCAAGTTTTTCGTGTATCGTCGGGGACATGGCAGAGGACGGGACGCTGGGCCTGCGGGAGCGCAAGAAGCTGCGAACCCGCAAGGCGCTGAGTGACGCGGCGCTGGACCTGGTCTTCGAACGGGGACTGGAGAACATCCGGCGCGAGGACATCGCGGAGCGGGTCGGGGTGTCGGTCCGGACGTTCAACAACTACTTCGCGAGCAAGTACGAGGCGCTGGCCTACCGGCAGATCGAGCGGATGAAGCGCAGTGTCGAGGTGCTCCGGTCACGCCCGGCCGACGAGCCGGTGTGGACGGCGATCTCGCTGGCCTTCACCCGTCCGCTCGAGGAGGACGGCGGGGCGGACAGCGTGCCGAGCCCGGCGCAGCTGGCCGCGGTGCGCGAACTGATGGCCGTGCCGGAAATGCTGGCGGTGGTGCAGAAGGCGGTGCTCGGCGCGGATGGCGAACTGGTCGCGGTGATCGCCGAGCGTACGGGCACCGATCCGGCCAGGGAACTGTATCCCCGGCTGGTGGCGGGCGCGATCGGGGCCGCCTGGCAGGCGGCGGCCGACGTGTACCTGCACTCCGATCCGCCGGTGCCGATCGTGTCCCTGCTCCGGCGCGCGATCGAGGAGATCGCCGCCGGGCTGCCCGATCCGTCTGCCTGAACAACTCCGAAACAATCGAGACACGGAAACAGGGGGTTTCTTGTCATGCCCGAAAACAGCACGCCCGAAAACACTGTCGTGCCCGAAAACACTGTCGTGCCCGGAAACGCCGAGGTGGTCATTTCCGGAGCGGGGCCGAACGGCCTCATGCTCGCCGCGGAACTCGCGCTGGCCGGAGTCCGGCCGATCGTGCTGGAGCGGTTGCCCGAGCCCAGCGACGAACCGAAGGCGAACGGGATGGTCGGTCAGATCGTGCGGTTCCTGGATCAGCGGGGACTGTACGAGGAGATCAGCGGCCGGGCGGGCCCGCCGCAACCGGCTCCGGCGTTCTTCTTCGGCGGGATGACCATGTCGTTCGCCGAGGTCGTGGACAACCCGCTCCACCTGCTTCCCGTGCCGCAGCCGAAACTCGTGCGCCTGCTGGACAAACGTGCCCTCGATCTCGGCGTGGAAATCCGGCGGAGCCACGAGCTGACCGGACTCGTCCAGGACGAGAGCGGCGTAACTCTCACCGTGTCCGGCCCACGGGGCGAATACGAGCTGCGCACCCGGTTCCTGGTCGGCGCGGACGGCGGGAAGAGCTTGGTACGCAAGCAAACCGGCATCGCGTTCCCCGGGGTCACCGACACCAAGGGGGTCACGCGGCTGGCGCAGGTCAGCCTGCCGGGCCTGCAGCGGACGGCGGACGGCGGCATCGACATCCCGGGCGTCGGCCCGCTCGGTTTCGGCTTCAACCGGCTCGAACGCGGCACGTTCGTCTTCGCGGAACTCCAGCCGGGCAAGACGCTGATCGCGACCGGCGAACTCCGCACCGGGCCCATTCCGGACGGCACGCCCCTGACGCTGGACGAACTGCGGGACAGCGTTCGCCGCGTGCTCGGCGTCGACCTGGGGTTCGGGCCGCCGGAGGGGCCCGGCCCGCATCCACTGCGCAGGATCACCACCCAGAACACCCGGCAGGCCGAAAACTACCGCGCGGGCAACGTCTTCCTCATCGGCGACGCGGCCCACGTACATTCCGGGATGGGCGGCCCGGGGCTCAACCTCGGCATGCAGGACGTGGCGAACCTGGGCTGGAAACTCGCGGCGTACCTACGCGGTCACGCGCCCGAAAGCCTGCTTGACACTTACCAGAGCGAGCGTCATCCCGTCGGCGAACGCGTCATGATGCACTCGCTCGCGCAGGCGGCCCTCATCGCACCCGGCCCCGAGGTCACCGCGCTCCGGCGGTTGTTCGGGGAAATGGTGCGCAAGCAGGAGAACTCCGCGTTCATCGCGCACCTGATGGCCGGGTCGGACGTCCGGTACGACATCGGGGACACGCATCCGTTGTCGGGCCGGATGGTCCCGGACCTCGCCGTCGGCTCCCGGCGCGTCACCGAACTCCTGCGTACCGCGCGGCCGGTGCTCGCCGACTTCACCGGCGGCACGGAAATCGGTGCGGCCGCAGTGGGCTGGGCCGATCGCGTCGACCTGGTCAGCGAGTCCACTTCGGACACCCCGGTCGCGGCGGTGCTGGTCCGCCCCGACGGCTACGTCGCCTGGGCCACCGACAGTCCACAAGAGACGGATGGCCTCCAGGAGGCGCTGACCCGCTGGTTCGGCGCCGCAGCCTGAGATGCCGTCAAGGCCACCTTACGGGCGTCTGACGCCCGTAAGGT